>JASJDQ010000012.1 GCA_030065075.1 Paracoccaceae bacterium | reverse complement strand
GCCGTGGCGATCTTTTTCGTGAGCCCGTTTCTGATCGCCATCTTTTCGATCGTCTTTCTGGGCGAAACGGTCGGGCCAAGGCGCTGGGCTGCCATCGCCGTTGGAATGCTGGGCGTGCTGATCGTCCTTCGCCCCGGAACGGAGGCCTTTCAGATCGCTTCGCTTCTGCCGGTGGGTGCGGCGATGGGATACGGGATGTTGCACATCCTGACGCGCCGGATCGGGGATACGGAAAACGCCGCGTCGATGGTGTTCTACACGCAAGGCATCATGCTGGCCGTCGGAGCGGTCGCGGGCCTGGCATTCGGCAATGGCCGGTTCGATCTGTTTGATCACCCGTCGCTCGACTTCCTGTTTCGCGCCTGGGTCTGGCCGACGCCCTTCGATGCGCTGCTGATCATGGCCCTTGGCGTTACCATCGCCGTGGCCGGGTTTGCCATATCCGAGGCCTATCGACGCTCGGAGGCGGCGTTCATCGCGCCCTTCGAATACATCGCCCTGCCCCTCTCCGTCATCTGGGGATACCTCGTCTTCGACGAGTGGCCCGACCGGTGGGCGACGCTTGGGATTGCACTCATCCTGATTTCCGGCATGGTGCTGATCTGGCGCGAGGCGGTGGCCCGTGCCTCGGGCGAGGTTGATATGCCGGAGCGTAGCTAACGAATGACACCCGTCGTCTATGGCACTGTCGGCCTGCTGGCACTTCTCGCCGCATGGCCGTTTCTGGCCGAATGGGCGCGACCCGCAATGACGCCTGCGCGTCAGGCCAAGGCACCGGGCGAGATCGCGCATCTGCCGGGCGGGGCCACGCATTATCGCTGGAGCGGGCGCGAGGGCGATCCGGTCGTTGTCTGCATTCATGGGCTGTCGACACCGTCTTATGTCTTTGCCGCAACCGTCCGCAGCCTGACCTCGCTGGGATACAGGGTGCTAAGTTACGACCTTTACGGGCGCGGCTATTCGGCCCGGGTGCGCGGGACGCAGGACATGGCGTTCTTCCTGTCGCAGTTGCAGGCGCTTTTGAAGCATCAGAACGTCGAAGGGCCGTTGATCGTGCTGGGGTTTTCCATGGGGGGCCAGATCGCCGCAGCCTTTGCGGCCCGCGAGGATCGGGTCGAGAAACTGATCATCGTGGCCTCTGCCGGGTTGGCTCACGCAGAGACCACGGGACAGACGCGCGTTTGGACAGCGCCCGTGATCGGCGACTGGATGACGCGCATCTGGGGCGGCATCGCGCTCAGGCGCGAATTGGTGGATCACAAGACCGTCGCCACCGTCATTCCCGATCTGGAAGACCGCCAGGCGGCAGAGACGCGGATGCGGGGGTTCCTGCCCGCCATCCTCTCGTCGCGGCGGCATCTGCTTCAGCGCAGTTCCTTGAGCGATCACACCCAGATTGCTCGCGTGAAGGTTGCGGTCCTGGCGATTTGGGGCACCGCCGACCCGGTGATCCCCCGCCGGGCGCTGAGCGCCCTGGCGGAAGTCAACCCGGACGCGCGGCATGTCGAGGTCGCAGGCGCCGGGCACAACCTGTTGCAGACCCACCCTTCGGAAATCGCAACAGCGCTGAAGGCGTTTCTGAACGGAGCCTAGGCAGCAGCCGCACCTGCGGGCGGACTGCGATCCTCGCGAATGGGCAAGTGAATGAGCGCGCTGAAGGCGCCCACGGCCACGCCGACCCACCAGACCGCCGTGTAGTCGCCCGTACTGTCGTAAAGCGTGCCGCCCAGCCAGACACCCAGGAACGAGCCCAACTGGTGGCTGAGGAAGACGAAGCCATAGAGCGTGCCCATGTAGCGCAGGCCATAGAGATGCGCGACAAGGCCGGACGTCAGCGGCACAGTGGCCAGCCAGAGCGCGCCCATGACGGCAGAGAAGACCAGCACCGTGGTTGGCGTGATCGGAACCGTGATGAACACCGCCGCCGCGACCGTGCGCCCGGTATAGATGCTCGCCAGCAGATACTTCTTGGAGTACCGCTTGCCCGCCCAACCGGCCAGAAGCGTGCCCGCAATGTTGAAGATGCCGATCACCGCAATGGCTGCCGCGCCCAAGGCGGAGGTTGTCGAGATACCCATCGAATAGAGCAGCCCGCCCTGCTGGATGGGGCCACACATCTCGGTCACGAGCGCGGGGAAATGCGCGGTGATGAAGGCCAATTGGTAACCGCAGGAAAAGAAGCCGAGGAAGATCATGCCGTAGGACGGGTCCTTGAAGGCGCGCAGAACCACGGTCCCCATGCTTTCCTGCAACTCGGCCTTCGAGACCGCGGGCGCGCGCATCATTGGCAGCACCATCAGCGCTCCAAGGATCACGGCGGCATAGACCAGAAAGACCGAATGCCAGGGCAGGATTTGCAAGAGCGCCTCGGCCGACGGTGGGCCGACCACTTGGCCTGCCGAGCCTGCGGCGGTGGCGATCGCCAGCGCCATTGAACGATGCTCGTCCGAGGTGGCGCGGCCGACCATGGCCAGAATGACGCCGAAGCCGGTGCCCGCAATGCCGAAGCCCACGAGCACCTCGAGGCTTTGCATCGCGAAGGGCGTGGTGGCGAAGGCCGACAGCACAAGGCCGCCCGCGTACAAGAGTGCGCCGATGACAATCGCCTTCCGATCCCCGATCTTTTCCGCGATGGCCCCGAATAGCGGCTGGCCGATCCCCCAGAAGAGGTTCTGGATCGCGATTGCCAGGCTGAACTCGGTCCGCGCCCAGCCGAACTCGTCTGCGATCGGGATCTGGAACACGCCAAAGGCCGAGCGGATCGAGAAGCTGAGGAGCATCACGATGCAGCCAGCGACCAGAACCGGCGTGATGAGAGAGGCGGAGCGCGTTGTCATTCCCTGTGGATCGGGCTTTTTGGTTGCCAGGTCAAACGCCAAAGCGTGATGGCCGGGTTCACGGGCGATGATGCAGCGTTGCGTGACGTGTTGAGAGTAGTGGGTGACGGCCGTTCTGAGCCCAAAACTCTTATATCTGTTTACCGCGCCCGGCCCTACTTTCAGTGAAAAAGATCTCCGATTGATAATTGTCAAAGTGTTCACTCGGTCTTTTGACTAGTCAGCAAGTCAGGCGCAAAGACAGCTCAAAGGGAGGTTGTAATGCCATCGTCCAGATTGCTGACATATCTTTTTGCGGGAGCCGTCGTTTCGGGAACCGCGGTTCAGGCGCAGGAGATGACCTTGGGTGAGTTCGAGTATCGCAATAGCTGTGTCGCCTGCCACGGCACCTCGGGTAAAGGCGACGGCCCGGTCACCGACTTCCTTTCGGGCGCGACAGTGCCGGATCTGACCGTCTTGCAGAGCAACAATGGTGGGGTTTTCCCGGTGAGCGCTGTTTATGAAGCGATTAGTGGGGCGGAGGTCGCAAGCGCGCACGGCACTCGTGACATGCCCATCTGGGGCAGCCGGTTCCGTGAAAGAGCCGCAGATTCAAACGATCCCCATTTTTCGGTCCCGGGCGCCCAACTTTATGCAAATACGCGCATCCTCGCACTGATCGAGTACTTGGCGAGTATTCAGGCCGAATAGAATCCAGAGCTGCTTGTCGCTTCCCGGTTCCGCTATTGGCTGGACTTGGGCTGGACCCATGGCCGTCTCGGTCTGAGGCCTATTGAGTTGGGAAATTCACTTCGCGCTTGAGAATCTTGCGAATGAATTCACAGCCATTTCCCTCTATGCGAAAATGCGTCCACGCCCTGACCGCAAAGACTTCAGGCGAAAACGACAGGATGACGTCGTTCAACCCCATCAGCGAGACAGGTTGGGTCACCGGGTGCGCCTGCAGGAAAGCGTTGCGGTCCTTCTCTGGCAGCGATTCCATTTGCATGGCATAGGCAATATACTCTGCCTCTGCCGATGTTCTTGGGACGCCGCTACTGGACTGAAACGCAAGGACATGGCTAATTTCATGGGTTACCAGGCTATCGAACAGAACATCGAGCGGCAAATTCGTGAAATTACCGGACCGGTGGATTGCTTCTGAAAGAGCGTCAGGTGCAAGTACCTGAACCAAATCATCGTTACAGTGAAAGACACCAAAGCATTCGCCGAACTCAGACGGCAGGACAGGGGTCACTTCTATCGAAAATGGGTCGGTTTGTTGAAGGTTGCAGGACGCCAGTAGGTCCAAC
The DNA here is from genome assembly GCA_030065075.1 of Paracoccaceae bacterium. Lineage (GTDB taxonomy): Bacteria > Pseudomonadota > Alphaproteobacteria > Rhodobacterales > Rhodobacteraceae > JAJDOD01. The sequence goes on along the minus strand of JASJDQ010000012.1, from coordinate 39,287 downwards.
GAGGTCGCCGCACGTGCACAGACCCTATTTGCCAGTTTGAAGTCGGGTGCTGTGACCGTGATGTTCTGTTTTTGGCATGACAAAGTCACAGCAAAGGAGCTGCCAGGCATGAAAAACAAAAGGATCATCGCCGCCGCAACCCCGATATGGCGAATTGTAGGTTGAACACTCCAACCTCGGAGCCCATGCATTCATTTAATCCTTTCGATTGCCAAATATCTTTTTTCGGAAGCCTTGTATCGGGCGTGAATTCTCGATCTCAGGCGACGACCGCTTGGGTCCCGCACAGCGGACATCCAGGCCTTCATCTCAATTCCCTTTGGTTTCGCGGCTCGCAGATTATCGTGCCGCGTTCCGAAGCGTGCCAAATCTGATGATTGCTGAAACGCGGAGCGCCAAAATCAGTTCCGGACCCGCCCGAAGGTCGAGAGGCGGTTGATCTCGTCGAGGCGTTCCAGGTTCACCACGGTCGAGAGCATCAGGCGGTCCTGGCTCCAGTCGCCCGGGCGCTGGATGGCCAGCGTGGCGAAGGTGACGGCCACGACGAGCGGCACGGCCATGAGCGCGAAGGCGAAGCGCTGCGATCTGCGGCTGTCGGAGTTCAGGACCGAGAGAATGCGGTGTTCCAGCGAGCTCAACTTGCCGTCGCGGACGGCGGATCGGTCGGCGGTCACCAGCGTGACCTTGGGCACCGCAATGACGAAAGCACGGTCGCGGCGCAGTGTCCTTTCGCAGACCGACATCAGCGTATCGCAATAGTCGCGCACGGCAATCCGGCCCTTGGCGAGGACCGCGCTGTCGCAGTTGAATTCGCGAAGGTCTTCGACCTGACGTTTCCAGGCATGGTAGGCGGGGTTGAGGAAAAAGACCGGCTTCAGGGCCTCCAGCAGGATTTCCCATTCCAGATCGCCCTGCCGGATGTGCTGGAACTCATGCGCCAGAGAGACTTTCAGTTCGTGCGACCGGCCAAGCATATGCGACGGCAGCACAACGTAATAGGCGAAGAGCCCCCGGGTCGAAAACGGCACCAAGGTGCGATCCGACAGGCGGATGTGGATCCGACCGAAGCGGCGCCAGGCATAGCTGGACCCGACGATCCGCGAGAGGCAGAAGACCGAATAGAAAAGCCGCACGAGACCGATCAGGAAGCCCAGCGCGAAGGCCGCGATGGCCACCTTTGCGACAAGACCAGCACCACTGAGGATGTTCAGCATGAACGTGTCGCGGGCCAGGACCAAGCCTTCGAACTCCGACGCTTTCATCTGAAACCCGCCGTTCAGGTAATGCGCAACGACCATATCCGAAAGGTTGACGCTTACGCCGGCGCCCACACCGGATCGCTGCAATGCCGAGAAGCCTAGCGCGATGAGGGGCGCAGAGATCACCACCAGGAAAACCGTATTGAGGAGTTTCAGTTGCGTGCTATGCGCCTCTCTCAAGCCGATCCACGGCATGATCGATTTGAGACAGAACCAGCAGACGTAGGACACGCAGAAAAGAATGTTCGCATTCAGGAATGCGTCCAGCAGCACTTCACCCGCTATCATCTTTCAACCTCCGATCCACGAGTGCTCGGATTTGCCCCAATGCTTCTTCTGTCAGCGCATCGTCGTCCACAAGCCGCGCGACCAAGGACGCCGGTGTATCGTCGAAAAGCTTCTTTGACAGGTCGGCGAGCGAACGGGATTGATAGGTGTTCTTGTCAAGCGCCGGGATATAGACGTGGCTTTTGCCCGCTTTCCGGCTGGTGACGAAGTCTTTCTGTTCCAAGATGCGCAGGATCGTCGCGCCCGAGGTGTAGGCGAGATTGCGGTCTTCCGGCAGTCTCTCCAGCACGTCGCGCACAGTCCCCTCTCCCAAGGCCCAGAGTTCGTTCATGAACTCCAACTCCACTTCGGTCAGCAGATCGTTTTTCTTTTTCTTCATCGCTGTCCTGTCCCGTACAATCGCTCACTCGCTACGCGGTGTGAGTAAACGCCATGCATTTCGTTTTCCAAAGCGGAATCTCAGACTTTCCTGAAACAAAAGATGCCCCAGGCAATGCTGATCGCCAGCGGCCACCAGACCGGTTGACCGAAAAGGCCGAGCCAGGCGAGGAAGATATAGGCGGTTCCAAGGAGCGTGATGAACAGCCGGTCGCCGAGCGTGGTGGTCAGACCAAGGATGCCTTTGCGTTCCAGCCCGTCGCGGTATTTGAACCCTTCGAGAATGCCGATGATCGCAATCGCGCCGAAGATGCCGCAGAAGAGCGCAAAGGTGGCGGGTGTCCAGGCCATCCAGAACGATGGCCAAAGGGGTTGGGTCCAGGAGAAGCCCGTTTCCTCTTCTTTCTTGGCGACATTGCCCCAGCCTTGCGCGAAAGCCGGATTGGCCATGAGACTGGCGACGGCAAGGCACAGATATCTCATCACACCCTCCCCAGGGCAAAGCCCTTGGCGATGTAGTTGCGCACGAAATAGATCACGATGGCGCCGGGGATGATCGTCAGCGTTCCGGCCGCCGCCAGAAGCCCCAGTTCATAGCCCGCGGATGATGCGGTGCGCGTCATCGTGGCGGCGATCGGTTTTGCCTCCACCGCCGTCAATGTCTTGGCAAGCAAGAGCTCGACCCAGGAGAACATGAAGCAGAAGAACGCCGCCACGCCGACACCAGCCTTGATGGTCGGCAGGAAGATGGTGACGAAGAACCGCGGGAAGGAATAGCCGTCGACATAGGCCGTCTCGTCCAGTTCCTTGGGCACACCGCCCATGAAGCCCTCGAGGATCCAGACGGCAAGGGGTATGTTGAAGAGGCAATGCGCCAGAGCCACCGCCAGGTGCGTGTCGAAGAGCCCGATGGACGAATAAAGCTGGAAGAACGGCAAGGCGAAGACCGCGGCGGGCGCCATCCTGTTGGTCAGAAGCCAGAAGAACAACTGCTTGTCGCCAAGGAACCGGTAGCGCGAAAAGGCATAGGCCGCCGGCAGCGCTACCGTCACCGAGATCACGGTGTTGAGCGAGACGTAGATGATCGAGTTGATATAGCCCCAGTACCAAGTCGGATCGGTGAAGATGACCTTGTAGTTCTGCAATGTGAAGGTCTGTGGAAACAGGCTGAAGCCCGAGAGGATTTCTCCCGTCGTCTTGAAGCTCATCGCCACCAGCCAGTAGATCGGCAACAGCAGGAACGCGATGTAGAGGATTGGAATGAGTGATCTTTTCTTCATCAGTCACCTCCCGCGCCGAACAAATCCCACAGGATCAGCGAGGCCAAAAGAATGAAGGCCAAAGCGGTGATCATGCGGGACAGGATCGGATTGTTCTTGAACTTCTCCGACAACCAGTCGCCGATGGCAAAGAGCAGGTCACTCATTTCGCATCATCCTTTGTCATCAGCGTATAGAAGAGCCAGGACACCAGCAGCGTGATGGCGAAGTAGATCAGGCTCATGGCTGCGGCCGGGCCAAGGTCGAACTGGCCAAGCGCGATCTTCACGAGGTCGATCGAGAGAAGCGTCGTCGAGTTGCCCGGACCACCACCCGTCAGCACGAAAGGCTCGGTATAGATGTTGAAGCTGTCCATGAACCTCAGAAGGATGGCGATGGTCAGTACCGTCTTCATCTTGGGCAGTTGGATGTAGCGGAAGACCTTCCATGGGGAGGCGCCGTCGATCTTGGCGGCCTGGTAATAGGCATCCGGGATCGAAACGAGGCCAGCGTAGGATAGAAGCACCACCAGCGAGGTCCAGTGCCAGACGTCCATGACGATGATGGTGATCCAGGCCGACAAGGGCTGCTGGGTCATGTCGTAGTTGATGCCCAGCACATCGTTCATGAAGTAGCCCAGAAGGCCGATCTTGGGCAGGGTGAAGATGTTCCACATCGACCCCACGACGTTCCAGGGGATCAGCATCGGCAACGCCATCAGCACCAGGCAGACCGGCACCCATATGCCTCTTCGCGGCATCGAAAGGGCGACGATAATGCCAAGCGGCACCTCGATGATGAGGATGAGGAAGGTGAAGAGGAACTGCCGCCCCAGCGCGGCGTGAAAGCGGTCCGAGCGCAGGATCTGCTCGAACCAGTCGAGGCCCTGCCAAAAGAAGACATTGTTCCCGAAGGTTTCCTGCACCGAGTAGTTGACCACGGTCATGATCGGCACCAGCGCGTTGAACGCCACCAAGAGCAGAACCGGCAGGACGAAGAACCAGGCGCGTTGATTTTCGGTTTTCATCAGGCTGCCGCCTTTCCTGTGAGATGTGCTGAGGGGGCTCTGCCCCCACCGACCTTCGGTCGGCCCCCCGGGGTATTTGACCCAAGAAGAAGGTAGATTTTATTCAAACGCTGTGAATTCAGGTCGCCTGTTGGCTGAAACACTAAGGCGACGTGATCGCGGCGCACCCTGTCTTCACAAGACCTGAAACATTCCATATTCTTCAATGTCTTGTTCACCGAACCTCCAAAGAATGACGGGTGGTTGGGAGGGGTGTTATTTCGCATGCGCCGCCTCCGTAGCGATCCAACCGTCCCTGTAAAGCCGCGTTTGATCCGGGCGGAAGGCAAGGTGAACCTCGGCCCCCTGTTCGACGTCCACATGATCGACGACCGCCTTGACCGGAGTATCCCCGACCATCGCATCGACGACCGCGTGACGCCCGACGTCCGACACCTTGCGCACGCGCGCAGGGACCCCGTCATCCGCGAGCGCGACGAACTCGGGCCGGATGCCCAGTTCGGTCGTGCCCCCCTCGCCCGTGACGGCCCCTTCCAGGGCCACGGGCTGACCGTTGAACAGTACCTGCCCTTCTTCTTGCGTGGCAGGCAGGATGTTCATCCCCGGCGATCCGATGAAATGGCCGACAAAGGTGTGCTGCGGACGTTCGAAAAGCTCGACCGGCGAGCCGATCTGAACGATCTCGCCGTCCTGCATCACCACAACCTGATCGGCGAAGGTCAGAGCCTCGGTCTGGTCGTGCGTGACGTAGATCATCGTAGCCTTCACGCGCTGGTGCAGTTCCTTCAGCTTCGAGCGCAGCTTCCATTTGAGGTGCGGGTCGATCACCGTCAGCGGCTCGTCGAACATGATGACATTGACGTCGTCGCGCACGAGGCCACGGCCCATGGAGATCTTCTGCTTGTTGTCCGGAGACAGGTGCGCGGCACGGATGTCGAGCATGCCTTCGACCTCAAGCATCGCGGCGATCTCGGCGACGCGCTCGGCGATCTTGGCTTCAGCCACGCCGCGATTGCGCAAGGGAAAGGCAAGGTTCTCGCGCACCGTCATCGTGTCGTAGATGACCGGGAACTGAAATACCTGTGCGATGTTGCGCTGATCGGGCGGCAGATCGGTGACGTCGCGGTCATCGAAGAGAATGCGGCCCTCGGACGGGTGCAAGAGGCCCGAGATGATGTTCAGTAGCGTCGACTTCCCACAGCCCGAAGGTCCCAGTAGCGCATAGGCCCCACCATTCTGCCAGTCGAGGTCGATCTTCTTCAGCGCGTAATCCTCTGGCCCCGTCGGATCGGGCATATAAGAGTGGCGGAGGTTGGAAAGCGATATTTTCGCCATCAGGCCACGAGCCTCCCGTCAGACCCGAAATAAAAGGCCTTGCTGGCGTCCATGTAAAACCGATGCGTTTCGCCGACCTTGTAGGGGTGCACGCCATGGGCCAGCGAGACCCAGCCGTGATCGCCCATCTGGAAATGCGCACTCGATTCCGAGCCGGACAGTTCGGTCACTTGCACCGTGCCGTCGATGGCGACGTCGTTCGACGTCATTGCCAGCGGCATGACGTGATGCGGGCGAATGGCCACCGTGTAGGGACCATCCGGCAGGTCGGCGGCGGGACCTTCCAGCGTCCAGCGCACGCCGGTGTCCAGTCGCGCTTCACTGCCCGATTTCGTCATGCCGGCCGAATTTATCGGCGGGTCCGAAAAGACGCGCGCCGCCGTCAGCGTTGCCGGGTGACGGTAGATCTCGGCCGTCGGTCCGAATTGCGTGACGACGCCATCATCCATCAAGGCCGTTTCGCCACCCAACAAGAGCGCTTCTTCGGGTTCGGAGGTGGCATAGACGACCACGGCGCCGCGCCCCGCGAACAATTCGGGCAGTTGCTCGCGCAATTCCTCGCGCAGTTTGTAATCAAGGTTCGCCAGCGGCTCGTCCAGAAACACGGCCCGGCTTTCCTTGGCGATGGCGCGCGCCAGGGCACAACGCTGCTGCTGGCCGCCGGACAATTCCTGCGGGCGGCGCTTCAGCATCGGGCCGAGTTGGAGAATGTCGGCGGCTTCCTGCACGCGCGATTCAATCTCTGATTTCGCCATGCCAGCGACGCGCAGGGGCGAGGCGATGTTCTCGAAAACGGTCATATGCGGGTAGTTCACGAAGAACTGGTGGACCAGGCTGATGTTCCGCTTCTGTGTCGTCAGTTTCGTCACGTCTTCGCCGTCGAACAGGATCTGTCCCGACGCAATCGGATCAAGACCGGCCATCAGCTTGATCAGCGAGGTCTTTCCCGCCCCGGTCTGGCCCAGAAGCACGTTGAAGTGCCCGGGCCGCATGACAAGGGAGGTCGGCTTGATGTGCGTGACACCGCGGACCACCTTGCTTGCGTCTTTCAATTCGATTGTCATTTTTGCCCGCCACCCTCGTGAAGGGTGGCCGAAGGTGTCACGTCACCTTCGACCACGAATTGGCCCCCTGGGACGAGGGGGCCAATGGGAGGTTACTGGTTCCAGCGCGCGACCAGATCGTCATAGTTGACGGTCTGACCTTGCGGCTTTTCGTTATCCAGTTTCGCCTTGGCACCACCATTGCCCAGCCACTCGGACGGGTCCTTCGGATCGTTCAGGCGTGGGCCGCAACCGCCATAGACGTTGGCACCTTCATCAGCCGCCTGCATCCGGGCCATGGTAATGTCCATTTCCTCGGCCAGACGGTCCATGGCTTCTTGCGGAGTGAAAGCGCCCGAGTTCACGTCACCGATCTGCTGCCACCAGATCTGGGCCAGCTTCGGATAGTCAGGGACGTTGATGCCAGTCGGCGACCAGGCCACGCGGTCGGGCGAGCGATAGAACTCGACCAATCCACCAAGCTTCGGTGCGCGCTCGGTGAACGATTCGTGGTTGACCGAACTGTCGCGGATGAAGGTCAGACCCACATGGGACTTCTTCACATCCACCGTCTTGGACGTCACGAACTGCGCGTAAAGCCAGGCGGCCTGCGCCCTGTCAGACGGCGTGGATTTGAGGAACGTCCACGAGCCCACGTCCTGATAGCCGACCTTCTGGCCTTCTTCCCAGTAGGGGCCATGCGGGCTGGGCGCCATCCGCCAGAGCGGGTTGCCGTCGGCATCGACCGTGTTGTTGCCTTCCGACTGTGGCTTCACCATGTCGGCGGTGAAGGCGGTGTACCAGAAGATCTGCTGGGCCACGTTGCCTTGGCTGAGAGCGGGCAACGACTGGTAGAAGTCAAACGACGCCGCGCCCGGCGGGGCGTAGTTCCGCAGCCACTCGTCCCACTTGCGGATCGCATAGACCGCCGCCGGGCCATTGGCCGCCCCGCCGCGCGAGACAGACGCGCCAACCGGGTTGCACGACCCCTCTTCCATGCGGATGCCCCATTCGTCGATCGGCACGCCGTTCGGCTCGCCTTTCGAACCGGCTCCGGCCATCGAAAGCCAGGCGTCGGTCATGCGCCAGCCAAGATCAGGCGCGCGCTTGCCGTAGTCCATGTGGCCATAGATGCGGACGCCGTCGATTTCCTGCACATCGTTCGAGAAGAACTCGGCGATGTCCTCGTAGGCCGACCAGTTCACCGGGACGCCGAGGTCGTAGCCGTATTTCTCTTTGAATTGCGCCTGCAGGTCTTCGCGGTCGAACCAGTCCTTGCGGAACCAGTAAAGGTTCGCGAACTGCTGGTCGGGCAGCTGGTAGAGCTTGCCGTCCGGCCCGGTGGTGAAGCTCGCGCCGATGAAGTCGTCGAGGTCGAGCCCCGGGTTCGTCGTCGCGGCCCAGTCGCCCGCCATCATGTCCGAAAGGTTATACGCGAGCTGCAGCCGCGCATGGGTCCCGATCAGGTCGGAGTCGTTGACGTACCCGTCATAGAGGTTGCGCTGGGTCTGCATCTGGGTCTGCACGGCCTGCACGACCTCGCCCTCGCCCAACAGCTGGTGGTTGACCTTGATGCCGGTGATTTCCTCGAACGCCTTGGTCAGGGTCTCGGATTCATAAACGTGTGTCGGGATCGTCTCGGAAAGCACGTTGATTTCCATGCCCGCGTAAGGCGCCGCGGCGTCGATGAACCACTGCATCTCCGCCATCTGCTCCTCGACGCTCAGCGCGGACGGCTGAAATTCGTCGTTGATCCACCGTTCGGCGGCCGCCATGTCGGCGAGCGCCGGGGCCCCGGCAAACAGGGCGATGACGGCCGTCGCGCCCCATAGTTGATTTCGCATAGTAATCCTCCCAGTAATCTTTTTCTTTCAGTCGCCGCGCGGCGCGACTCTCACGGTGCGCCTTGGGCAGCGCGACCAGTCTTGCGCGGAGGTCTTCGCAAGTCAACGCGCTATGATTGCGCTATCAGTGCGAGGTGCACGGGAAACGGTGGCGGTGCCCCTGCGCCGGTGCTTGCCGGGGCCTGCGGCGGACGATCCAGGCATCCGGGGGCTGCCCAATTATCTGGCCAGACGCGCACAGCGTGTCTACCGTGACGGGTGACAGCGGCCGAAAGGGACCGACGCCGTGCAGAAACGGGAAGAGCCCGCGAAAGAGTCCGTCGTGAGCGAAGAGCGCGCCCGTGCCCGTGCGCGCGAGGCGGCGATGCGCGAGATCCTGGACGTCATCAGCTGCTCGCGCGAGGATGACGCCCCTGTGTTCGACGTGATCCTGGAAAACGCGGCGCGCCTCTGCCACGCGCCGCTCGCCTTCGCGGCGATGGTCAACGACGCGAGAACACATCTGGAATTCAAAGGGTCGAAGGGAGAGGGTTTCGACGCATTCATCGAGTACATAACCGACAACCCGATTCCGCTCGACCCCGAACAGACTGGAACGGCGCGTGCTATCCTGGGCTGCAAGACGGTCGTCTACGACGATTATCGTGCCGGTCCCGAGGCCAAGCGTGGATCGCAGGTCTCGTCGGCTGCCGTGAATCTTGCCGAGGCCCGCAGCCTGATCGATGTGCCGCTCGTGAGCGGGGGCGTCGGGATTGGAGTGATCATCCTCTGGCGCACCGAGGTTGAGCCCTTCACACCCGACGAGATCGCGCTGGTCGAGACCTTCGCCGCGCAGGCGGTGATCGCCATCGAGAACGTGCGGCAATTCCGAGAGGTGCAAATGCGCCTCGAGCGGGAAAAGGCGACAGGGCAGGTGCTGAGCGTGATCAGCCGCTGCCGGGCGGACGCGGCGCCTGTTTTCGAGGAAATCCTGGAAAGCGCGGCCCGGCTCTGCCATGCGCCGCACGCGTTGCTGCTGCTGCGGGACGCACAGGACAAGTACCTCAAGCTTGCCGGCAGCAATTCCGCGAAATCGGCGTTCGTGGACGATATCCGCGAGAACCCGCATGAGTTGGAGAGCGAAGAAACGTCCCTGGCCGTGCGGGTCCTGAAGGCCCGCGAAACAAGCCATATCGCCGACCTGAAGGAGGCGGTTAAGGGGATGAAGAACCTCTCGCGCCAGGCCAAGGTCGCCTCTGAGATCGAGGGCATGCGCACGTTGCTTCTGGTGCCGCTTATGCAGGACGACCAGGCCATCGGCGTTCTGGTGCTCTACAAGCTCGAGGTCGCGCCGTTCACGGCAGACGAGATTTCACTGGTCAAATCCTTCGCCGCCCAGGCCGTCATCGCCATCGAGAACGTGCGCCAGTTCAAGGCGCTCGAAGCCCTGAATGCAGAGCTTGGCGACCGGGTCGAGGAACAGGTGGGTGAGATCGAGCGGATGGGCAAGCTGAAGCGGTTTTTGCCATCTGCGGTCGCCGATACCGTGGTCTCGTCGGGTTCCGAGAAGATGCTGTCGAGCCACCGGGCGCTGCTGGGTGTCTTGTTCTGCGACATTCGCGGCTTCACGGCCTTCTGCGAGACGGCAGAGCCGGAAGAAACGATCGAGGTCCTGCAGACCTATCACGAGGAGATGGGCAAGCTGATCAATGCCCATGGCGCCGGCGTCGATCACCGGATGGGCGACGGGATTATGGTTCTCTTCAACGATCCCTTGCCCTGCGACGATCCCGCCGGGGATGCGGTGCGGCTGGCCATCGCGATGCGCGACCGGATGGCCGAGCTCGGCCAAAAGTGGAAACGGCTGGGCTTTCGGCTGGGATTCGGGGTCGGTGTCTCGCTGGGTTACGCCACGGTCGGGATGGTCGGGTTCGAGGGCCGTTTCGATTACACCGCGTCGGGGACCGCCATCAATCTCGGCGCGCGGCTCTGCGACGAAGCCGAGGACGGCGAGATCCTCCTCAGCCCCCGCGCGGCGGTCGCGGTGGAGGACGAGTTCCGTGTCGAGTTCCGGGGCGAGTTGCAGCTCAAGGGCATCCGCGAGCCGATCGAGGTGTTTCGCGTCGCGGGATTTGCCGAACGGTGATTGCGGGGTGGCAATTCGTGGGCGGTGCGGGCGCAGCGCGACTGCGCGCGGCGTGGCAGTGAACACTATCGCGTCTGGATCCTGACCCGAATTGGGGAGCGAGAACTCGAAGGTCAGAGGCATTGCGGCTTATGCGTTCCAGTACCCAGGGACGCTCATCCTGCACCCATGCGCATCCAGGGGAGAAGTCTCGCATCGAGGGCGACCGCCCCGGCCGTGGACCTGATGACGCCCCCGGGACCAGAGGCTTCCGCGAAGGTTCCGCCATATTTGGAGCAAGGTCGGCGGGATCATCATCCTGCGCTGGCGTATCTTCGGCTTCAGGTGGTCAGGATTGCCAAAGGAACGCCCTGGCACCGCGCGCGATTTCGCGGGACGCTGCGTGCAGTCCGATAGCTGCATTAGGATGCTCGACGAGCGCCGAAATTTTCTTTGAACCATTTCTTCCGCCCGTCCGACCCATGGGTGTCGCGGATCGGAGCAACCGGCCGCACGATCCTGAAACACCTTGGAGGATAAAGAAATGGCTGACGATTGCCTGGTAGGCTTCAAATTCCTGGAAAAGGACGATCTCATCAACGACACGCTCGTGAAAGATGCGTCCGAGCTCATGTTCAACGAGGTCGTGTTCGACGCGGGCTTCGATCATCTTGGCGCGAAAAGCGAAGACGCCATGGTCTCGAAAAACGCGCCCGGCGTTGCGCGGTCCGACGACCTGGAAAGCTTCGACTTCTCCGAAGGATTCGACTTCGCTTTCTGAGACAGGCCCGAAACACCCGCTGGCGGCCGGGGGGATCCTTTAGGTTCCGTATCCGGCCGCCTGCACTCCGAACCTGGCCCGCGGTTTCCAATTCGCTGGCGCGCACAGTCGTGTTCATCGACCGCCCACAATTTCAATCCTTGGCGCGCGTGTCTCCGCCGCTATGCTGACCGCGTTGCTTGCGGGTTTTCACATGCGCGATGTCATCATCATTGGTGGCGGACCGGCCGGGCTGGGCGCCGCGATCATCGCCGCCGGGGCCGGCCTGGACACACTGGTGGTCGAGCGTCGGACCGGCGTTATCGACAAGGCCTGTGGCGAGGGACTGATGCCTGCTGCCGTCGAGATGCTGGAGGCGTTGAGCGTCCGTCCCTCACCGTCCTTTCCGTTTCGCGGTATCCGCTATGTGCATGGCCACCAAAGCGCCGACGGGCATTTTCGCCGCGGCGTCGGACTGGGTGTGCGTCGGACCGTGCTTCACGCAGCCCTGATGCAGCGCGCCCAGGACATGGGGATCGAGATCCGCACGCAAACCGTTCGCGACATCGCCCAGACCAGCGACCTCGTGACCGTGGATGGCGAGACCGCTCGGTTCGCGCTGGCCGCGGACGGGTTGCAGTCGCCGATCAGACGGCGGCTGGGGCTCGTCGCGCCGGCCCGGCGCCGGGAACGACTGGGGCTGCGCCGGCACTTCGCAATCGCGCCCTGGTCGGACTATGTCGAGGTGCACTGGGCGGATCAGGCCGAGGCATATGTCACCCCGGTCGCGCATGACCTTGTCGGGGTCGCGATGCTGTTCTACCGCGATGCCCATCGCGCCATTCCGGACACGTTTCGCGATCTGATAGGTCTGTTTCCCTCGTTGCGGGACCGATTGCCGAGACATCCCTGCACCTCGCAACGCGGGGCGGGACCGTTCGAACAGCGGGTTTCGCAACCGATGACGGGGAGGATTCTGTTGATCGGTGACGCCGCCGGCTATCTCGATCCGCTGACCGGCGAAGGCGTCCGCCTTGGGCTCGAGTCCGCCAGGGCGGCAGTCGAGTGTATCCTGCAGGGACGGCCCGAGGCATATCCGCAAGCGTTGCGCCGAGCGTCACGGCGGTACTGGTCGATGACCGGCGGCCTGTTATGGCTGCGCGACCGGAAGGTCCTGCGCGACCGTCTGGTCCCGGCTTTGCGCCGCGCGCCGTGGATGTTCGACTTGATCCTGTCGCGGCTGGCCGAGGCATGAAGTTGCGCTGCGCCTCCCATTCGAGCCGACCGAGCGGAGATCGAACCCGATGAAAATCCTCCACGTTCAAAAGGTCTTCCCACCGCACCGCTACCGGCAGAAAGAGATCTTCGAGGCGATGATCGCGAAGTGGGACGGGGCGCGTATCAACCATGACCGGCTGGACCGGTTGCAGCGGACGGTTCAGGTCAAGTCGCGCTATCTTGCCCTCCCGCTCGAGGCCTATTCGGAAATCGCCGGCTTCACCGATGCGAACGCCCGGTTCATCGAGATCGGCACCGACATGGCCGAAGACGGCTTGCGCACTGCGCTGACCGCCACCGGGCTTGCCGCGGCCGATATCGATGCCGTCTTCTTCGTCAGCGTCACCGGAATCGCCACGCCGTCTATCGACGCCCGGCTGGTCAACCGGATTGGCCTGCGTTCCGACGTCAAACGCACGCCGATCTTCGGTCTGGGCTGTGTCGCGGGGGCGGCGGGTCTGGCGCGCGTGCACGATTACCTGAGGGCTTTCCCCGATCACATCGTCGCCCTGATTTCCGTCGAGCTTTGCTCGTTGACGCTGCAGTTGCAGGATCTCACCCCCGCCAACCTGATCGCAGCCTCCCTTTTCGGCGACGGTGGCGCCTGTGTGCTTGCAAGCGGCGCTGACCACACGGCGGGCGGCGCCGGCGCTTGCCCAACCACGCTCGAAACCCGCAGTCGGTTTTACCCCGACACCGAAAACGTCATGGGTTGGGAGATCGGTGCGTTCGGTTTCCGCGTTCTTCTCGACGCCTCGGTGCCGGATCTTGTCGCCGGGAACCTGCGGCAGGATGTCGACGGGTTTCTCGGCGGGCTGGGGTTGGGGCGTAAGGATATCTCTTGGTGGGTGTGCCACACCGGTGGGCCAAGGGTTATCGGCGCCATCCGCGAGGCGCTCGAAATTCCGGAGGACGCGCTGTCGCTGACCCGGCGCTCGCTCGAAGAGGTCGGCAATCTGTCCAGTGCGTCGGTCCTGCATGTGCTGGCCGACACCATGGCCGAACGCCCGGTGAAGCCGGGTGACCTGGGGTTGCTGATGGCCATGGGACCCGGTTTCTGCTGCGAAATGGTCCTGTTGCGATGGTAGCCTATACCGCCCTGATCCTGGCCACGGCGCTCGAGCGTCTCGCCGAACTGGTCGTCGCCCGGCGCAACGCCGCCTCGAGCTTCGCCCGGGGCGGCCGGGAATTCGGCGCGTCGCATTACCCGTGGATGGTCGCGCTGCACACGGGCTTTCTGATCGGATGCGTGGCCGAGGTCTGGTTGCTGCAGCGCGTGTTCGTGCCCTGGCTCGGGTTCCCGATGCTGGCGGTCGCCATCGCGGCGCAGATGCTGCGCTGGTGGTGCATTCGTGCGCTTGGCCGCGCCTGGAACACGAGGGTGATCGTGGTGCCGGGGCAAACGAAGTCGCGGCGCGGGCCATACCGCTACCTCGATCACCCGAACTATGTCGCCGTCGTCGCCGAGGGGGTGGCCCTGCCGCTGATCCACGGCGCGTATCTCACGGCGATCGTCTTCACCGTTCTCAACGCCGCCCTTCTCAGGGTCCGGATCAAATGCGAGGCACAGGCGCTGGACCTGCTTGTGCCGGAGGACAATCCGTAAGAGGCGGTCCGCGCTCGCTGGACCCTGAGGATAGCGCAGGGGTAAATGGTTGGCGCCAGGCACAAAGCTTCCACGCAGTTATGCAGCACCGGATCAGCCCAGGCTGATCCGGTGCGCGTAGAGTCGGTCGTAATGCGGTTTCATGCGGCGGTGGACGCGTTGCACACGTGTCGGGGCGTCGGCCACTTCGATATACGTGCGCGGCTGTGCCCTGAGGCCCGTGGAATTCGCAAGATTGTGGTGGAACGACCCGCCGTCCCACCAGCTATGCGCCGACGGGTCTCCGCCGGGTTGCCAGGACAGGGCCTCGGGCAGGAACGGGATGCCGACAGCGTCGCAGAAGGCCGCCACCATCGCCTCGGGCGCTTCAAGCAGGTCGTCGCTGTCGATCACCGGGGGCGGTGCGCCGTGCAGCGCCCAGAGAAGGTCGAAGAGCGCCCGCTGTTCCGGAAACCCCACCTCCGTCTCATCGAAATCCGGCCATTTGTCATAGATCGACGAGATCGTTTTGGCGGGGTCGCGGACCAGGAAGGCGTGGGTGATGTGGGACAGGAACTGGGGGTCCCACATGTGATTGATGTAATGCGGGAAATCCTTCAAAAACACCGGCCCGTGCGCGGCCCGTGCCTGAATGTCCTCCCAGACCTTTTCGAGCGTCAGCCCCGGTGTCGTCTTGTCGCCCGGCTGCCAGCGCGGCCAGAGCGGGTCTTCGCCTTGGTACCAGGCCTCGCCGAAGGGCTCGTGCAAGCAGTCCATGTCGCCGCGCTGGCGCATCATCCACTCGAAGGCCGTCGAAGTGGACCTCGGCACAGCCCAGAGAGCCACGATCTTATGCATCGAGGCTCTCCAGCAACATGCCGTGCCGTCCCTCGGGCGATATCCCGAGATCCCGGAAGAGCGCCCAATAGAGCGCCGTGTCGTGGCCTATGACAGGCTTGCCAAGCAGGCCTTCGAGCTTCGGTGTCAGATGCAAGGGCCGCTCGGGCAGCCCGCCGGGGCCGGTGCGGAAATTGCACATACCATTGATCAGGTAGGCGTCGGCGCCGGGCGCCTGCTCTGCGGTGTAAAGAAAACTCTTCCCGGCCAGATCGCCCTCGAAGATCCAGCGTTTCGCATTGACCTCCTCCTGGCTGTCAAACCACCCCTGGTCGTGGAAATTCCCGGCCCAAAGCACGTCGAACCCGGCCTCTTTCAGAAAGCCGACGGTGCCCTGCCACCAGTCGGGCCAGTGATAGGCGGCGTTGAGGGCCACTTTCTCGACATTGAGCGCGCGCAAGGCCTCGACCATGGCGTAGCCGGCCATGTTGAACTTGACCTCGTAGCGGTCCGAGAGTTCGGCGCAGTGCTGCCGGATCCCCGCGACCCCGAGCCCGCTGGCATGGACCCAATTCGAGCCGACCTGGCCGGCCACGGTCATACCATTGCGTGCCATGCAATGCACAAAGTCCTCCAGCATTCCGAAATTGCGTTTGCGCTGGTCAAGCCCGTGGGAGTAGTCGGGGTCATGCAGCATCCAGCCATGCACGCCGACGCTCCGGGGCGCGATGCGCAGGAAATCCGACGGCGCCGCGTCGAAATCGAAGGGCGGGCATGTGAAGCCGACCTGGTGCGGGAAGAGCCTTTGCTCGGGCGTCCAGCGCTGCGGCATGCTCAATACTGTGTTCATCCCGGCAAAGCCCGAGTTATGCGATTGGCGTGAGACTAGGCGCTCGTTGGTCGCTTCTCAAGACAGGCATGTGTCCGTTGAATGGATTGCCCAGGAGCTTGCAGGCTCGCGTTCGATCCGTCGTGCGCTCCTGCTCGATCAGCACTTCAAGCTGGCGCCGGCTCCCCATCCATCCTCCAGCGCCAGACGGTCGCGCGATCCCCGGCAGTGCCGGGTTCGCCATCCAGATCGAGACAAGGCCGTAGCGTTCCTCGCAAGGAAGCGTGCAAATTGGCGTTAGAGGGGACGCCGCCCTTGTTTGGTGCGCAGGCATTGACTGGGGCGGTGGGAGACCAGGTCGTGATAGCCGCTTCCAAAGTCGTCACCTTTGCGCCGACCCCTTGTAAGCGGCGGCTTGCGGTGCGGGCCGGCATCTCCGAGCCAGACGACTTCGCGGGCGTTGTTGCGGAATATGCCGGTCTTGTCGCTCGGCACGGTCTGCTACGGATGCCCGTCAATTTCGTCCGACCCGGTGACGACGTACCCCGTTTCCGCTTGCGTGAACTCCGGAAGCGTGGTCACGATTCGACATCCCGAGACCACCGCCAGGATCGGACCCCGTGCCCGACGAGTCCAATAATGAAGTAGCCCGGTTGCGCGCCGAATTGGCGTCCCGCGCGGCCATGTCCCGGGACGAGGCGTTTGCGATGCCCGCCGGCTACTACACCTCGGCGGCCTTCCTCGATGTCGAGATCGATGCCGTATTGCGGCGCGACTGGATGTGCGTCGGCCACGTTGGCGAACTCCGCGAGCCGGGGGCCTATTTCACGACGGAACTCGTCGGTGAGCAGCTGCTGGTCGTTCGGGACCTCGGCGGCACCGTGCGCGTGCTGTCCAATGTCTGCCGGCATCGCGGCAATCGTGTGGCTGAGGGCTCCGGCACCGCCCGGAAATTCATCTGCCCATACCATACCTGGAGCTATGACACGACCGGCGCACTGCTGGCCGCGCCCTTGATGAAGCGCCAGAAAGCCTTCGACCCAAAAAACTGCGGCTTGCCCGAATTCCGCTCCGAGCTCTGGCGCGGGTGGGTCTTCGTCAATCTCGACGGCACCGCCTTGCCGCTTGGCCCCCGCCTTGCAGGTCTCGACGCGGTCGTGAAGAACTACCACCCAGAGGACCGTTACCTGGTCTTTGTCGAAGAAGATTTCTGGGCCTGCAACTGGAAGGCGCTGTTCGAGAACTTCATGGAGGGCTACCACCTCAGCGCCACGCATCTGGAAACGCTGCATAAAATCACGCCCACCAAACTCAACAAGAAGATGGTCTCGGGCGAAGGATGGACCGGCTATCACGCCTATTACGACCCCGATTACCCGCCCCGTGGGCCGTTCCACCCCGACCTGACCGAGGACGAACGCATCAATTCGCCGATGTTTGGCGTTTATCCGAACCTCGTCGTCGGCATGGCGACCAATTTCACGCTTTTCATGTGCGTTCGGCCCGACGGGCCGGAGCGTGTGCGCATCCGCTGGGGCGTCTGCGGACTCGAGGACGCGCCGGAGTCGCAAGCGGTGCGCGACTACGTGGATCTCTGCCGGGCGTTCAACGCCGAGGACAAGGAGAAGCTGGAGGTGCTCCAGACCGCTCTAAAGACCAAGACCTATCACGGCGGGCCCCTGGCGCCGGACGATTACGAGGGGACGATCTGGGATTTCATCCAGTACATGGCGAGCAAGATCGCACGCTAGAAAAGCCTAGCGGACCGCAGGCGCTTCGACCCGTACTGCAAGTCCTTTCTTTTGCACCCGCATCCGATCGAGCCCGTCGGCCTCGGTGGCCGAGGCGCAGAGGCTCGACAATATGCGCGGCTGGTCATAGGGCCAGGGCGTTCCGCGGTGCATGACCGCGCGCTGGTCCCAGATCAGCACGTCGCCCACCCGCCAGTCGTGCGAATAGACAAAGGCGGGCTGGGTGCAGAAGGCCGTGAGTTCGGCCAGAAGCGCCTCGCTGTCAGCCTCGTCATAGCCGTCGACCTTGAAGGCATGGCTGGCGAGATAGAGCGCCTCGCGCCCGTTCACCGGGTTCTCCCAGACCGCGTTCCAGTGCTGATCGGGCCATTTGTTGAACATCGGCAGCTCGGCGAGCTCCGGCGAGATCTGGCGGCGCGAATGACTGTAGCGGTGCCAGATGCCCCGGCCCTCGATCCTCGCCTTCAGCGCGTCCGGCATTATCGCCCAGGCCGCCCGGGTCGAGGCCAGTTCCGTGGCGCCCCCCTCGGTCGGCAGGACGCGCGCGGTGATCACGTTCACCAGCGCGGGCACCGGCAGGAAGGTGCTGTCGGAATGCCAGAGGAAGTTGGATTTCAGGTTCAGGGTGTGCAGATCCATTTCGGTCGTGGTCGTGCCATCTGCGCGCACGTTCGACACCTTGGGGATCTCGAAGACCTGGTCCGGCTTGCCCTCATCGGCAGTGCGGTCCTCGATCGGGCCGAAGAGCCGGGCGAGTTCGAGATGCTTGGCGTCGGTGAAGTCCTGGCCGCGGAACAAGAGCGCCGAGTGTTCCTCGAACAGCGCGCGGACCTGCGGAAAGAGATGCTCTGCGGCGACCTCGGACAGGTCGATGCCGCGGACCTCGACGCCGAAATGCGGGGTCAGCGGGGTGGTGGACAGCGTCATCGGATCACCCTTTCGCCATGGCTTCGATCTCGTCGGCGGGCAAATGGCGCACCGCCTCCCACGCGCGCGACTTGCCGGGTTCAAGCGGTGCTTACTCCCTCGCTATCGTGCGGGTCCATGGCAACACACTACGGGATGAGGGAGAACGCAAGGCGCGCTTCGCGGGTGATCACGGTGGCGGCGCCCGGGCCGTGAACGCCTTGGCTGGTCATAATCTTCGGCGTGACGTGGCTCTTGCTCAACCCGCCGAACAAGATCTGCGTGTCGGTGGTTTTCGTGAGCTGCCATTGTTTTTCGGTTCAAGGGCATATCCGTAAGGCCACTTCTAACAGACAAGCGGCCTCTGTTCAGGATGGCCTGCACAGGACACAACCGGAAAGGCAGCCCAAACCATCTTGATTTCCGAGTCAGGAATCCGCCCGGGGCTCCTTTGGGCGCTCGCTAGTTGGGATCAAGCGGTTGAAATTGTCTGGAGGCGAGTACCGGAATCGAACCGGTGTACACGGATTTGCAGCGGAGCCAGATTTGAGTAAAAGCAAATCATTAGATGTATACACGGACTATTGAGCCGTGAAAGATTGATACCTAACAAATTGAAATAAAACGAAAAAAGGAACCAGCCGTCATTGATTGGGGATCTGCGGCTAAAAAGTGACTGAACCCGATTTCTAACCGCCTATTTTCGATCGCGCTGGAGTTCCCGCAGCTTCGGTTTTGGATTGGAATTCCGCAGGCCCGACATTCACTCCGCTGGTTCGGTGGGTCCGCAAGGCGGGACATTTCCGACCTTGGATTTTTCACCTTCGCTGATGCAGCACCCCCTCGCTAGCGCCGCATCGAATTTGCGGCATCGCGGCGGATTTCCTGTTTGCGGACATTCAACGGCGCGGTCTGAGACAAATCCCAAAGTGCCCCTTCGCTGCGTTCAGGACGGACAAGCAAGGAGCGGACAGACGGACTTAAGCGCTCGTGGCTTTCGCTGGCACAGACACTCCTCGCAAATACGGCACGCCCATTGCCGCAGTGCTGCCCAATTCGCCGAAGCGATCTTTCAACTTTTGTGAGAGACGCCAGATCCAAACTGACCCTTGGCCATACTGTCACGGAATCGGAAGGGAGCGACTGTAGCCGACTGACGCTTTCGCGGAAAAGTGATTGTTATGACATTTGAAAGCAACTTTCGTGTTTGCAACATGCGGATTTCGGTATCGCAGTGAAGTCCCCTGGTCATACACGACCCTTCGCATTCCTCTCCTCGCGGCGCGTTAAGCCTGTCCTGGAGAGAAGCCAAGCATGATCGCTCACGACGCACTGGCCTCGCCGTCGCGGTCTGCGCATCGGAATTTGCACTCAGTCGCGACCGAAATTTCGTTTTTTGCGAGGCGATTGCGCTGATGGGACGACCGTATCACGCACGGCCTTTATCCAATCAGGCGCCGGATTATCCGGCTCAAAAAAAATCGGAGGAATACCGCAATGGCTACGACCATCAAATTTCAACGCACCTTTGTCGATTGGGGCGATCGGACCCGGGACTTCGAACGCTCAGAAGATGTGCTTCGGATCTTGACAGATGTCATGGTCGACCTCGAACAGACCATCGGCGCCTATATCGGGGGAAAGTTCACCTCGATCGGGCTGCACGAGGGAGACTCGTCGGGCATCGAGGCCGATCTCGACCTGATCTTCGTCAATCGGGCCGACGGGTACCGCGATATCGTGCTGCGCAAGAACGGGGAGACCGCATACGGCGGCGCACTCAATCCGTCCAAGTCGGTTCAGGTGTCGGACGAAATCGTCAACGGGTTCCGGGTGCTCATCGGAATCGACGACGGCGGCAACAAGACCCGGTACGAGGTCATCGGCGGTCAGTATAACCCCGTCGGCCCCGCCGCGGCGGCATCGCTGACGAACCCGGCGCGCGCGAAGATGCGCCGCGCGGCCGAGCCGGCATAATCGGAGTGGCTGCCGAGGCGGCGTTCGTTCCGGCAGCCCCTCGATCACCGAGAGGATAACGCCATGAAAGGCACACATGTTGCCGCCTTGTGCGGCGTTCTCGTTTTAGCGACTGGCTGTGCGACCAAGGCCCCGATCACAAGCCGAGCCTTGATCGTGGGCAGTACAATCAAGGGAATGCCATATTACCTGCCCAAGTCGTATCTGCGCGTCAGCTTTGATGCCGGTGCCTCGCCGGTCACCGCTGCCGAAGTGGTGAACATCCCCGACCAATCGCGCGGCTATTCGGCTGAAGTCGGGTTTTCCGCGTTCAGCAACGACTTGTTCGTCATCCAGACGTCGCAAGACGGGCTTCTGGAAACCGTCAGCGTCGATACCGAGGAGCAATCGGATGTAATCGTCCAGACACTGACATCGCGCGTGTCGGACATCCTTGCCGGCGAGGAGTTTCGCTCGTTTAACCGGGAGGCCTCCGTCCAGGCGTTCAGCATCCTGATCGACCCGTTCGATCCGCAGTTGAGCGGCCATGGCATGTCGCTGGGCAACGGTGCTTTCGTCCGAAACATCGGCGACGCCCTGGTGTCGGACGGCCCGGCCGTGGCTTGCCCCGCGGACGCGGCGATCTGTGTGCCCCTGCTGGTACCGGTAAAGATCGAGCTCTCGGTCGCCGGTCAGATATTTCAACATTTCGTCACCGTCGCGCATCCGCATCATGTCATGGGCATCCGGATCGACCGGCATGCCTGCGTCCGGTCGAAGTCGGTCCTCACGCTGCAGGCAGGTGTCATCACGAAATTCGATGTCGACAAGCCCAGCGAAGTCGCCGGCTGTCTATCGATCCCGCTCGACGTGATCTCGGCGATCGTAGCAGCCCCGGTTAACGCGTTGACCGGACGAAAAAAGCGGTTGGACGCCGAAAGAGAGTTGTTGGATGGACAACGGTTGTTGCTTGAACAACAACAGGAGCTGCTGGCGGCTCAGATCGCGGCGGCGGAAACCGAGTAGCGCGAGCCTTGCTCGGAATTGCACGGCGGCCCGCATCCGGGCCGCCGCTTCTTGTTTCAGTCCAATTGGCCCGTAAACCTCATCACGGCTTCGAGTGAGGACAGGTCGGGAAGTCCGTCTGCCATCAGGTCCGCCGGGCTCCAGCGGTCACCCGCCGTGTCCGTCTGATGCCAGTAGGACGCCGGATCCGAAACCACGAGGCCCAGCAGCGTCTGCGCGACCAGCTGTGTCCCAAGCGGGCCCAGGCCTTGACCATCGCGCGTCACCTCAGCTTCGCGCAGAACGTAGTACCACAGGGGTGTGTGATCGATCAGGTCTCCATCGGCCAGCACCTGACCAAGATCGCCGCCGCCCAGTTCGGCTCCGCTAAGTGGGGTGATCCCCAGTTCGTGTGCGCAGGACTGCGCCGATGGCAGGTTCAGCAGGTGGCCGCGCCGCAGGTTACGCTGCGCCAGATGTGCCATGATTGTGCCGGCCATGCCGTCAGGAAGACTTCCCAGTTCCAACGCGAGGTGGGTGTCGATCTTGCGGGCGAACTCGGTCGGCGGCGCGCCGTCCCCGGCAAAGACCATTCGCTCCCAGTCAGCTCCCCAGTTGGCCGGAAGCTGATCGGTTCCGCGCCGGCCAAGCTCGCCGCTGCCTGTAAAGGCAAAAAGCAGATCGAACCCCGCGAGGGGCAAAATCTGCGGATGGGTCGTTTCGGTTCCGAAGAAGGTATTCCAATCATATGCGTCGCGCACCATCGAATGGCCAAACCGAAACGCAGCGGCAGAGAATTCAAGCGGTAGCGGCAACTTTTCGTCGATACAGCCGCTGGAATTGCGGAAGTTCTCGTATAGACCCGGACCCGCGGCGAGGATATCGTCCAGCGCCTGATGGGGGCAAAGCCTGCGCAGATAGTCGTTGATCACGAGCCATTGGTAGATCCAACGGGTGCGCTGCCTGGCCCATTCGAAGGCTTCGGACTTCGACACATGGCCCGGGCGCCGCTGCACCAGTCGGTTGTGCAGCCTCAGGAACACTAGATGAAACTGCGCAACGATCAGGTTTTCGTCGTTGCGTGCATCGCCAATTATTGCCCGCGTCGGATTGGGGGTCGTGTCGTCGTCGATCGTGAACATCTTGCGCATGCCGTCCGACAGGCCCTGGATTTCCGCTTCGGTCACAAGGCCGCTCTTGATCAGGGCCCCAAGCCGCAGCACATCACCCGCCCGGTCGGTCGGCAGGGGGACGCCAATGTCCTCGCCATCGTTGTCATAAAACGCGATCCGCATCTGGCCGGGGAAGGTCCTAGAGCGCATCGCCTCGACCAGTTTGTCCAGGAACGCCTTGTCGGCGGGGCTTTGCGGAACTCCGTCGGGTAGACCGCCATAGAGGCTGTCGAGATCCAGCCGGCCGGACCGCATGTTCCTTTTCTCGCTGCGGACCTCGTCGCGCGGACGTGGAGCGAGGTCGGGATCATCGATGATCTCTCCGGCGCCGTCCCGATCGGTGCCCGCGGTGATGTCATGGTCAATGAACTGGCCGAAATAGGTGAGGACCGGCGGCAGGGTCGAATTCGCGCCCTTCGCCGGGTCCTGTTGGATCATCGCCAATCCCAACGCGTCGAGAGCCGCGACCCGCGTGGGATCTTTGGCCTGGGCGTCAGTATCGGGGAAGTAGTAGTCGAATGAATGACAGGCGTCGCCCGAGAACTGATAGACGTTGCTGTAAGGGCCCGTCGGGCCTCCATGAACAGGTTGACAGTACATTGTGTAATGCTCTCCGTTTTTTGTTATCGCGAGGACCAGTGTGCGGAGATTGCGCAATGCTAGAATGATTGCAGCGAGATTTTTCGGTGAATTCGACGGTCGCATAACTCTCGCCGACCACTGTGAAAAGTTTGTCGAACCAGATGTTTAAGAGGATTTTCGGGCATCTTTCGCTGTCGATTGGACGTGTTGCGATCCGCAAGTCGAGAAAATTCACGAAGAATTTGCGCAAGAATTGCGGTATGCAAGAAACTTGGGCCGGTCCGCTGACAAAGAGCTTTGTTCTGCTGAGCTACTTTGAGGACCGAAAGCAGCCGTTGCTTGAGTCGAAGACTATTGAATTGGAGGGGTGAACCAAATGACATTGATTGGTGGAACGCATGGCGGCACACACGGTGGAACCCATGGTGGGACCCATGGCGGTACACATGGAGGTACGCACGGTGGGACCCATGGAGGCACGCACGGTGGGACCCATGGCGGAACCCATGCCGGGGGCGGGGCGTCACCGCTAATGTCCTCGGCCTTGATGGTTCAGCAGGACGCGATTACCGGATTCTGGGATGTAGATCAGGTGAACCTACAGACGCCGGGCAACAGCGGCGTCAGCGACGATCTGAAATACCTGTCGGATTTCCGCCGCCAACAGATCCTGATGGGCGAGCTCTGCGCTAACTTCGGCGTCGAGAAACGCGGCCGACGTTCCGTGTACCTCAAATTGCGCGACACGGACATCTGCAAAATCAAAAAGCCGACCTACGCGCGCGGCAATGGTCTGCGTCCGCAGATGGCGCTGGTTCGGGGCTATTCCGATTTGAGGTCTGACCGGATCCCCGAGATCTACCGCCAGATGGATGACATCATCTCGTTCTACGAAGCCGCCGTGCATATGAACCTCAACCGACGTGAGGCGACGCTGCACGTTCTGTCTGCGGTGCATTCCGCGGCGATCACACTGGAGATGCAGGTCAAGCACTATGCCTGGATGCCTCGACCGTCGGAATATGCGCAGCAGGTGCAACCCATCATTCCGACACCCGATCATTCCAGCTATCCGTCCGGCCATGCCACCGAAGCCTTTGCGGTGGCCACGGTGCTGCATCGGCTGACGACAGGGCAAACTCTCTCGAATGCGATGCAAGAGCCCTCGCCGCCCATGGTATTTCGCATTGCGCACCGGATCGCGCTTAATCGTACTGTGGCGGGGGTCCACTTCCCGGTAGATTCCGCAGCCGGGGCGGTTCTGGGCGGCGTTCTGGGCGAGGCGATCGGCGATCTTGCCGAAACCGCCAGCGGTGCGGCGCTAACACCCAAGACCCTGGACTTTGCACCGACGAGAGGACGACGTTCGGTGTTTAAGCCGGATCAGGATTTCGACTTGCCCTGGATCGCCTTGCGGCTGCGTCCGGTGGCTGGTGGCCACCGGGTCCGGGACCATCACGCACCGCTCTTTTCCGAGCTTTGGGATGCGGCCAAGGACGAATGGTCTTAATCGCGTGCGCCGCGCTGGTGCCGCGGGACGAGGTGACGACATGACTGATTTCGGGAATTAACCATGACGTACAGATGGACTAAGTGGAAACGGGTCAAAAACGACCTTGATCCCTATATCGACTGGTCGCTGAAGGGTCCTGGGGAGGATCGGATAGGGTTTCTGCCCGGCGACCCAACCGTACCGCGTGACGGGGACTACTATCTGCAGACCATTCCGCAACAGATTTTTGGAGATGACCGCTGGATCGTCTTCGAGGAACTGGATCAGATCGTTGTGCCGAAGGTGGCATTGAATCCCACAACAGGCGGCGAAGTGATTCCGAAGCCGCCAGTCAAGAGCGAACTTCCTTCGGGCAAGAGCGGCACGAATTCTACCAAGATCCGCAAGGACACGATCATCGCGGGTGTGGTCGACGTCGGGATGCCGCTGGGGCACAGGCGATTGCGCTTTGCCGACGGCAAGACCCGGGTATTGTCGGCATGGCAGATGGTTGGCGATTGGGACCTGAAAAAACAGGACAAAATCCCGTTCGGGTGCGAATTCTACGAAGACGAGATCAACAAGAAACTAAGGGACTTCAGTGACGGCAACCTGTTGGGGCGGCTGGAGGAAAACGCGTTTCACCAAGCGCTCGGAGTTTTGGATTTCAGCCGGATTAGCCGCCAAACGAGTGTCGCCAATCGCGCTTCGCACGGCGCCCATGTGCTCGACATGGTGGCGGGCGCCAGCCTTGATGACGCGGATGAGTTTTCCGAACGGGTGCGCGTCATTGCAGTCAACGCGCCGTCGAGCGCGATCTTTGGTGCGTCCGGCACGTATCTCGACAGCTATATGCTTCATGCCATCCAGCGCATCGCGGACGTGTCAGACGGCATCTGGACCAAGATGTCCAAGGCTGGCGAGGAGGTTCCCCGGAAAGGGTTTCCCATCGTCATCAACCTGTCCTTCGGCAAGCATGCCGGATCGAAGGACACGCTCGACCGGTTCGCCGCGGCGATCAAGCAGTTTCAGGATCTGCGAAAGAAAACCGGCAAGTCGCGGATCGACATCGTCATGCCGACCGGCAATGACAACCTGGCCCAATGTAACGCATTTCTGAAGCCCAAGCGACGCGAGACTCTTCCCTTGAACTGGCGCATGCAGCCACAGGACCAGTCGTCGAACTTCACCGAAATCTGGTTCGAGGACGACAAACAGAAAGCCAAGAAGCAAAGGCCGGCGATAGAGTTGTCCTTGGCGCCACCCGGCGGACCGCCGGTTTCACCGCCCGCGCCGCCACGGCTGAGACCGGGCTGGACTCGATTTAGCAAATTAGAGCGTAATGGAACGGTTGTCGGTCATCTCTATATCTCGCGGGTCAACGAGAAGCGCCGGACGAGGTCAGAGCCCAGGAAAGCGAGGAAATCCAGGAAAGCGCAACTCAGGTATCGCTATATCCTGTGTCTGACACCAACCTTCCGCCTGGACGGCTCACCTTCGGTCGCCCAAAGTGGGCTGTGGGAAATCTCGCTGAAAAATTCCGCAAAGAAGCGCATTCAGGCGGTTCTGTCGGTGCAGACGGATCAGGGCCTTTCGCCCAATCGCACCATCAACCGGCGCAGCTACTTTGATGACCCGTTCTATTTGACCCATGCGTCTGACGGACGGTTGCTGGAAAGCTACAGCTATCCGAAAGACAAGAATGGCAAATTCCAGAACCTCGACATCCTGGCGAACACGCCGGTGCGTCGGCACGGAACCATGAATGCTACGGCGGCGCACAAAGCGGTTGCGCGTGTGGGCGGATATCGCGCCAGCGATGGCCGGCCGGCGTTTTACTCCTCGACAGGCCGCGGACGCACGAACGGCGCCGATAGCGGTACCGAGGTGAAGCCCTCGGGCGGAAAGAACTCGGCGCGCGCGCCCACTGCCGCGCTGCCCACTGATGACGGACACGCACATGGTGGCATCCTGTCTGGAGGATCGGTCGATGGGTCACGGGTCGTCATGCGGGGCACCAGCTTTGCCTCCTCGCAGGCAGCACGGTTGATGATTTCCGAACGGCTTGCGGGAAGGGGAAAGCGCGGCGTGAGGTCGGCCATCTGGAAATTGGCGCAGGCCGCCGAGCGTCGGGTCGAAACGAACGGGCCACAAGAGTTGACCTATGATGTCGAACTCATCGAGGTAATCGGAGGCGGTCGCATCCCGGCGCCCCAGCAGCGCAAACCACGCCGGGTGCAGCGGAGCCCTTTCGACGGATAAATGTTGACTTTAGATCGAATAGCGACGTGTCATGATAACCGGGAGTTGAAACGGGAGATCTGCTTGCAATCCGCCGAGCGGCTCATGATCGAAACGATCGGTGTTCCTCGCGTTACGGATGGGAACGGCGACGATGTGACACCAGTCGGAAGTCGAAACCGGGCGATTTTGGTGATCCTCGCCTTGTCACCTCGGATGACGGTCGGGCGACGCTGGCTGGAAGCGTTGCTTTGGTCAGATCGCAACGCAGAGCAGGCCTCAGGCAGTCTTAGGCAGGCTTTGTCGTCGATCCGGAGCCGGCTTGGCGGGGCCAAGGACCTGCTTTGCGCAAGCCGGACGGACGTTTGGTTGCGGTCGGACGCCGTGACAGTCGATTTAATCGATGCTCCGGGCGATGTCCTGGGCCGCCTGAAATCGGGGCGAGAGTTTCTCGAGGGTATCGACATCGCGTCGGAGGGGTTCGAGGATTGGCTGCGTCAGGAGCGGGCCTGGCTCCACGACAAAGTCGATACGGCCCTTTTGGATCGGGCGGAATCGGATTCGGCCAAATTGGGCATGGTCGGCCCAGGAACCCCGCGCCTTGCCGCCGAACCAGGCGTCTCGGTTCGCGAGGCGCTTGACCTCCCAATCCTCTATTTGGCCGCAAATTCCGGCGTCTCCCCGGATAGTCTAGCGCAATTTCTCACCGACACGATCAGTGCGCAGTTGACGCAGACTGCGACCTGCCACTTCCGGGCAGATGTCCGGGCTGCGGACGGAACGTTTCGACCGAAGATAATCAGCCCAGGAGCGCATTTCGTCATTCGGGTAACCAAGGTCAATGACGAATACGCCGCACTAGCGCGGATGCTCGAGCAGCCGACGGGCAAGGTCTTTTGGTCGCGCCAAATCTTCATCGACATTCAGGACAACCAGGCGATGATCGACGTCGCCGCCTCGCTGGCCACTGAGGCGAGCGAGGCAATGGCCGCACGGCGGATCGTGGCAAGCTCGGCGCAAACGGCGAATGCGATGGCCGCAGAGGCGCTAGGCGATGTGTTTAGTTTCGACCCGGACCGTTTGCGTTCCGCCATCTCCACCTTGGCTCATGCCAATGATCTGGATCCCCACGCACCGCGTCCGGCGCTAAGAGCGTTGGCTCTGGCCTTTCTGGCCCTTGAAACCCGGACCGAGGACACAGAGGAGTTGCGCGCCGAAGCTGCGGAGCTGATTCGGCAGAGCCAAGCGCTCGACGCCGGGAACGCCCTAGCCTTGTCTTTTCTGGCGGACGTGCAGGATCTGGTATTCGAAGATTCCCAGACCGCGTTGAGCTATGCAAAATGTGCTCTGCACAGCAATCCTGGCATTGGCTATGCCTACGCAAGCCTTGGCGCCTTGGAGTTGCGTCGCGGCGACGCACAGGCCGCCCTGAGCGCGGCGAACCGGGCGCAACGGCAGCTGGTTAACAGCTCGTTGGAGGTCTTTTCGCTGATGCGGCTGTGTGTAGCGAACATGACGACGCTCAACTTCGAAGCTGCCGAAAGAGCCGCGCAAAGGGCCGCCGAGTTGGCGCCCACATCGCAGCCGCCGCTTCGCCATCTTTACGCATTGCGTTTGCGCAGCAAGGATGAGGCTGGCGCTCGTGAGGCGCTGACGGCGTTGCGCCGGCTGGATCCAACATTTTCGATGCGGTTTTTGAGGGAAAACCCGTACTTTCCGGCCGCGACCCTGAGAAGCCTGCATTTGCATAAGCTGAAGGATGTTGATCTATGACCGATTTCTATTGGAAAGCCTAGGTGTGACGCGCTCGACCGACGTGGGGAACAGACGGATAGGCGAAAAACGCGAATTTAACCAGGTGCTGCTCAACGTCGACTGTCCTGCCAAGAGGGATTCGGGATTTAGGGCGGCGATTGATTTTCGGATACTGAATTGGCAGGCGCCTGCGGTCATTGGAGACTTCATACGAGCCTGAATTGGCAATGTCGCAGCCGTTCTTTTCGGCGGCCCGTGCCCATGGAGAGAATGGCGACGACGTACTGATGTGGTAATTGATCAACATGTCGATTGCGGTGCCCATTATCCGTAAACTCATCTCTGGATTGGCGCTCGACCAAGCATGGTTCGATGCCCGTGTCGAATTGCTGAGCCGATTGGAAGTCGAACTGCAGCCTTTGTTCATTTTGGATCAGCTTATTTCAAAGGCCAGCAACGGTGCGAGCCTCTAATCGTGGCTAGCACCAGATTGACAAATATACCCTTTTCGCTAAAGCCGCTTCTCGTCGGATGGCTGTTTGTCCCGTTACTTGAGAATTGATTGCCCTGGTTTCGCTGGATAATCCATGAACGACCGGTCTTTCAGCTGTGTTAAGGCTGCGAAGATTGCGCACATCCGGCGAAATTCGCGCTGCGAGCACACATAGTGGAGAATTTGGCAATTCTGCTGCGGGCTCGACGCCGTCAATTGAGGTTTTTGGTCGGGGACATCAGGTTTGAATGGCCGCTTTTCTGCTCGACCCGATATTCGTAAACGTCCGCAGCAGATGACCTAGGAACCGCCGCAGGTGAAGCTTGACCTAGCCGCAAAGGTTAGAAACCGGCCACTCGCGTGACGGGGTAGACCGTCGGGCAGGTCCTGCGAGCTGGGCATTGCCCGGCGAAATTTCGCTGTGCTCTGCCTGAATGGCCGCTCCTCTTGTCGCCATGCAGCGGGGGAATTTCTGCAGTGCAGCGCATCGGCACGCCGCGGGCGCGCGCAGCAAGAAATCGACACTTCTGCTCTGGGCTCGTGACGGTCATTGGCCGCGCGCGACGCAGACGTCCGCATTGGCTGACCCGTAGGAAATTACGCCGGGCGCTTCGCCAGCTTGCATGGTATGGGAGCCCAGATTGTCAGGCGTTTTCCGATTCCGACAGATCAGACGTGAACATGCGGAACGTGTCGGAACACAATTTTCAATGAGACTAAATAGAGACTAAGGTCAGCCGCCGGTGGCTCAACTCTGTCTAACTAATTGATTTTGTTTGGAGGCGAGTACCGGAATCGAACCGGTGTACACGGATTTGCAATCCGCTGCGTAACCACTCCGCCAACTCGCCGAAATGACCGGGAGGGGTGTAGACCAGGTTGCCGGAACAGGCAAGGGACGGAATGAGCGTGATCTGTCCCCGGAAAGCGACACTTGTGCGGGATGACGCGTAAGGTGACATCCTCGCGCGTTGTGGGGCGCAGGGTTCTGTGGCATCACTCATCCGCCCAAGGAACGAAGAGTTCAGCCTCATGTCAGACTTTGCCGCGCGCCGTACGATGATGGTGGACACTCAGGTCCGCCCCTCCGACGTCACCAAGTTTCCGATCATCGAGGCCATGCTGACCGTGCCGCGTGAGCGTTTCGTACCGGACGCGCATCGCGAAACCGCCTATATGGGCGAGCATGTGCGGCTTGGCAGCGGGCGTGTCGTGCTCGACCCGCGGACGTTCGCCAAGATGCTCGACGCGGTGGATATCCAGCGCGATGAACTGGCGCTCGATCTGGGGTGCGGGCTGGGCTATTCCGCTGCGGTGATCGCGCGGCTGGCCGAGGCGGTGGTCGCGGTCGAGGAAGACGAGGATATGGCCTCTGACGCCGAGTCGGCGCTGATGGAGGTCGATGCCGACAATGCCGCGGTCGTCACGGGGCCGCTTGCCGACGGCGCCCCCAAGCATGGACCCTATGACGTAATCCTGGTGGAGGGTGGAGTCGAAACCTTGCCCGGCGGGCTTGAGCGGCAGCTCAAGGAGGGTGGCCGCATCGCCTGCATTTTCATGGACGGCAACCTCGGTCAATGCCGGATCGGCTACAAGGTCGATGGCCAGGTCTCCTGGCGGCTCGCCTTTGACGCATCTGCACCAGTTCTGCCCGGGTTCGAGCGTCAGGACGAATTTGTCCTTTGATCCAATATGTTGATCGGTCAATATAACAAGTAGCTAAGGAGATGTTCCGGCCATGGGACGACCGTTTCTGAAACGAGGGCTCGCCGCCATGGTTGCGCTTGGGCTGCTGGTGCCCGTGGCCAAGGCAGAAACCCTCACCGATGCGCTGATCGCGGCCTACCGGCATTCGAACCTCTTGGAACAGAACCGCGCGCTTCTGCGCGTCGCGGACGAGGACGTCGCGGTCGCCGTGGCGGGCCTGCGCCCGGTGATCAACTTCATCGCCGACGCGGGTTATTCCGATCCGCGGCCCCTGACCGACAATTACACCGCCGGCATCGCGTTGACGGCCGAAATCACGCTTTACGACTCCGGCGCGACGCGGCTTGGGATCGACGCGGCCAAGGAATCCGTGCTTGCGGCGCGGGAGGGTCTGCTGCAGGTGGAGCAGGACGTGCTCTTGAACGCGGTCGCGGCCTATATGGAGGTCATCCGGGCGGCCAATTTCGTGCGCATCTCCGAAAACAACGTTCGGCTGATCACCCAGGAACTGCGCGCGGCACGGGATCGGTTCTCTGTCGGCGAGGTCACCCGCACCGACGTTTCGATCGCCGAGGCGAGGCTTGCCGCGGCCAACAGTTTGCTTGCCGCGCGTCAGGGGGATTTCAACCTCGCGCGCGAGGCCTACAAGGTCGCTGTCGGGCGTTATCCGGGACGCCTGGTGCGGCCGACGACGCCGCCGATGACGGCACGCACAGTGGATGAAGCCAAGGCTGTGGCCGTGCGCAATCATCCCCTGATCCGCCGCGATCAACGCAATGTGACGGTGGCCGACCTCAATATCCTGCGCGCAAGGGCGGCGATGAAACCGAGTGTCACTGGGAGCCTGTCGACGTCGCTGGACCAGGACGGCGACACGTCCAACAGCGTCGGCGTGCGCCTGACTCAGCCGATCTACGCGGGGGGCAGGCTCAGCGCGCTCTTGCGGCAGGCCATCGCGCTCGCGGATGCCGAGCGCGCGGCGCTATTGCAGACTGTGTTGACGATCAAGCAGGAGGTCGGCAACGCCTGGTCCAATCTCGCCGTCGCCATTGCCCGCGCCGAGGCCGATGCGCGCCAGGTCCGGGCCAGCCAGGTGGCCTATCGCGGTGTGCGCGAAGAAGCGACGCTCGGCGCGCGCACGACGCTCGACGTGCTCAACGCCGAGCAGGAACTGCTCGATGCCCAGGCGGCGTTGATCCAGGCCGAGACGCAGCAATTCGTGGCGGTCTACAGCCTCTTGTCCGCAATGGGCTTGCTGACGGTGGAGCATCTGAAACTGGGCATCGTGACCTATGATCCGGCCGCCTACTACAATGCCGTCAAGAACGCGCCCACCCGCTACGTCAGCCCGCAGGGCGAAAAGCTCGAGAGGATCATCAAGAGCCTCGGCAGAGACTAACACTTTGCCAATAGTTGTGTGTTAAGGGCTTTGCGCATACTATCCCTGCCACAATGACGAAGGAAGTTAAGATGTCGGATCCGGTGACCAACGCGGAAATCGAGGACGTCCTTTCCTCGATCCGGAGGCTGGTGTCCGAAGAGCCGCTTGGCGAACGCGCGTCGCGGCGCGACCAGGGTGACAATACGGGCAAGCTCGTTCTGACCCCGGCGCTGCGTGTGGCCGAGGCGGAGGAGCAGGACGATCATGCGCCAGAGGCCAACGCCGAGAACACGCCGGGTCCGGATGCTCTGGAATTTCATGAGCGCTCCGGCGAGGAGGCGACGGCAGAAGCCGGCGTGATCGAGGCCGCAGATGAAGAAATGGCCGCTGATGATGTGGACGTCGCCCCGGCGGCCGAGGATGACACCGAAGACGAACCTGCGCACGAGGCGCATCCGGAGGAGCCGACCTTGGAACGACAAAGGCCGATGGGCGTCCTGAGCGAAGACGCGGAGTCGACGCTGCAACGGCGTGTGGCGGAACTCGAAGCCGCGCTGCAGATGGTGCCGGACGAGTGGGAACCCGACGGTAGCGAGACCGAGCTGAGCGATGAAACCGAACCCCTCTCCCTGGAAGCCGCTCTGTCCGATGATATCGACGAAACCGCGGAGGTCGAAACCGATGCCGGCGAGCCGGACGAGATCGACGCGATCGCCGAATTGATCGACGGCGGCGAAGTCGCGGAGAGTGGCGATGACACCCCCTGGTCGGACGCCGCCGAAGAACTGACACAGGCCGCACGCAGCGAAAATGAGCCGGCGGAGGGTAGATTTACACTCGTTGAAACCGCTCGCGTCGAAGACGGCAGCACCGAAGATTTGGACGCGTCCGGCGCCACGGAACCGGACCCTCCGGAGGAGGGCGGAAATCTGGCCGAAGCACCTACTGAGGCCGCCGTCGAGGCTGACACCGAGAAAACGGCGCCTCTGGATGATGCCGCGATCGACGCCATGTTCGAAGATGTCCGGGCCGAAGAACCTGCCGCGAACACCGCCGCGCCGGAGGCGCCGATGGCCGAAATGGTCGAGGACTCCGGCGCTGAGGCCGCGCCGGTTGAAGCGCTGTTCGGGGACGTCGAAGCGTCTATCGTCGATAGGCAATCCGACCAAGCCTCACCAGTGGCCGGGACGGTCGACGAGCCCGCGGCCGAGAACGCCGGGCCGGCGGTCGAAGACCCTTCCTCCACCGAGGAGCCGATCGCGCGTCCCGAGACGTCAGTCGACGAGGACCCGGTTCCCGAGAGCGCCGACGATGAGGAGGCCGCGGAAGCAGCCGATGACCAAGTCGACGAGCCGGCAGAGACCTTGTTCGAATTCGGCGCCGACGAGACGCTGCTCGACGAAGAGGCGCTGCGCGAGATGGTGTCGACCCTTGTGCGCGATGAACTTCAGGGCGTCTTGGGCGAACGGATCACGCGGAACGTACGCCGCTTGGTACGCCGTGAAATCCAGCGCGCGATGGCTCTGAGGGACCTAGAATAGCGCTGGTCAGCGAACCGGACGCGCTAGAGACAGTAGAGTGTCGAGGTCCATATGAGCCTCGAGATGACCGGCGAGATCGTCCAGGGTCGTATCGACCATCGCACCGTAGTCCATGCCCGACGGCGCTCCGCCAAGCCCCTTGAGATACGCCGTTCGGAACGCATCCGACGCGAAAAGCCCGTGCAGATAGCAGCCCAGGACTCGGCCATCGGCGCTGGACGCGCCCATGGGCCGGCCTGCGACCTGGAGCCACGGCCGCGCGCAATCCGGTCCTTCGGTCTCGCCGAGATGAATCTCGTAGCCCGTTACCGGATCTCCAGTGGGCAGGTACACCGCATCGGTCAGGGACAGACGCTTTTCCGGCTGCATCCGTGTGACGATGTCGAGATGGCCGAGGCCTCGCGTGCTGCCAGCTGGGCCTTCGAGCCCGTCGGCGTCGATGATCTCGCGCCCCAGCATCTGGTAGCCGCCGCAAATGCCGAGCACATGTCCACCGCGCCGCAGATGCGCGGCAAGGTCGATGTCCCAGCCCTGGGCGCGAAAGTGTTTGAGATCCGCGATAGTGGATTTCGAGCCTGGAATCAAAACCAGGTCAGCATCACCCGGCAGCGGGCGGTCGGCCTCGATGATCTCGACGCTGACACCGGGTTCGCTGGACAGCGGATCTAGGTCGTCGAAATTCGCGATCCGGTTCAGGCGCGGCACGGCCACCTTGAAGCCGTCGCCCTCGAACGACCGAATGTCCATCACATCCTCGGCCGGCAGCCGCCAGGCATCCGGAAACCAAGGGAGCACGCCGATCGAGGCCCAACCAGTACGCTCGGTAATCTCGCGCAAACCCTCATCGAAAAGCGTCACGTCGCCGCGGAACTTGTTGACCGCAAACCCCACGATGCGGTCGCGGTCCTCTGCGGGCAGCACCGCATGGGTGCCCACGAGCTGCGCGATCACCCCGCCCCGGTCGATATCCCCGACCAGCAGCACGGGCACATCCGCCGCCTCGGCAAAGCCCATATTGGCGATGTCTCCAGCACGCAGGTTGATTTCGGCCGGACTTCCCGCGCCCTCGACGACGACCAGATCGCAACTGCCCGCTAGGCGGCGGAAGCTTTCCAGCACAGGCCCAAGCAGCCGCGGCTTGGCTTGCGCGTAATCCCGTGCCTTCAGCGTCGCGACACGCTGGCCCTGAACAATGACCTGCGCGCCGGTGTCGGTCTCGGGCTTCAGGAGCACCGGGTTCATGTCCACGACCGGATCGCGGCCTGCGGCGCGCGCCTGCAGCGCCTGTGCGCGGCCGATCTCTCCGCCATCCACCGTCACCGCGGCGTTGTTGGACATGTTCTGCGGCTTGAACGGCGCAACGCGTAGGCCTCGTGCGTTAAAGGCCCGCGCCAGCCCGGCCACGACCACGGACTTACCGACATTCGAGCCCGCCCCCTGGATCATGATTGCCTTGGCCATGCACGCCCCCGCGTCCTATCTATGCCGAAGTAACGGGCGCTTGGCCCGAACGAAAGGGGCCAGATGAACACACCCGCGCATCTGATCGTCGGCCTGTCCGCCTTCGGCCAGCCCGGGCAGCCGCGCGTCTCGGGGGCGGCCGTGGCCGGCGCCCTGACGCCGGATCTGTCGCTTTATGTCATGGTCGGGGTTTCGATCTATGGTCTCGGGATCGAGCCGAGGGTGGTGTTCCGAGAGCTCTACTACTCATCCGCCTGGCAACAGGTCTTTGCCTTCGACAACAGCTTTGTCCTTTGGGGCGTGCTTCTGGGCCTGGCGGTCTGGCGCAGGTGGCCGGTGCTATTCGCCTTCTCCGGAGCCGGGTTTCTGCATCTGCTCTTCGACTTCCCGCTGCATAACCACGACGCAAGGATGCATTTCTGGCCGGTGAGCGATTGGGTCTTCGAGAGTCCGTTCAGCTATTGGGACAACAATTACTATGCCGCCACGATCGGACCGCTGGAGGTGGGGACGTCTCTGGTGCTTTGCCTGTTGATGTGGATCCGGTTCCGGACACTCTTCATGCGTCTGGCGATCCTGATGCTGGGAGCGGCGGAGGCGATGGCCTCGGGCATCTGGCGTTACATTCTGTGACGAACGAAAAAACGCGCCCCGTGTGGGACGCGCTTTTCCGATTTTGAGTGCGTTGGATCAGGCGGCTTCGGCCTGCAACGCGGCGTTGCGCCGCTCGCTTTCCTCGCGGCTGAGCGCCACCGAAGTCCGTACGCCCTTGGCAACGAATTCCATCAGTCCAGATACAACGCGTTCGTTCGGGTCGATACCGGCGCAGCTGAGCACTTCGCGGCCGTCGCGGGACCGCGCCCACCGGGCGATCTGCTCTGGCCCGTTGCCGTATTTCTTGTCGTCGGCGATCGCGTCATCAAGCGCGGCAAGCACGACGGCGGCAAAAAGCTTGCGCGCGCGCTGGCCTTGTTCGAAGTTGAAAGCTGTGCCGTCAACGAAATCTCTCATTTCGTCGTCCTTTGTTCTTGCTCTTGCGTTTTCTGGCGTGGCGGCCAATATGACGAGTTTCGGCCGATTCGGTATTTCCCATTTGGAATACCAGATATGCACTCCCTGCATGGCTCTTCAAGTGGGCATACCGTATCTAGTCGTCTTGCCACCACACCCTTGCGCAGATATAGGGGCCGCCAACCTTTGATCAACCTTTTGCCATGGTTTTGACACATGCCGAAAATCAACGGAAACGAAATCCGTCCTGGAAACGTGCTGGAGCATAACGGTGGTCTGTGGGCCGCCGTGAAGGTGGACCACGTAAAGCCCGGAAAAGGCGGGGCTTTTGCGCAGGTCGAGCTGCGCAACCTGCGCAACGGCTCGAAACTGAACGAGCGATTCCGGTCCGCCGACAAGGTCGAAAAGGTGCGTCTGGAGCAGAAGGACCAGCAATTTCTCTATGAAACCGACGGCATGCTCGTTTTCATGGACAGCGAAACCTTCGAGCAGATCGAACTGCCCGCGGAGATCCTCGGCGAGCGTCGTCCGTTCCTGCAGGACGGCATGACGGTGCAGATCGAATACTATGAATCAGAGGCACTTAACGCGACCTTGCCGCAGAAAGTGACCTGCAAGATCGTCGAGACCGAACCGGTGGTGAAGGGCCAGACCGCGGCCAATTCCTTCAAACCGGCGGTATTGGACAATGGCGTTCGGGTGATGGTGCCGCCCTTTGTGGGGCAGGACGAGGATATCGTCGTCAACACGGAAACGATGGAATATTCCGAGCGCGCTTGACGGCCTCTCTACATCTTGGGGACTGGAGGGCCGCGCGGCATAGGCGCGGTTTGCGCAACCAATCCCGACCGTACCGCGCGCATTGTTAACCAGGCGGAACGGGCCCAAATGCCAGGTCAGACCGGCATCGGAATTTTATCGGAATTCCATCGGAATTTCGTCGGACCTGTGTCCGACGGTCCGTGAACCTCGCGGTTTCGGCGAATCCGTTAATCCACCGGTTCGGCTGTGTGCCGGAGCGTCGCGTCGCCGGCCTGCATCTCTCCGCCCGCGCGGTCGAAGCGCAGATGCGCCAGCGCCTGGCCGCCGGCCTGGGTGTAGAGTGTGCCTGCGGGCTTGCCGTCGGCGGTGATCGCGGTGCCCACGGGGGCCGTGCCCTCGATCGCGACGCGGGCGAGGCCCTTTTTCAGTTCGGTCTTGTGCTTCATCCGGGCGGTGACTTCCTGGCCGACATAACAGCCCTTCTTGAAGTCGACGCCGTGCAGGCGCTCGAACCCGGCCTCGAGGATGTAGGTGTCGTTCGGGATCAGCTCGACACCGGTCTGCGGGATGCAGGCGGCGACGTGGAGCGCGGCCCAGTCGATCTGCGGAGCCGTGCCTGCGTCGGCGCCATAGGCGCGCCAGCCGAGCGAGGGATCGCGGGGATCGGCAAAGGCGCCATCGGGCGGGTCGCCGAGGCCCCGGGTGACGTGAAGGTCAGATTGCGCCAACGTGACTTTGGCGCGCAGCTTGTACATCGTCAGGCGCTGCATCAACGTGGCGGCGAATTCCGCCTGCACGTCAAGCAAGACCACGTCGCCGTGTGAAACCATGAAGAAATCGGCGAGATACTTGCCCTGCGGGGAAAGCAGCGCAGCATAGACCAGCCCGCGCTCGAGCCCAGCGATATCGTTGGTCACCAGGCCCTGCAGGAACTCCAGCCGGTCGTCGCCGCCGATTTCGATGATCTGCCGGTCGGTGCAGCTTTCGCCTTGCATTTCTCGCGCCTCCTGTCTTTGCAGGAAGATATATGTCGCCAAATAGAGAACACTAGACGCCATGCGCGCGCCGATCTCGATTGTCATCCCGACTGTGAATGCGGCCGCCGAGCTGCCGGGCACGCTGGCGAGCCTTGGCGAAGGGCTGCAGGAGGGCTTGATCCGAGAGGTGGTGATCTCGGACGGCGGCTCGACGGACGGCACGCGGTCGATCGCCGAGGCAGCGGGGGCGGAGTGGGTGACGGGCGAGGCCGGGCGTGGCGGGCAGCTGGCGCGCGGGGTGGCGGCGTCGGAGGGTGCATGGCTGCTCTGTCTGCATGCCGACACGCAACTGGGGCCGGGCTGGGCGGCGGCAGCGCTGTCGCATCTGCGGGATGCGCCGGACCGGGCGGGGTATTTTCGGTTGCGGTTCCGGGCCGAAGGCGTGGCGCCACGGATCGTGGCGGGCTGGGCGAACTGGCGCTCGCGGGTGTTGGGGTTGCCCTATGGGGATCAGGGTCTGCTGCTGTCACGCGAGTTGTATGACGCAGTGGGCGGGTTCCCGGCGATTCCGTTGATGGAGGATGTGGGGTTCGCGCGTGCGCTCAGGGGGCGGCTCAGGGAGTTGCCCGCCGAGGCCTGGACCAGTGCGGCGCGGTACGAGGCGCAGGGCTGGGTGCGGCGCGGGGCGCGGAATCTTTGGTGTTTGGTGCGGTATTTCCTGGGGGTATCGCCGGAAGCGCTGGCGCGGGCTTACCGGCGCTAGGTCTGGTCAAGGCACGGAACAAGGCCGTAGGCCGCCGTGCCCATCGCCGACCCGCCCCGCTGGGGAGGCGATTTGACCGCGTCGCGCATCGAACTGAATTCGCTCGGAAATTGCTGGGATAAAGTACTACCGATCAGAGGCTGTTTCGCCTCCCCTCGGGTCGGCGATGGGCACGCTTTCGCACGAATAGACGAACATCCGTTCCGGCGCGGGCTCACCAGCGCTAGGTGTCGGCGAATTGCAGACGGTAGAGGTCGGCGTAGAGGCCACCGCGGGCGATGAGGTCGTCATGGGTGCCCTCGTCGACGACGCGGCCGTGGTCCATCACAACGATCTTGTCGGCGGCGCGCACGGTGGAGAGCCGGTGCGCGATCACGAAGACGGTGCGGCCGGGCAGCAGCGCCTCCAGGGCCTGCTGCACGTAGCGCTCGGCCTTCGAGTCGAGCGAGCTGGTGGCCTCGTCGAGGATCAGGATCGCCGGGTTGCGCAGGATCGCCCGGGCGAT
>JASJDQ010000169.1 GCA_030065075.1 Paracoccaceae bacterium | reverse complement strand
G
Source organism: Paracoccaceae bacterium (assembly GCA_030065075.1). GTDB lineage: Bacteria > Pseudomonadota > Alphaproteobacteria > Rhodobacterales > Rhodobacteraceae > JAJDOD01. The sequence continues at coordinate 9,424 of JASJDQ010000169.1, read as the reverse complement.
CGTTCTTCGGCAAGGCACATTTTTCGACCTATCACACCTTCGCGCCCACCGGTTCGCCAGAATGCCTGCGGTCCTCCGTCAACTACCCCGACACGTGGTTCGGCCCCTACATGGGCTTCGAACACGTCGAGATGATGCTGGTTGGGCACAACTGGTTCCTGCCCGAAAAGCCGCCCGCCGGGCAGCACTATGAACGCTGGTTCTATGCTGATGGCCGCGGCGACGAAAAGAACGCGCTTTACCGCGAAAACGCGGGCGACACAGCCGGTGCCGCACAAACCTGGCACTCAAAGCTGCCGGTCGCCTGGCACAACTCGACATGGACCGCGGACCGCGCCATCGACTGGCTGAAATCGGCGGACCGTGACAAACCGTTCTGCACATGGGTCAGCTTCCCCGATCCGCACCACCCGTTCGACGCGCCCGAGCCATGGTCACGGCTTCACGATCCGGCCGAGGTCGACCTGCCCCGGAACCGTACCCGTACATATGAAGGCCGTCCTTGGTGGCACGAGGCCGTCATGACCAGCGAGCCTGCCGGACCAGAGGAGAACCGCGAGGTTCGGAAAGCCTACAGCCGGATCGAAGAGCAATCGGATGACCAATTGCGGGAGATCATTGCCAACACCTATGGCCAGATCGCGCTGATCGACCACAACGTGGGCCGCATCCTGATTGCGCTGGACGAGGCGGGGCTAAGCGAAAACACCATCGTCGTCTATATCTCGGACCACGGCGACTGGCTGGGCGACCATGGGCTGATCCTTAAGGGCCCGATGCACTATGAAGGGCTGTTGCGCGTGCCCATGATCGTGCGCGGCCCGGGCGTGCCGAAGGACAAAGTCGTCACCGCGCCCGTCTCGACGCTCGACCTGACGGCGACCTTTGCCGACTATGCCGGCACCGACGCGCTTCTGCCCCAGCACGGGTCTTCCGTCCGCCCGCTGATCGAAGATGGCGGCACGCGGGATTACGCCATGAACGAATGGGAGCTTTTGCCGACCCGCACCGGGGTCGCCCTCAGCTTGCGGACGGTACGCACGGAGACCGCAAAGCTCACAGTCGACCTGCAATCGGGCGCGGGCGAGCTTTACGATCTGGCCGCCGACCCGGACGAGATGTCGAACGTCTTCGACGATCCGGCCTATGCCAAGCTTCGCGCGGAACTCGAAGGCCACCTCGCCCGCCGCCCCAACGACATCGGCCCGAACCGCGAACAGGTTGGCATGGCTTAGAGCGCGTTGCATCCAGTTGTAACACAGATCATTCAAAGTTGCGTTCGAGCCAAAGGCGAGAGGCAGCGACTTTGAATTCAGTGCGAAGCAACGTGCTCGAGGTCTTTCACGGGCCGAAACCCTCTGTTACCTGACGCCCATGCTACGGATCGACAACATCCGCTTTTCGATGGAAGGCCGCCCGCTTTTGGACGGTGCCAGCGCGGTTATTCCCGACGGCCACAAGGTGGGCCTTGTCGGTCGAAACGGCACGGGAAAAACCGCGCTTTTCAGACTGATACGCGGCGAGCTTGCGCTTGAAGCCGGCAGCATCGAGTTAAAGCGCGGCGCACGCATCGGCGGCGTGGCGCAGGAAGTCCCGGGGTCCGAAACCTCGCTTCTGGACACGGTGCTGGAGGCCGATCAGGAACGCGCCGCCCTTATGGCCGAAGCCGAGACGGCGACCGACCCGACCCGCATCGCGGACATCCAGTCGCGTCTGGCCGACATCGACGCCTGGTCGGCAGAGGCCCGCGCGGCCTCGATCCTGAAGGGCCTCGGCTTCACCCACGACGAACAGGCGATGCCCTGCTCCACCTTCTCGGGTGGCTGGCGGATGCGCGTGGCCCTAGCTGGCGTCCTTTTCTCTGCCCCCGATCTGCTCTTGCTGGACGAACCCACGAACTATCTCGACCTTGAAGGCGCGCTCTGGCTGGAAAGCTACCTGGCGAAATACCCCTATACCGCCATCACCGTCAGCCACGACCGGGGCCTTCTGAACCGCGCCGTCACATCGATCCTGCACCTCGAGGACCGGAAGCTGACACTTTACAACGGCCCCTACGACACCTTCGCCGAAACGCGTGCCGCCCGACTTGCCGTGGCCGAAGCGGAGGCGAAGAAACAGGAAGTGCGCCGCGCGCATCTGCAATCCTTCGTCGACCGCTTTCGCTACAAGGCCTCGAAGGCCGTGCAGGCGCAATCGCGGCTGAAGATGATCGCGAAGATGGAGCCGATCACGACACCGGCGGAAGCGGCGCTCCGCAAGTTCACTTTCCCCGCACCCGAAGAACTGTCGCCCCCCATCGTGAACCTCGAAAGCGCCAGCGTCGGCTACAATGGCACGCCCGTTCTGTCGAAACTGTCGCTTCGGATCGATCAGGACGACCGGATCGCACTTTTGGGTAAGAACGGAGAAGGAAAATCCACGCTTTCCAAGCTGTTGTCCGGCAAGCTCGAGGCCATGGGCGGGCGTTTCACGAAGGCGCGCAAACTCCGCATCGGCTATTTCGCCCAGCACCAGTTGGACGAATTGCACGCCGACGAGACACCGATAGATCACCTGCGCCGCGCAAGCCCCGAGGAAACACCAGCCAAACTGCGCGCACGCCTTGCCGGGTTCGGGCTGACGGCAGACCAGGCCGATACCGTGGCGGGCAGGCTTTCGGGCGGGCAGAAGGCACGGCTCTCGCTCCTTTTGGCAACGCTCGACGCGCCGCACCTCCTGATCCTCGACGAACCGACAAACCACCTGGATATGGAAAGCCGCGAGGCGCTGATCGAGGCACTGACGGCCTACACCGGCGCCGTGGTGCTGGTCAGCCACGACATGCATCTTCTGTCCCACGTCGCCGACCGGCTTTGGCTGGTCAACGCGGGCCGTGTCACGCCGTACGACGGCGATCTGGAAAGCTATCGCCGCATGCTTCTCGAGGAGCCTGCCAACAAGCCGGAGAAGACGAAGCCGAAACCGAAACCGTCCAAACCCTCCCGCGCCGATATTGCCGAACTTCGCCAAGCGGTGTCGACCGCCGAAGCCCGGGTCGAGAAGCTGACGGACATCCGCGAGAAAATGGCCGGTAAGCTGGCGGATCCGACGATGTATGACGCAGAACGGCTATCGGATGCGGAGGCGCTTCAGAAGAAGTTCGCCGAAGTCGAAGATGGTCTGGAGCGCGCCGAGATGCTTTGGATGAAAGCGCTCGAGCGTCTGGAAGCGGCCGGCGGTTCGTAAATTCCCTTCATGTTTCGCCGCCCGTGGTGTCGATCCAAGAGAGGGGAGTTGGCTACTCGTCGGGAACGCTGAAGATTTGCCCCGGATAGATCAGGTCCGGGTCGCGGATCCTGTCCGAATTTGCTTCGAACACGCGCACATAGCGGAACCCGTCGCCGTATTTTTCGTCCGCGATGCCCCAAAGCGTGTTACCCGGCTGAACCGTGATCAGCGAAACCGGCGCAGGCGTCAGGCCTTCGCGATTGCCCAGATCCAGCGCTCGAATGTCGTCAACGGCCTCGCGCAAGAACGGCGTTTCCGCCCGCGAGATGACCGTGCCTACGGCATCCAGCTCATCGACGCGGAGTGTATAAGTGCCCGTATCGACCTCCGGGAGTTCGATCTGCCACTGGCCACCTTCCGCGATGGTCGTATCGACCAACGGCTGGTTGTTCAGATAGACGCGAACCGATGATGACCCAACCGCTCGACCGGATAGCGACACATCGCCTTGTTGGTTGTAAGTGATTGCATCAATTGACACATTCGTCATTGCCTCTGGCTGGTCGCCGGAATTCTGGACAACGCGCACACCCGTCTCATCGGCCAACAGCACCGTCGGGGCCACAGGCGCAGGCGCGACTTCAGGGGTCGCCTCCTCTTCCACAGCCGCGACGACTGGGGCGGTTTCGTCGCTCGCCTCGCCGGTTTCTTCGGCAGTATCGGTTGCCGCCGTAGGCACGTCAGCCGGGACCGTTTCGTCTTCGTTCAGAGCCGTCGGCTTCGGCTGATCAGGCGCTTCGATGCCCGCAACCACCGGAGCTGTTTCGGGAGTGTCGTCTGCTGCCGTCTCAGCCTCGGGCACACCGGGCGTTTCGACAGCCGCGACGTTCGTTTCCGGAACGAGAGGCTCTTCCGGCGCTTCGGCGATGGTTTCCTCGCTGCCCTCGCTCTCCAAAGCTGCAATCTGTTCGCTCGTGGCGGGTGCAAGGATGACCGATGCCTCGGCCTCACGCGTCACGCCTTCCGCCGAGGTTTCCGTCATGGTCAGCACGCGAGGGGTTTCAGACGCTCCGAGATCTGTGAAAAGCGCGAAACTGCCGGACCCGTCGGCTTCGGTCGTCGCCAGTTCCTCGCCGTCCAGAAACACGGATATGCTCGCGTTCGGACCCGCGCGTCCAGCCAAAAGCGCAGTACCGTCCGGCTCGACCCGGATAATGTCGAATTCAGCAGCAGCGGCGTCAGGCACAGCCGTTGATTCGCCTTCTGCGACCGAGGATGCCTCATCGTCACTTTCCGCGGTTTCGGGCGTTGCATCGGCGGTTGAAGCCGGGTCGTCAACCGCTTCGGGCGTCGTCGCCACCGCCTCGGCCTCGTCCGTCTCGGCGGGAGCCGTAGTCACCGCATCAGCCGATGGCGCTTGCGGCTCCGACACCGGGTCTTGTTGCAGCAGCCAAATGACAACCCCGATACCAAACGCGGCCGCAACAGCAATTGCTCCTCTAACCATTGGCGTCACGAGCGGTCTCTCCCCCAGTTCAGGACCTTTTTGCGCCGCGCCAACGTGTCCCGACACGGCCTTGCTGGAACATAGCAACAGGGCTAACAGGGGTCAAAACACCAATGCGTCGGAGCCCAATCATGTCTGTACCGCTTTCCTTGTGCGTTTATTGTGGAGCAAGGCCAGGTGCATCCCCAGCTTTCATCAACGCGGCCAAGGAAATGGGTGCCGCGATTGCGCGTGAAAACTGGCGATTGGTCTACGGTGCGGGCGATGCTGGCATCATGGGCACGGTGGCCAAACACGCAATCGACGGCGGGGCCGAGGCTCTTGGCGTCATTCCTACGCATCTCCTTCAGCGTGAAGCCCCCAACCGCCAATTCGGCCAGAGGATCATCACCGAAACCATGCATGAGCGCAAAAAGGTAATGTTCATGAATGCGGACGCCATTGTCGTCTTGCCGGGTGGTGCGGGGTCATTGGACGAATTTTTCGAAGTTTTGACCTGGGCCCAACTGGGATTGCACAAAAAGCCGATTTTTCTTCTGAACATAGATGGTTACTGGACACCCTTGATCCAGCTTCTGGACCACATCATTGCTCAGGAATTCGCTGATCCAAGCCTGCTTGATCTGATCCGCAGCGTGCCCGACGTGCCAAGCCTTGTTTCAGCCCTGCGCGCAGGCGCGGACTGACGTCCCGAAAAGCCGCTCCCGCACCGGCGACTTTCGCAAACAAGGCAGCGCCGGTGGGCCATTGATCGCGGGATGTGCGCCACCGGCATCTAAACGCTGAGCGATCTCATCGCGAAGTGCATCGGGCAACGCCTGCCAGATGACCGGGCCCAAGAGAAGCGTTTCCGCCGCAGCGCCGTTGGCGAGTACGATGGCATGGTCCGCACAGGCAAAATGAACCCATTCGACCTTTTTGACCCAATCCATGAACCGCACACCGGGTATGCCGACCAGCGCCTTGGCCGGAACAAACGCAGGCGCGTCGAATAAAGCCGCCAATTGCCCTGCCACGCCAACGGCGATCCGGTGTTGTGACGAAACCACGAGCGGTGCGTCCGGCTGACCGGGCGCGAGCACGTGCGGCATGATCAAGACCGGCGGATCGGCATCCGTTGACCCATCCAGCGGAACTGACCCGCGCCACGTCCACAAGACAGGGTGCAATTGCCCGTCCGTTGCGCGCAACAGATCACCCTCGCGCACATGCTCCACCAGTTTCGTACCATTCACCACGCTGATGGCCGTTCCCGAAGCAAAACAGGGGATCGTGCCCGGATTCTGCGCGGTCTGAAGAAAGTAACTCGACCCGCCGTCATTGGTTTCCAGGCTATCCGAATTGATATCGAAAATGCTGCCGAGGTTGGTGCTTGTCAGACCCGATGCAGCGCCAGCCGCGGCAGTCACGGTATTCCCCTCCCACGACACGAATTGAAGGACGGTGCCGTTATCATCGATCAAAGCTATGGCGTCGTCCGGATAAAGCGCGCCCATGGAGTCGCCATAACCAAAGTCGGTCCCCGGCAAGAGATATACATCCTGACCGGCGACGGTTGTCTGGTAGGTTCCGATGGGCAGCGTCGCCAGCAGCGAGCCATCGAATTCGTAAACTTCGATCGTATACCCGCTGACATCGGTACCAGCGGGAACGGCAACCTCGATGAATTCCTGCGAGGTCGTCCCGTAGTAATCGATCTCTGAGAAATACCCCGGCATGGCCGTTTTGCCTCGTTTGGCAAGTGGCCATAGCTCAAATCGGTTAACGCCAGGTTAGGTTCAAAGCAAAGGCGCGAGGCCATTGGCCCCGCGCCTGCCATGACCCGTCGAAGCGGGTCACAGGTATTTACAGACGCGACGCGACGTTTTCCCAATTCACCAGGTTGTTCAAAAAGTTATCCAGATACGCCGGGCGCTTGTTCCGGAAGTCGATGTAATAGGAATGCTCCCAGACATCGCAGCCCAAAAGCGCGGTCTGACCGAAGCAAAGCGGGTTCACTCCGTTTTCCGTCTTGGTTACCGCAAGCGAGCCATCAGCCTTCTTCACAAGCCAGGCCCAGCCTGAGCCGAACTGACCCGCACCTGCGGCGGCGAACTGCGACTTCATCTCGTCAACCGAGCCGAAGCTTTCGTTGATGGCGCTTTCCAGTTCACCCGGCATGCCATAGTCGCCCGGGCCCATCATTTCCCAGAACTGGTTGTGATTCCAAAGCTGGCTGATGTTGTTGAAGATGCCGTTCTGCGCGACGGCGCCCGCATCATAGGTACCCACGATGATCTCTTCCATCGACTTGCCGTCCCATTCAGTTCCGGCAATCAGTTTGTTGCCGTTGTCGACATAGGCCTTGTGATGCAGATCGTGGTGATACTCGAGCGTCTCGGCGCTCATGCCCTTCGAAGCAAGCGCGTCATGCGCGTACGGCAGGTCGGGAAGATCAAAAGCCATGGGTCGGGCCCCTCTATCGTGTTGATGTCCCGCCTTACCTGAGGCGATGGGCACTCTGGGTCAAGAGCATGCCCGCATTTTTCGCGATATCCGACCATCAATCCGTCTTCGCATGGCGGATGAAGGGACTATAGCTCGGCGCATTCGGGTCAAGCCGTCCGGTGTCATCGAAATCCGCATCCGCGTTGAAGACCATACGCGGCCGTTCTTCGAAACCGGCGATCACCTCAGCCTGCCGTTCCAGGACCTCTTGCAACCGCCCCTCCATGTCCGTTCGGCCCTCGCCACGGTGATATCCATGGATGCCATGCACCAGCACCGGCTCCAGAACGTCGAACCCAAGATAGCGAAGCGTATAGGCCGCCGGCCAAAGATGGAGCCGCGTGTCGCCTTCCTTGCCGTCGGGACCGCTTTCGGCATTGTTGGCTCCGGTCGTCACGCAAAAAAGCGCGGTACGGCCGTGGAACCGCCCGGTGTCGAAGCGATGATCCACGTCATGAGTGCGCCCGTGGACCAGTACGCGCTCGAACCAGCCCTTCAGCAACGCAGGTGGCGAAAACCACCAGAGGGGGAAATGAAATATCACGCGATCCGCGCGTTCCAGCTTTTCAACTTCGCGGACCACGTCTGACGGAAGTGTTCCGGCCGCGCTCGCCGCTTCTTGCGCCTTCAGCACATCAAATGGCGCGCCAGAGTTGGTGTAATGCGCCGCACGCTCGACAGGGTCAAAACCGCTCAAATTCGAGAAAAGCACCTCATGGCCGAGTGCCTCCGCGGCCTCGACCGAGGCCTCGGCCCAGGCGTCTGTGAACGACTTGCGCTCTGGATGGGCCAGCACAATCAGCGTGACCGGCGCTTCAGCGGAAATAGTCCACCTCACTTCCCGGTTGCGCTGCATTCGTCAGCAACCCGAACACATACGCCGCAACCGACCGGAAGCAGACCAACTCCGCCCGGTTCTCGTCAGAAAACCAGATCGCCGCGGGCACCTGCGCCAGTCGGGTGCGGCGCAGTTCACCGACCGGCAAAGCGTTCGGCGCCATGTCCGCAGGCGTCAGTTTGGCCAGGACCTCGCGGATCAAGACACCCTCGCCCTCCAGCATGAAACAGGCGCGCGCGTCCGAGACATCGACCGCAAGGTGATGCGTGCCGTCCAGCGCCTTCGCTATCGTACTAAAGGCTGTCGCGACCTGATCCGGCGGCAGAAGGATCAACAGCTCATCCGGTGCCATCCAGCAAAGACCGCTTGGACCGTCCACGCGGGCCTCCCGGACACCCGGAAACCAAACGCCCGCGACTTCGGAAACGACGGCCTGCAAGTCGGCCGAACTCAGATCGCCCCTGAGCGCGATCATGCCGCGCAAGCCTGCATCCTGGACGTGAACCTGACCGTGGAAATTGGCGCCGTGCAAAGCGCTTCGGCGATCAGACATCCTGCTTCTCCCCGTCCGGATCATAGAACACCGGGCCAACGATCTTGGCCTTGATGACATCACCATCGACGGTCGGGAAATCCAACGTCTCGCCCATCCGGTCGGGTCCACGTTCGACCAACCCCATGGCAATGCCCCGCCCAAGCGTCGGCGAATAGTAGGTCGAGGTGACGCGCCCGCAGGTCATTACCTGACCGTTGCCGTTGAGCGGCGCCTCGCGTCCCTCGGCGTACTCCCCGCTCTCTTGCGACTGATCCAGATCGGTCTCGACCGCATAGGCTCCGTCGGGCAGAACCTCGCCATCAAGCGTCTCAAGCCCCACCAGCTTCCAACGCAGCGGATCGCGCATATGCTCACGTTCTTGCGCGCGTTTGCCGAGGAAATCGTCCTTCTTCTTCGAAACCGCCCACCCCAACCCAAGGTCCTGCGGGATCACCGTGCCATCGGTTTCGTCACCGATCATGATGAACCCCTTCTCCGCTCTCAGGATATGCAAGGCCTCGGTCCCATAAGGCGTGATGCCCATCGGATCACCGGCTTCCAAGAGCTTGTCCCAAAGCGCACGGCCCTGGCTGGCGGGAACGGCGATTTCATACGACAACTCGCCCGAGAACGAGATCCGGAAGACCCGCGCCGGGATGTTCCCCAACGCGCCTTCGTTCCACGCCATGAAGGGAAGCGCACCCTTCGAGATATCGAAGTTGGGCGAAAGCGCCTCCAACACGTCGCGCGCCCTTGGGCCTGCCACCGCGAATTGTGCGTATTGCTCGGTCACATTGGCGACATAGACCTTCCAGTTCCACCACTCGGTCTGGAGCCATTCTTCCAT
>JASJDQ010000168.1 GCA_030065075.1 Paracoccaceae bacterium | reverse complement strand
TTTGCGTGGCACAACCACGACTTCGAACTCGTGCCAGTCGAGGGCGTCATGCCGCTGGACCTGATCGCCGGGGCATCAGACGACATCAAGATCGAGCTCGACCTCGCGTGGGTCAAAGTCAGCGGTGAAAACCCGGTTGAGTGGCTCAAGAAGCTCTCGGGTCGCATCGTCGCGACACATGTCAAGGATATCGCGCCTGAGGGCCAGAACAAGGATGAGGACGGATGGTCGGATGTCGGTCACGGCATCATGGACTGGACCGCCATCAAACCCGCGATGGATGCCGCGGGTGTCGACCGGTACATCCTGGAACACGACAATCCGAGCGATCACGAACGCATGGCACGCCGCTCGCTTGCCAGCGTGCAGGCATTCTGAGGCAAGATGGACATGAGTATTCTTGGTGTCGGCATCATCGGCTGCGGAAACATCTCGGCCGCCTATCTGAAACTTGCGCCCCTCTTCGACCAAATAGAGGTCCGCGCGGTTGCCGATCTGAACATCGATGCGGCGCAGGCGCGGGCGCAGGAATATGACGTCCGCGCGGAAACAGTAGACGGGCTGCTTGCCGCGGACGACATCCAGATCATCGTCAACCTGACGGTGCCCGCCGCGCATTTCGACGTGACGAAACGCATTCTTGAAAGCGGCAAGCACGCCTATTCCGAGAAGCCCTATGTGCTCACCCTCGAAGAGGGCGAGGCGCTGCGCGCTCTGGCGCGCGACAAGGGTCTCAGGGTCGGCTCCGCCCCCGACACCTTTCTCGGCGGTGCGCATCAGCTCGCACGCGCCGTACTCGATGAGGGTCAGGTTGGCGAGATCATCGGCGGGACATGCCACGTCATGAGCCACGGCATGGAAGGCTGGCACCCCAACCCCGACTTTTTCTTCCAGTCAGGGGGAGGTCCGATCCTCGATCTCGGCCCCTATTACGTCACCAACCTCGTTCAGTTGATCGGACCTGTGAGGGCCGTCACGGCCATGGCATCGGCAAGTTTCGAAACCCGCATGATCGGCAACGGGCCGCGCGAAGGCGAGGAAATCGCGGTCGAGACCCCGACAAACATTCACGCCGTACTGGAGTTTGCGAACGGCGCGCTGGTCACGCTCGGCGCAAGCTGGGATGTTTGGGCGCACCGTCATGCCAACATGGAACTCTACGGGACCAAGGCGTCGCTCTATGTCCCGGACCCCAATTTCTTCGGTGGGGACGTCGAGATAGCGAACCCTGAGGGCGAAACCGCAATGGTCGCGGGGCGGGATCATCCGTTCTCCGTACCGAACGCAGGGGACGCCGCCAATGTTCGGCGCGCGAACTATCGATGCGCCGGTCTCGCCGATATGGCGGCCGCCATCCACGCCGACAGGCCGCACCGGTGCAGCCTCGAAATGGCGACCCACGTGGTGGATGTGATGACGGCCATACTGCGCTCGGCAGAGGAGCGTCGCTGGATCGAACTGACCACCACCTGCGACAGGCCCGCGCCGCTGACGGCAAGCGAAGCGCGAGGGCTGCTGCGACCGGCCAGCAGTTAGTCGAGACGCGCCTCGCCCTGACTGTCGGACAGGTGACATGCGCCACGCGGAAATTGCGCGCGCTCCAATCCGAATTGCGGGAAGCGTCCGAACAGGGCCCGAACCCGTTAGCGTTCCGTTCATCCTACCGTACGCTGCCTTGTACAAAACGGTTTTCAGGTGTCGCGAGACGCGTACAAAACGTCACGAAACGGGTAATGCCCGAACGTACACGCAACGGCGCGTTAACTTCTCGGGCAGGCAAAAACGACCTTGCCAAGTCCGGCCCCGACCGTTATCTCCCGTCTGCCCGCGCGCTGGTAGCTCAGTTGGATAGAGTACTTGACTACGAATCAAGGGGTCGGGGGTTCGAATCCTCCCCAGCGCGCCATTACTCTTATATCCCGCTGGTTTTATGAGATAATATGGGCGTGGTTCGGTTTTGAGCCTACCAATAATCGGTCGCTTCACACACTATCGACCGGTCATTGCCAGGTCGAAGAAAAACTTTGAAGAGCCGAGTTGAAATCAATTCGCGCCCAAACTTCATGTCGAAATGGTCTGCAGTCTCACGATGCGCTCTGGGCTCGTGCGACTGGAGACTGCCCTAACTCTGAGCGAAGCCGTCAAACGAAAGTGTCTGGCCAGAAGCAGCCCTATTTTGTTGACGGAGATGCATCTGCCGTTGTCAAGAAAGCTTGGTCACAGTGGGCCACTTTTGCGCTTGATCAAGTGCGTCCAACACACCGCTTGCTAAAGCTCGTCCGCCCTTGCGGCGACTGTGTTTGAGCGGAAGTGTCAACGTGGCAGAAAGAGGACTGATTTTCTCGAACCGGGGAGACGCCGGTCGCCGGCTCGCTACGGAACTGTTGAAGCACAGCTTTGATGCCCCGGTGGTTTACGCTCTTCCACGCGGCGGCGTGCCGGTTGGCGCTGAAATAGCAGAGGCGCTGGGCGCTCCCCTCGATCTGATCCTGGTGCGTAAGGTCGGTGCGCCGGGCAACCCGGAAGTCGCGCTTGCCGCAATCGTCGAAGGTGACCCGCCTGAACGGGTCGTGAACGATGAGGTGATGCGAATTTCAGGCGCCGACGAGGCCTATCTCGCGCGGGAAACCGAGCGGCAGACGGCTGAGATGTCGCGTCGGCGGGAACGGTATCTGGGCAAGCGCGGCAGGACGGATGCCAAGGGCAGAACGGCTATCGTCGTCGATGACGGATTGGCGACCGGTGCGACGATGAAGGCAGCGCTCATCGCGCTGCGGCGCTGGGGCGCCGCGCGGGTCGTGGTCGCGGTGCCCGTAGCACCGGCCTCCGAAATTCCCGTCCTTCGCGAACTTGCCGATGAGGTGATCTGTCTCGTCGCCGATCCTTGGTTTCGCGGCGTCGGCGGTGCCTATGCCGATTTCCACCAGCTCTCCGACGAAGAGACAGTTGGTTATCTCCGCCGGGCATGGACGGTGGCGGAAACGGCCGGGGCCGGCCCGATACTGCGCCGCACGGTCACGATCCCGCCACATGGTTTGCAGGGCGATCTCGTCGTCCCGCCCGATCCGCGCGGCGTCATTCTGTTCGCCCATGGCAGCGGGTCGAGCCGGTTGAGTCCGCGCAACGGCGAGGTTGCGGAACGTCTCAACGAACTCGGTTTCGCAACCTTGCTGATGGATCTCCTGACGCCTCGGGAGGCCGAGGACCGCCGCAACGTCTTCGACATTCCGCTTCTGGCGGAGCGCCTGCTTGAGGCCGATCTCTGGATCGCAAGCGAACCGGAACTGGTCGAGTTACCGCTTGGTCTGTTCGGGTCGAGCACGGGAGCTGCGGCTGCTCTCTTGGCGGCAGCCGAGTTGCGCGCGCGCGTCTCTGCGGTGGTATCGCGCGGTGGGCGTCCCGATCTGGCGGGACCCCGGCTGTCGGACGTGACATCTCCGACGCTCCTGATCGTCGGCGGCGACGATACCGAGGTGCTGGAACTTAACCGCGGTGCTCTCGCCGCTCTGACCTGCGAAAAGCTCCTCCGGATCGTGCCGGGCGCCGGGCATCTGTTCGAGGGGCCGGGAGAACTGACGACAGTCACCGAGATGGCCGGGGCGTGGTTCCAGCACTACCTGACTCGATCGGAGGCTCCCCTGATCGCGCCGGCGATCGGGGAGAAGACACCCGCCTCGCCGGAAGAGATCGTTCGCAACGCAGCCGAAACCCTCCCCGATCCGGAAGACCCGGATTTCGGAGCAGCCTTCGACCGGTTCGGCGTTGCCCGCGTGGTTCTGCTGGGCGAAGCGTCCCACGGCACGTCGGAATTCTACCGCGCCCGCGCGGGGATCACGCGCCGGCTAATCGAGGAATACGGCTTCAACATCGTCGCCGTCGAGGCCGACTGGCCTGACGCTGCCGTCCTGGACCGCCGCGCACGCGGATTGCCGGAAAGGTCCCGCAACATCCCGGCGTTTTCCCGGTTTCCGACGTGGATGTGGCGCAACCGCGATGTGGACGACTTCATCGGCTGGCTGGGTCGCCACAACGCTGGCCTTCCCATGGAAAAGCGCGTCCGGTTCCAGGGGCTGGACATCTACAGCATGTTCAACTCGATGGCCGAGGTTCTCGCCTATCTCGATGCACACGATCCCGAGGCGGCCTCGCTCGCGCGGCGGCGCTACGGATGCCTCGCACCCTGGTCGAACGAGCCCGCCGCCTATGGTCGCGAGGTGCTGTCGCGCGGTCACGCTTTTTGTGAGGAGGGCGTCACACGTGTGCTGGTCGATCTGCTGACGAAAGAACTCTCCCAGGCGCGACGCGCTGGCGACAGCTTCTTCGACGCGGTCCAGAATGCCCGCGTCGTCTCCGGCGCCGAGAAGTATTACCGCGTGATGTATTACGGCTCGGCCGAAAGCTGGAACCTGCGCGACATGCACATGTTCCAGACCTTGAAGGAGATCATGAACCATGTCGGGCCAGACGCGAAGGCCGTCGTCTGGGCGCACAACTCGCATATCGGCGATGCCCGTGTCACCGACATGGGCGTGAACCGCGGCGAGCTCAACATCGGCCAACTTTGCCGGGAGGAATGGGGTGCGGACGCCGCCCTGATCGGCTTCGGCACGCATTCCGGGACGGTGGCTTGTGCCACGGACTGGGACGGCCCGATGGAGATCAAGGCCGTGCGCTCGTCGCATCCCGAGAGCCACGAGGCCGTCTGCCATGCCGCAGGCGGCGAGCGCTTTCTGTTGGACCTGCGGCCCGGCATCGATGAGGCGCTGCGCGCGGCGATGGCGGCGCCACGGCTCGAGAGATATATCGGCGTGATCTACCGGCCGGAGACCGAGCGTTGGAGCCACTACAGCCACGCGATCCTCTCCGATCAATATGACGGGTATGTCTGGTTCGACCGCACAGAAGCCGTTGTGCCGCTGCCTGCCGAGCCTCTTCCAGGAATAAGAGATACCTTTCCCTTCGGTCTGTGATCGGGGCCTGCAACGCGGTTTCGCCCGCAAAGTCACGATTGCACCGCACGGCGTGACGCTGCCACTTCGGGAGACACGACCTGATCACTCACAGGAACGATTGGCTTCACCGTCCTGGTCTTCACATGCGTGGTCTCGCAAGAACTTGACCATGCCACAATGACGCGGAGCTTCGGAGCCACGACACCTGAAGTCGGGCTCTTGTGGAACGGTGAGATCGGCCGGTTGGACCGGATGCTTGAGGTTCGCCGTAAGGAGAACCTGATTGCCATCGCGGGTTCGGTGGTGAACGTCACGCTATGACTTATTCTGATGGCATGTCTGCACGTGCGGGTTCCAATTTGCTCTGATCGCTCGAGGACCCGTCCCGACCCGGTATCACCCAAATCACACAGTCTCTTGGCTGATGTGGACATCGTGCTCATGAAGCGCAACTTCGACATCCGAGGCGAGAGCAGGAATCGCACGTAACGGCATCACCGCAAGGCGGATGATCGGGTGAGATTTCGCAGTATCCGAAGGAGTCAGGTTTCATCAAGCGCGGACGGTAGCCGCAGTTCTGCCCTGTCGGAAACCAATGTCCACTGACACGGCCAACCAATGGTTCCGAGGCCTTCTTGACATAAGCTCTTGCAGGCGAACACGTTATGATCAGCTTTGCCTGATCGAGCGTTTCAATGGCCTTGAAAACGATAAGAAGCTGGCTGGACAACACTTTTCTCGATGTTGCGCGGCAGGTTCGGTGGTCGTTCATGCCGCCTCTCATGGTCTACTTTGCGGCCGGCGTATCGGGGCTGACCTCGATTGTCGGCACGTTTTTCGTCAAGGACTACCTCGATCTTTCTGCGGCATTTCTGGCGGGCTTGGGGTTCTGGGCCGGGCTCCCATGGGTGCTGAAGCTTCCGCTCGGCCACCTCGTCGACCTGTTCTGGCGGTGGAAAGCGGCCATGGTGTTTCTTGGCGCCGGCCTCATAGCTCTCAGTCTGGGCGCGATGATCCTGCTGACCACCGAACGCGAGATGATGGCGGCCATACTCCCGGTGCCCACTTGGTTCGTGATCAGCGTGCTGCTGGCACCTGCCGGATACGTGCTGCAGGACGTGGTGGCGGATGCCATGACGGTCGAAGCGGTGCCAAAGACCCATGCCGACGGAACGCCGCTCAACGAGCAGGAGAGCAAGGCGCTCCATACGACGATGCAGACTCTTGGTCGCTTCGCCATCATTTCAGGCTTCGTTTCCGTCGGCCTCGTCAACCTCTTCCTATTCGCGGACGTCGAGCGGATGACGCCGGAGATGCGCGTCGAAACCTACGCGCAGGTCTACCGTCTGGCCTTGGCGATCCCGGCCATATCCGTCAGTGGAGTGCTGCTCGGCATCTTCATCCGGCATCGTCGGGCGGTGCAGATGCGACGCGCGGGCGCGCCTGAGGAGGCCATAGAGAGAACACTATTTACACCCGGCGAGCCCGTTCAGCCCGACTGGTACATCTTCGGCGGCGCCGCGATATTCGTGGCCTTCACGCTCGGCCTCGGCCTCTCTGATTTCGAATATGCCGCCGAGGTGGTCTTCGCCGGAACGTTGGCGGTCGTGCTTTTCCTCATTGCCCGGCTCACGAAAGAGCTGCCAGATGACACGGCGCGCTCGCTCGTTGGCACTGCGGCCATCATCTTCGTCTTCCGAGCGATCCCGGGCGTGGGCCCCGGGATGACGTGGTTCGAGATCGACGTCCTCCTGTTCGACGAGCAGTTCCTCGCGGTTCTGGCGCTGATCACGTCCGTGCTGACGCTGGTAGGCCTCCTGGTCCTGCGCCCGTTTATGGCAACATAGCCGATCACGCGTGTTATCGTCGTTCTGACACTCGCCGGCGGCGTGCTCGCGTTGCCCAATATCGGGCTCTACTACGGCGTCCACGAATGGACTTCGGCACGCACTGGTGGTGTGGTCGATGCGCGATTCATTGCGATCCTCGATACGGCCATCGAGTCTCCCTTGGGTCAGGTGGCGATGATCCCGATGCTGGCCTGGATCGCGCGGAATGCGCCGGAAAACCTGAAGGCCACATTTTTCGCGGTGATGGCCTCGTTCACCAACCTTGCCCTGTCGGCGAGCAACCTCGGCACCAAGTACATGAACCGAGTTTTCACAGTCACACGTGAAACCGAAACTGTCGCGGCAGACTACACCGAACTCGGGGCGCTCCTCCTGACCGTTGTCGCCATTGGTCTTGCGGCACCGCTTCTCTCGGTTCTCCTGATCCAGCGAACGCCGTTCCGCAGCCTGGGTTGAGCACCAGCCTGGAACTCGGGCGTCTCGAAATGGCCGATCGTTGACTGGCGACCCCAAAGGGAATTCCCGGCAGGAGGTTGATCCAGATCATCGGTCAGCAAGAACGCCGGGCTACCTTCCGGTCTGAGAGTGCATGACACGCATGTGCCCCTCCAAACCCAAGGGAGACTGACCATGAAGATATCGAAGATCACCGAATACGCACGGGCGCTCTATGACGCTCATGGCGACAAGGCTGAGTTAGAGGCCGCACGTAAAGCCAAGGAGTGCGAAGATGCCGGAGACACGGCGGAGGCCGAGACTTGGCGCGCGGTGCGACGGGCAATTGCGGAAATTCGCGGCCCGCACGCGAGCTAGGCGGACAGCCCGTTGAACGCCCGAAGATTGACCGCCAGGGCTTTGGGCAGCGATTGGCGCCGTTGTTGTGCTGTTCGGGCCGCGGGTTGATTTATGCGGAGTTTCCGCCTCGCCCTGATCTCAGGCGAACCGTACGAATTTCATGGCCGCGCGAATCCGGTCCTCGGCCATGGCGCGTGCCGCGTCGCGCGGCATGGACTCTGTGTTGCGCGCCCGCTCCAGCACCTCAAGGGTATTGTTCCGTATCTTCTCGGCGACGGTGGCGCGGGCAGCGCTTTCAGTCCCGCCGTTGTGTTCCACCGAGGCGCAGATCACGCCACCCGCGTTCGCGATGAAGTCCGGAACGATCAGGACACCGTGGTCGTGCAGCGCCCGCTCGGCGTTGACCGAGGCAGGAATGTTGGCGCCTTCAAGTATGAGTCGGGCCTTTATGTTAGCGACATTCGCGTCAGTGATCACGTCCGGGCGGGCAGCGGGTACGAGGATGTCGCAGTCTGCCGTGATCGCGGCTTCCGTGGGCTGCGAGGTGGCCCCGTCGAACTCCGTGACGCTCTTGCCCATGCTCTTCAGCGCGATGAGCTCCTCGATCTGCAACCCGCCCTGATCAATAACGGTGCCGCCGCTGTCGGATGCCGCGACGAGACGCGCGCCCCGTTCCGCCAGGGCGCGGGCGGCGTGTTTGCCGACGGCGCCGAAGCCCTGAATGGCGACACGTGCGCCGTCGAGGCTGATATCGGAATACTCCTCGGCGGCCTCAGCCGCCACGGCGAGGCCGAAGCCGGTGATGCCGATCTCGTCGAGCGGGATGCCGCCCACCACGCGCGGCAAGCCGACTGCACGGCCGATCTCGTCACGCACCCAAGCCATGGCGATCTCGTCGGTGCCCATGTCAGGACCAGGGATGTAGCCCTCGAGTTCAGAAATGCTTTGTGCGAACGCACGTATCAGCTCTTCCTTCCCCGTCATCGCGGGATCGCCTGCGATAACCGCCTTGCCGCCGCCATGCGGCAGACCGGCGGCCGCGTTCTTGTAGGTCATCGCCCGGGCAAGGCGCGCGCATTCCTCGAGCGTGACGTCAGGCGCCATGCGCACGCCGCCGATGGACGGACCCGCGGCGGTATTGTCGATGATCACCACAGCTTTGAGACCGATGGCCGCATTCTGGATGTGGACGATCTTTTGCGGTCCAAGACTATCGGCAAGGTCAAAAGGGCTGTTCATTCTGTCATCCTTCTTCGCCCGCGGACGGCGTTTCGAGATCGGCCCGGACGGCGGCGAGATATCGCGCTGCTTCGCCGCCGGTGACGACACGATGATCGAATGTCAGCGAGAGCGGCAGCATGCGGCAGGGAACCGGATGTCCGTCAGCGACGATCGTTTTCTCGGCAATCCGTCCTGCGCCTAGAATTGCAACTTGCGGCGGACTGACCACGAGGACCGCGTGCGCACCGCCGATCATCCCGAAATTCGACAGCGTGAACGTGGCGCCTTTCAGTGCCTCGGGTGCAATTGACCGGTCCCGCACCGCTTCGTTCAATCTGGCCAATGTCCCGGCGATGTCGGTTTCGCTGTCCGCTCCTCGGAGTACCGGGGCGAAAAGGCCATCCGGCGTGTCCATGGCGATTGCAAGGTCGACATGATCGTGAAGTTGACGGCGGGTGCCGTCAAACCACGCATTGAGCGCCGGTTCGGCCTGGCAGGCCACGACGACCGCGTGGATCAGGCGCAGCATCGGATCCTCTTCCTCCGGCCACGCGCCGATGGCCGCCTCGTCCATCACGGTCGCGGGCACCACCGCCGCATGCGCCGCAGCC
>JASJDQ010000011.1 GCA_030065075.1 Paracoccaceae bacterium | reverse complement strand
CCAGCGGCGCAGTCGTTCGATACTCATCTGCGCTTCACGATTGGGAAACCGGATCAGCGGATCAAACGACGCCGCCTGACATCGCGCGTCAGTTAGTGCCAGTCATAGATTGGAAATTGATCGAGTTTGGTTTTCGACACCGTTCGACACAACGCCGGAAGACATCGTTTATGAAAGGCTGGTTGAAGAATTGGCTTAGCGCCTGAAAGGCAGCTTTGTCCGCCAAGCGGTCGTTAGCGTCAGGCGCAACGAACGACCGCTTCGAGCCCAAAGTGATGAGCGCAACGGAATACCTGAATGACTGCTTTCCTCGACTTCAACCCACGTTGCAACTCAGTTGCACGTGATCGCAGCATTCGGAAAAAAGACTTCTTTGCTCAGATTGGCCATTTGGGCTGGTCAATTCGGAACGGTTATCCGAAGGTGTGACCGCTAAACTGTCAGTTTGCCGTGGCTGAAGGATTTTTCCGGCGACGCATAATAATAAGTCCAGCAACGCCTCCGAAAAGCAGGAAACCGGTGGCAGGAAGCGGCACTTCGGAAACGTCTTGCAGTATTGGTGTCATTCGACCGGTAAACTGTCCGTCGGAGAAAAAGCTCAACCCTGTAACGAACGCCGTGGGGTCGTCGGGCTGTAGTCCCGCACCAGTCTCGATACCAAGAATACGAAACTCGCTTACCCCATTGCCACCAAATGCATATTCTTCGCCCGCTAAGATCGTGTCGAAAAAACTGAATCCCGAACCGTCGTTCAGGTATAGCGAATACACTCCGTCCCCGATGTCCGGTAGCACCACAGATGAAAAATTGGGATTTCCGTCCCCGATCGCGAAATCGTAGCCAACGGCAAACACCGGATCGTAATATTCAACCAAACCGGCTAGTACCGGATTGTTGAAGTCAAAGAATGGTATCGGCCCACTGTTGTCAACGACCGGCAGATAGACAGGGTCGCCAGCGGTCAATCCACCGGCGACGAAATCTACGAAAACACGCGAACGGCTTCGCGTGTCTCCGACTCTGGATGAACCATCTGGGTTTGTGCCGGGATCATCGGCCGCTGTATAGCCAATATTTCCCGCTACATTGAAAGAGTAGCGCCGTCCATCTTCCAACAGTCCAGCCGGAATGGTGTAGCTCCCACCAGTCACGCGTTCAATTTCAATTCTGTCCGCCAACCCAAGATTGTTGCGTCGCTCGAGATCGAAGATCGAAATCGAAATCCAATCAGCGTTGCCGGGATCGTCCCACGTAAAAGTCGGAGTCAAACCGTTCGGAGTCATTACGATGTTTGTGGCAAACTCAACCTGCGGAACGCTGGCATGGGCCGGGCCTTGAAAGGTCGTGACGTCTGATCCGTTGGTCGCCTCAAACTGCCAGTTCCCGGTGAGCGACGGATCATAGGGCACAAACGCCGCGTACTGATCCGAAAATGTAGCCTGACTTGCAGCTTGCAGCGTTACCGTCTGACCAGACTGCGTGGCGGTGATAGTCGTCCCGTCTTTTGGAGAGACCGTAATTGCACCTATCGTGTGGCTCAATTGATCTGGATATCCCACTGAGTTTGGGAGCGAGATATCAAGAAAAGAAAAGACCGCGTTATCTATTGTAACCGGAGCAGCATTTGCCATGCTTGAAAAAAAACATGGCAATAAATGCACTAAAAATCGTTCTACCGGTCATCTTATCCCCCAACTGAAAACTACAAACAAGGCTAACAGTCTGCGATGGACCGAGTCTAGAACAACGTTCCCTGCGCGCTTGAGATCAATTTGAGATGGCTAGGTTCGTCTGCAGCTGCTTCATAAGATGCGCGCGGTCGCGCAACCGAAAACGGACATTTAGCGCCAAAGAGACGAACGACCGCTTTGTCCCGCGAAACGAACATGGCGTCACTACCGCCAGTGGCCTGACTATCCATTTGCGCATAGGGGCGCTGTGCATTTCGTGGGTGTGGCGACAACCCGGTTCGCGTTATTCTGGCTTCGACAGCTTGGAGACGGCAGATGGACAAGGCGACATGGACTTGCCAATGCGGCAAGGTCGAGGTCGAAGTGCCCACGACGGGGGTGCGGCTGAAGTGCTATTGTAAGAGTTGCCGTGCTTTTGTTGAACGACTTGGCAAGACCGAGCGGCTCGATGCCGCTGGCGGGAGCGATCTGTTGCAGGTGGCGCCTGACGGTGTGCGCATTCTGAAGGGGCAGGAGCATCTGGCGTGGTTGCGGCTGACCGAGAAGGGGCCGCTTCGGTGGTACGCAACGTGCTGCAATACGCCGATGGCGAACATCCTGCCGACGCGGCATGTGCCTTTTGCGAGCTTCCAGGTGGCCGATCTGTCGCCGCAGGACGGCTTGCCGAAGGTAGCGGCCAAGGTGCACCTGAAGGGGGCTTTGGCCCATGTGGATGGCCCCCATGGCAGCGCTTTGCCGATGATCCTTGCGCTTTTGGGGCGGATGGTGTCGGCGCATGTCACGGGTAAATGGCGGAGAAACCCGTTTTTTGACGACAATGGTGATCTGATCGCCGAGCGGCGGGACCCCGTGCCGAACGACGGTTGACTTGGGGCGACGGCGCGGCCAAGGCTCGCCCCATGATCGACTTGCGTCCTGTTGGATATGTAACCGGCCTGATGGTGGCGCTTTTGGGGCTGTCGATGCTGGTACCGATGGCGTTGGACCTTTACGAAGGGAACGGGCATGCGGGGGTCTTTCTGGAGGCTGCGATTTTTACCGTCCTGACGGGCGGTTTGGTGGCGGTGGCGTGCTCGAACGCGGTCGACGGCGGGATCGGCAGGCGGCAGACGTTCATTCTGACGTCGGGTGTCTGGGCGGTTTTGCCGTTGTTCGGCGCCATTCCCTTTCTGAGGGGGGCGACGGATGCCTCGTTCACGGACGCCTATTTCGAGGCCATGTCGGGGCTGACAACGACAGGCTCGACGGTCTTCACCGGGCTCGATGACTTGCCTTCGGGGCTTTTGTTGTGGCGGTCGATGCTGCAATGGTTCGGCGGGATCGGGATTGTCGTGGTTGCGCTGGCGTTTCTGCCGGAGCTTCGGGTCGGGGGGATGCAGATCTTCCGCTCGGAAGGGTTCGACACGGACGGCAAGGTCCTGCCACGGGCGGCGGAGATCGCCTCGCGCATATCCATTGTTTACGTGGGTCTGACGGTCGCCTGCGGGTTGGCGTATCTGGTTGTTGGGATGAGCCTGTTCGATGCGATCAACCATGCGATGACAACGATCGCCACAGGTGGGTTTTCGACCCATGACGACAGTTTCACGCGCTTTGCGGGGGCAGGTGAGTATGTCGCCGCGGTGTTCATGATCCTGGCGAGCCTGCCGTTTGTCCGCTATGTGCAGTTGCTGGCCGGATCGAGCCGACCCCTGTTCAATGACAGTCAGATCCGCGTCTTCCTGATCATCCTCGCCATCGCGATTGGCGCGATTTTCCTGTTTCAACTGGCGGGCGGGGCTTCGATGGCGAACGCGTTGTCGAGCACGGTGTTCAATATTACTTCGATCACCACGGGCACCGGCTATGCCAGCGCGAATTACCAGCTTTGGGGCGCGTTTCCGGTAGCGGTCTTCTTCTTCGTCGGCCTCATCGGCGGCTGCGCCGGGTCGACGTCCTGTTCCGTCAAGGTGTTCCGCTATCAGTTGCTGGTCGGCGCGGTCGGCAATCAGATCCGGCGCATTCATTCGCCGCATGGGGTCTTTCAGCTGAAATACCAGGGCCGGACCGCGGGGGAGGATGTCATTTCGTCGGTCATGAGCTTTCTGACGCTCTTTGTGGTGACACTGGGGGTTGTGGCGGTGCTCTTGAGTGCGACGGGGCTGGATTTCGTCACTTCGATCAGCGGCGCGGCGACGGCGATTGCGAACGTGGGGCCGGGGTTGGGGCCTGAAATCGGGCCGGATGGCGATTTCGGGGGGTTGAACACGACCGCCAAATGGATCCTGCTGTCGGCGATGCTGGTCGGGCGCTTGGAACTGATGGTGGTATTCGTGCTATTCACCAGCCGCTTTTGGCGGGCGTGAGGCTGGTCGTAGCCACGACTGGAGAACTTCGTCGCGCGATCTGTGCGCCTCGAGCAGCACACGGATGCTTTCGGCGCGCATGCGGTATGCCTCGAACGAATGGGCCCGGGGACCTGCCTCTTCTAGGGACAATTTGCCGACAACTCCGTGGACGCGTTTCAGGTGTTCTGAGACACGGCCGCTTGCGTCGATCTGGTATTGACAGCCCAAAACAAGCTCTCGTCTGTCGTTGGATTGGAACGGCTTCATAATCAACAGGTTGTCGAAAGGTTGTCCGGATTTGCGGTAGTTCCTGAGGCAAATTTCGATCGAATTTCCCGTCTTGAGGGACTTCCGGAGTTTCGCGACAGCTTCCCGATCGGTGCCTTCGCCTTGCAGGAAGCGGCAGTTTCGGCCGACGCATTCGTCAGTGTCGTAGCCTGTGAGTTTGCAAAAGGCAAAGTTGACAAAAACCAGAGGGCAATCCGGCAAGGCCATGTCGGCGATGGTCACCGGCGAAATACAGTCGCCGAGTTTGCGTGAAAATTCCGCATCATTCTGCATAGCCGATCCATCCCTAGCCGACATCGCAAGCACGCGCTCAAAGGGCAACGAACGCACACGCGTAGATTGTAGCGCATTATTGAAAAGTTAACAATGGTTGTTCAAACGGTGCCGCGCGGCGGGCGGTCATTGACTTTTGTGAAGATCATCCCGTCCAGAAGCGCGGCCAGGTCGGGGCGCGCAGATGGTCCGTTTGAGATGGCCACCAGCACCAGCGAGCCATCGGGGCGCAGGACAAAGACACCTGGCTCGGCGAAGCGCCGGTCCGTTTCATCGGGCGAAAGCGGCTCGGTGACGTAAAGACCCAGCGTGTGCATCTGGTCTTCAGTCAGCCCGTAGCCCAGCGGGAAGGTCCAGCCGAACTCAGCCACATCCGCGGCGGTTTTTTCCTCGGGGTCGGCAGAGACGACTGCGATGTCGAATCCGGCGTCGATCCAGTCAGGGGACTTGCCTTCGAGAATGTTCAAATAGGCTTTGCAGCGCGGGCAATGCTTGCCGCGATAGACCACGAGAAGGGTCCAGTTCTCCCGCTCGCCACCGACCTCCAAAGTGCCACCGCCGAGGCGGGGGATGCGCATGGGCGCCAGCGTTGCACCTGGGATGGGTTTGGGGGTGGGCATGGAACTTCAGTTCCAGCAGCTGACGAGGACGGTCAGGTCACCGGCAAGTTCGGTCAGATCCTCGGGCGGGATATGCTCGCCCCGGTCCATCGCAGAAGGTGTCACGCCATTTTCGGTCAGGAAAGCGGCAAGCTCTTTTGCGTCGGCGGCAAAGGAGACTTCGTCCGGCAGTTGTCGTGCGCCTTCGGTTCCGGCCAGAAGCATCCCGATCACCGCGCCCGAGGGGTCGAAGACCGGTCCGCCGGTGTCGCCCGGTTCACGCCGGAGGTTGAGGCGCGCTACACGGTCGTCCCCGTCAAGACTTTTCAGGTCAGCGAGCTTGCCGAACGTCAGGGTGGGGGCGGACAAAAGCCCGCCAAAGGAGAAACCCGAAACGGCAATGTCGGATTGAATGCGCGGTTCCGTTGTCATCAAGCGCGCAACGGAGAGCGGCGAAAGCGGCTCCTTCGGACGCAGCAGCGCAATACCAAGCCCGGGCTCTTCGGCCACGAGATCGACTTCGGTCTCTTCGTCGAGCGTGATCCGCTGGCATTGACCAAGGGCGGTCGAGGACGTCAGGACCGCGCCCTCTCCGTCGATGAAGAACCCCGATTGTCCAAGGATGGGGCGCCGGATCTCGAGCCCCGACAGAAGGTCGATGTCCTGCACGCCGGTCCCGGCATTGTCGGGCAGGATGGCGTCGGTCGTGCGGAAACTGGCGCGCATCGCTTCAAGCGCCAAGTTGAAACGCTTGTCGTCGCCCGCGGGCCAGATCAGCGAGAAGCCCTTGACCGCATCGCCCGCCCGACGCGCATAGGTGTGGGACCGGATGGTGTCGCTGATGCCTTCGATCGTGAAGCTTTCGCGGCCCAGACTGCGTTCGCCGTCCGTCGGCACGGCCTCGAGCGTCTGCATGATGTCATAGAAAGCAGCGAGTGTCGTCGTGCCCCCCTCGAGACTGATCAGAACGACCTTCACGTTGTCGGGGGAATTGGGTTCGTAGTGCGCGAAGGGCGCATCGTAGCGGTCGAATTTCACCATGGCCGTGGGCAGTTCGATTT
The DNA here is from genome assembly GCA_030065075.1 of Paracoccaceae bacterium. Classification (GTDB taxonomy): domain Bacteria; phylum Pseudomonadota; class Alphaproteobacteria; order Rhodobacterales; family Rhodobacteraceae; genus JAJDOD01. The sequence continues at coordinate 36,839 of JASJDQ010000011.1, read as the reverse complement.
CGATGCCGGCTTGTTCGTCGACGACGGGGGCAATCGAGAGCGAGGAGATCACCGCGTTGTAGCCATCTACCAGGTCGCGGCGCTGTAGTGTCGTCAGAACACCGGTGGGTTCGAACCCGGCGGCCTCTTGCCACTCGGCCATGGCGCGGCGCGTACCGGGGCCGAAAGCCGCGTCGATGACCGAGGCATAGAAGCCTTCGAATTTGAGCGCCATCTGGATCAGGGCGCGGTCTTCGCGGGTAAGATTTCTTTCGCTCCGTCTGGCTTCGGCTTCGGTTTCCTCGCCCGGCTCAAGCACAGGTGCCGGGGCGGCCGGGACCGGTGTGGGGGCCAGCGCCGTGGTCGTGCCTTCGCTTGAAAAGACACGTGTACCGAATGTGCTGCCATCGGCGACATAGCTGTCGTTGGGTACAAGCCGTTGGGCGCGAAGTTCCTGCAAGCGGCGGCGCGCTTCGCCTTCGGTGGCAAAGGGGCCGAGCACGATGGCATGCCAGCGGGGGCCGGTGCGGAAGGCGCTGACGTTTGGCAAGATCCGGGCATAGGCTTCTGCGCGGGCGATGGCCTGCCGGGTCCCCGGTTGCGATTCGACCTGCACCCAGCTTTGCGCGGTGGCCGTGCCCGCAAACACAATCAGAAGAAAGACGGCGGCAGCCTTCTGTAACATACCAAATTCCATGTCCTTGGAGCCCCCCAGTGGGCCAGATTTCCGTTCGTTCTAGCCTTAGGCTGTGGCAGTTGCACGCGGTTTCAAGGGGGGCTCATTGACCCCTTGGGACCTGTTGCCTATTGAGAACGCGATTTTGGCCAGAGGTTCTGACATGGGCGTCGAAAAACCGAAGAGTTTTCAGGAGATCATTCTTCGCCTGCAGTCTTACTGGGCGTCTCGGGGCTGCGCGGTTTTACAGCCCTATGACATGGAAGTTGGGGCGGGGACCTTTCACCCGGCGACCACCTTGCGTTCCCTCGGGGAGAAACATTGGGCCGCGGCCTACGTCCAGCCATCGCGTCGACCGACCGACGGACGGTACGGCGAGAATCCGAACCGGTTGCAGCACTATTACCAGTTTCAGGTGCTCATCAAACCGTCGCCCCCTGATTTGCAGGAACTTTATCTGGGCTCGCTTGAAGCTATCGGGATCGATATGGAACTCCACGATATCCGTTTCGTCGAGGACGATTGGGAAAGCCCGACGCTGGGGGCTTGGGGACTTGGCTGGGAAGTCTGGTGCGATGGCATGGAAGTGTCGCAGTTCACTTACTTCCAGCAGGTCGGCGGGCATGACTGCAAACCGGTCTCGGGTGAACTGACCTATGGGCTGGAGCGGCTGGCGATGTACGTCCTTGGCATCGATCACGTGATGGACATGCCGTATAATGACCCGCAAAATCCCATCGCGCTGAGCTATGGCGATGTCTTCCGTCAGACCGAGCAGGAGTATTCCCGCTGGAACTTCGATGTGGCGGATACGGATGTGCTGTTGAAGCATTTCGTGGATGCGGAGGCCGAGTGCCAGCGCATTCTGGAGGCGGAGGAGGTCGATCCCAAGACCGGTCAGCGCATTGTGATGGCCCATCCCGCTTATGACCAGTGCATCAAGGCGAGCCATCTGTTCAACCTGCTCGACGCACGCGGCGTGATCTCGGTCACCGAACGGCAGGCCTATATCGGGCGGGTCCGCGCGCTGGCGAAGCTTTGCGCGGACGCCTTCGTGACAACAGAGGCGGCGGGCGCGGCGTGACACTGACCTCTTCCATCCCCGTATTGCGCGTTTCGGACTATCCACGCGCCAAGGCGTTCTGGACCGAGGCGCTTGGCTTTGAGTGCATCGAAGAGGGTGGTGATCCGGCGCGCTTCGGTATCTTCCGGCGCGACGCGGCGACGGTTTTCGTCGATGCCTGGCATGGCGCGGATCCGGAAACCAGCCCGGGCTGGCGGGCCTATTTCCATATTGACGATGTGGATGCCTTCGCGGCCTCGCTCGACTGGCGGCCGATCATCGGGCCGGGCGACAAGCCCTATGGAATGCGCGAGCTTGAAGTGCTGGACCCGGACGGCAACCGGCTTTGTTTCGGGCAAGACATCTGATGGGGAAGTTTCTGGTGATCTTTCTGGCGGCATCTGCGATCGCTGCGGGCGCGGGCATGTACTACCTGCAGGTCTATGCCTTCTATGAAGAGGTGCAGGCGGACAACGTGACCGATGTGCAACTGACGACGCTCGGCGCGGGCGTGCCGGAGCCGATCCTGTACGAGGCCTTCGAGGCAATTGATGCGGACAGCTCTCCCTTGCGGTATCGCGCGTGCTTCAGGACGTCGATGAGCCAGGCCATGCTGACCGAGACCTATGAGCTCTATGACGACCCGATCCCGAACAATGCGCCTGGTTGGTTCGAGTGCTTCGACGCGCAAGCGCTTGGCGCTGCGCTGGAAGCAGGCGAGGCGACCGCGTTTATGGGCGAATTCAACGTCGCCTATGGGTTTGACCGGGTCGTAGCGATCGGCGACGACGGGCAGGGCTTCGTCTGGCACCAGATCAACGCCTGCGGAGAGGCGGCTTTTGACGGCGATCCCGTGCCGGAAGGGTGTCCGCCCCCGCCGGAGGCGGAACAATGACAAGGTCCATGCGGCATGCCTGATCTTTTGATCGAACTCTCTTCCGAGGAAATTCCGGCCCGGATGCAGGCGCGCGCGGCGGCGGATCTGAAGCGCCTTGTGACCGAGGGGCTGGTCGAGGCCGGGCTGACCTATGCCTCGGCCGGGGCGTTTTCGACGCCGCGACGCTTGGCGTTGTCGGTTGAAGGGGTATTGGCGGAAAGCCCGGCGGTTCGCGAGGAACGGAAGGGCCCCCGCACGGATGCGCCGGAGCAAGCGCTCGCGGGGTTCTTGCGCTCGACCGGGCTCTCCAAGGATGATCTGGAAGCGCGGGACGACAAGAAGGGCCAGGTCTGGTTCGCGGTGATCGACAAGCCGGGCCGCCCGGCGGGCGAGATCATCGCGGACGTGCTGGAGGCGACCATCCGCGACTTCCCCTGGCCCAAATCCATGCGGTGGGGGGCGGGGAGCCTTCGCTGGGTCCGGCCCCTGCATTCTATCCTGTGCATCCTGACGGACGAAGAGGGTACGACGGTAGTACCTTTGGACGTGGACGGCATCGCCTCGGGTGATACCACGGCAGGTCACCGCTTCATGGCGCCGGAGCCTTTCGCGGTTTCGTCGTTCGAGGACTACGCCGCGCGGTTGAAGAAAGCCTTCGTCATCCTGTCGGCCGAGGAGCGGGCCGAGAAGATATGGCACGACGCGACGCATCTGGCCTTTGCGCAAGGGCTGGAGGTGGTCGAGGACAAGGGGCTTCTGGCCGAGGTCGCGGGGCTGGTCGAATGGCCCGTCGTGCTTATGGGCGAGATCGGTGCGGACTTCCTGGAACTGCCGGCGGAGGTGCTGCAGACCTCGATGAAGGAACACCAAAAGTTCTTCAGCGTGCGCGACAAGGCGGGCAAGATCGTGAAGTTCATCACGGTTGCGAACCGCGAGACGGCAGATGATGGTGCGACCATCCTGGCGGGCAACCAAAAGGTCCTTTCGGCGCGGCTGGCGGATGCTAAGTTCTTCTGGGAAAACGATCTGCGCACCGTCGAGCAAGTCGGCATGGTGGGGATGGCGGCGCCGCTGGCCGAGGTCACGTTCCACAACAAGCTGGGCTCGCAGGCCGAGCGGATCGAGCGGATCGCGGCTCTCGCGCGCGAGATCGCGCCGGTTGTCGGCGCGAAGCCCGATCTAGCCGGCGAGGCGGCGCGCATCGCCAAGGCCGATCTGGCGAGCGAGATGGTCTATGAGTTCCCGGAACTCCAAGGGGTTATGGGGCGGTATTACGCCCAAGCCGCGGGGCATGACGACGGTGTACCCGAGGCCTGCGAGGAACATTACTCGCCGCTTGGGCCGACCGATGCGGTGCCGACGCATCCGGTCTCGGTCGCCGTGGCGCTGGCCGACAAGATCGACACGCTGACGGGGTTCTGGGCGATCGACGAGAAGCCGACGGGGTCGAAGGACCCGTTCGCGCTCCGGCGCGCGGCGTTGGGGGTCATTCGCTTGGTGTTGGAGAATGATTTGCGTATCAGCCTTCAAAAGCCATTCAGTGTCTCCTTTGGCGCGAAGTTCATGGCTGCCGCAGAAGGCGTCCAACCGGTCGACGTTCCTACCGACGAGCATGGCGTTACCAATGTCGAAGACTTGCCGGACGAGATCATGGATCTTGGCGCGTTGCTCGGCGGTATAGGGGATGCGATGAATGACTTGGAGGGGTTCTTCCACGACCGCCTGAAGGTTTTCCTACGTGACAAGGGCATTCGGCATGATGTGATCGACGCGTGCCTCGCTATGCCGAATGCAGATGACCTGACGCTTTTGGTTACGCGGGCCGAGGCGTTGCAGGCGTTTCTGGATACTTCGGACGGGGAAAACCTGCTGCAGGGCTTCAAGCGGGCGCATAACATCCTGAAACAGGCCGAGGAGAAGGACGGGGTCGAGTACTCCTTTGGACCCGATCCGAAACTGGCCGAAGCGGAGACGGAAAAGACCCTGTTTGCAGCCCTCGATGCTGCAGAAGCGAAGATCGGACCGGCGATGGAGGCGGAGGATTTTGGCGCGGCGATGACCGCCATGGCAGACCTGCGCGGGCCCATCGATGCGTTCTTCGAGGACGTTCAGGTCAACGCCGAGAGCGAAATTCTGCGGCGTAACCGCTTGAATTTGCTGCACAGGATCAGCGAAATATGCCTGAGCGTCGCGGACTTGACCCAGATCGAGGGCTAGCGCGTGACGTCAGGTCATGTGGCCAATTCTACAAACCTGTAAATCCATCGTGACAGTCGTGGTTGATCGTTAATGCTATCGGCGTATGCTGCCGGTGGAAGGAATCGCCGCAGTGCAGAAACACGTCGATCTGGAACAGTTCGTCGTCATCGACGAAACCGCGCCCGTGGCGGCCGCGACCCATGGGGAACGCGCCAAGTGCCTGCAGCGGCTGATCCGGCTTAACCTGCCGGTGCCTCTGACCGTTGCGCTGCCGTTTCAGACCGTGCGCGCGATTGCCACCGGCATGCAGGTCGATGCGTCGGCCATCCTTCGGAATTTCGGTGATGCACCGCTGGTCTCGGTGCGTCCGTCGTCCGAAAGCCCTGATTGGGGCGGGCCGGGGGCCATTCTGAACATCGGCATGAACGGTGCGCGGCACGCCGAATACGCGAACCTTCTGGGGCACGCGGCGGCGGACGAACTTTATGCGCGTTTCGTCCAGACCTATTCGGTCGAAGTGGCGCATCTGGACCCTGACAGCTTCGAGTTCGACGTGGCCGACGCTGACGCGCTGAAGGCCATGTTGGAGGCCTACGAGGACGAGGCCGACGAGCCATTCCCACAGGATCCGGCGCGGCAGTTGGCGGATGTGTTGAAGTCGATGGCGCGGGCCTGGGAAAGCACGTCGGCCCGGCTGTTGCGGCAGGCGCAGGGGGCTCCGGAGGAGGCCGGGCTTGGCTTGGTCGTTCAGCGCATGGCGCCAGGGCTTGGGCCGCCGGAGAGCGGCTCGGGCGTGATCCAGTTCGTGTCATCGAACACCGGGCGTCCTCAGATCACCGGGCGGTATCTGAGCCAGAGCCAGGGGCGCGACGCGCTTGAGGACGAGGGCGCCTATTACCTGACGATCGATCAACGCGGCCGCGCGCTGGAAGAGGTCTATCCGGAAGGCTTTGACAAGCTTGTGGAATTCGGTGCGATCTGCCGTCAACGCCTGCGGGAAGAGATGCAGATCGAGTTCACGCTGGACGGCGGCGTATTGAGCGTGCTGGACGCGGTGCGCGTGCAGCGGTCGTCCGCGGCTGCGGTACGCATCGCCGTCACGCTGGCCGAAGACGGCGTGATTAGCCGGGACGAGGCGCTTTTGCGCATCCCGCCCGGCGGCCTTACCGATCTGATGCACCGCCATGTCGATCCGACCGCGTCCCGCGACGTGATGGCGACGGGCGTGGCCGCCAGCCCGGGTGCCGCGACGGGGCAGTTGGTATTCACCTCGGCCGCGGCGCAGGCTGCGGCGGCGCGGGGGGAAGCTGCCATCCTGGTGCGGCGCGAGACTTCGCCCGAGGATATTCGCGGGATGCATGTGGCCCAGGGCGTGTTGACCATGCGGGGCGGCATGACAAGTCACGCGGCGATGGTGGCGCGCGGTCTTGGCCTGCCGGGGATCGTGGGCGCCTCGACCATCCAATACAATCGCAAGACGCGGTCCATCACCGTGCCGGACGGGCGCGCGTTCTTCGAAGGCGACACCATCACTATCGACGGGACGTCGGGAAGCGTTCTGGCAGGCGAAGTCGCATTGTTGGAACCGGCGCTGGATGGGTATTTCCAGACGCTGCTCGATTGGGCGGACGAAGCGCGGGACATCAAGGTGCGGGCCAATGCGGACACCTACGAAGAGGCGAAAATCGCGCTCAAGTTCGAGGCCGAGGGCATCGGGCTTTGCCGGACGGAGCATATGTTCTTCGAGGAAGACCGCCTGACCGTCATGCGCGAGATGATCTTTGCCGAGACGGCCGAAGGGCGCGCGGCGGCCTTGGAACGTCTGGTACCGATGCAGCTTAGCGATTTTTCGGAGCTTTTCCGGCTGATGGCCGGCAAGCCCATCTGCATCCGCCTGTTTGACCCGCCGCTCCATGAATTCCTGCCGCAGGACCCTGATGGCATGCGGGATCTGGCGGATGCCCTGGGGCTGCCATTGTCAGAGGTCACGCGCCGGGTGGAGGCCCTGGCCGAGTTCAACCCGATGCTGGGGCTTCGAGGGGTCCGACTGGGTGTGACGATGCCCGAAATCTATGAAGCTCAGGCCCGCGCGATCTTCATGGCCACCATTCATGCGGCAGCGAATGACTATCCGGTGACACCCGAGATCATGATCCCGCTTGTCTCGGCCAAACGCGAGGTCGAGTTGATCCAGAGCCGGGTCGAGGCGGTTGCGGCCGATGTGCGCACGCGATCGGGCAAGGAGTTCGAATACAAGCTGGGTGTCATGGTTGAAACGCCGCGCGCCGCACTGCGGGCCGGTGAGATTGCCACGCATTCGAGTTTTCTCAGCTTCGGCACCAACGACCTGACGCAGATGACCTATGGCCTTAGCCGCGACGATGCGGGTCGGTTCATGTCGGATTATGTCCAACAGGGGGTTTATCCCGAGGACCCGTTCCACCGTCTGGATCTGGACGGGGTCGGCGAGTTGCTGCAACTGGGGGCCGAGCGTGGACGTGCCGAGCGGCCCGATTTGACGCTTTCGATCTGCGGTGAACATGGTGGCGACCCCGACAGCATCGCCTTCTGCCGAGCGGCGGGCTTTGACTATGTCAGTTGTTCGCCATTCCGTGTCCCGGTGGCAAAACTGGCCGCCGCGCATTTGGCAATCCGGGAACGAGCCGCGAAACAGTAAGTTTCGCGACTGTTTCGGCGAATTTTTGCTGAGATTGTTCGTTTCGGTGAACACTTTGTCACATATCGAACGCTGGCCTAACTGCCGATGAAACGGTAACGCTGTTATGCTTGCTTGCAGTGGGCGTGTATTGGCCCGTCAGTTTTGTGACCTCGGGAAGGGGGGCAAATTCAATGCTACGTACGACGCGCCGGGTTTTGACGGCCGCCGCAGTTCTTTGTGTGTCAGCGACCTCTGTTTGGGCAGACGTGGCGCTGACCACATCCAATAACCCAACAGCTGAACTCGACACGCGGTTGATGACCCTGTTTCAGGGAGAGAACAGGACAGTCTCTGCGATTGATGAACGCGGCCTGAAGCGGCTGTTCCGAACGCCGGATGCCGCAAAGGCGGGTCTTTACGACCGCGCCCGGTTGGATGCGTTGCCCAGGGCGAAGGGCGGCAAAGAGTGGTCTTGTCTGACGGAGGCGCTGTATTTCGAGGCGCGGGGCGAAACCGTGCGCGGCATGTTCGCCGTGGCCGAGGTCATTCTGAACCGTGTCGAGGACCCGCGTTATCCCGGTTCCGTCTGCGGTGTGATCAATCAGGGCACTGGCAAGCGGTTTCGCTGTCAGTTCACCTATACCTGCGACGGTCGGCCCGAGACCGTGAGCGATGCACGTGCCTATGAGCGGGTCGGCAAGGTTGCCAAGATCATGATCAACGGGGCGGGCCGTCCGTTGACGAAGGGCGCCACGCATTATCACACCAAGAGTGTGAAGCCGAAGTGGAGCCGTGTTTTTCCGCGGACCGCGACCATCGGGTACCATCACTTCTATCGCCAGCCGTCACGTCTGGCGTCGAATTAGCGCCCGATTGCCGGTTGTTTCATTTATTTCGGCGTGCCGATGAGCCGTGGCGCGGTGACGGCGCTTCTGCTATAGGGCGGCCAAACAAAACGGGCAGACCGCAGATGGCTAGAAAACTCTTTGGAACGGACGGCGTTCGCGGCCGTGCTAACACGCATCCGATGACGGCCGAGATTGCGATGCGCCTTGGGGCGGCAGCGGGCCGTTTCTTTCGCCGCGACGGATCGGCGGCGCACCGCGTGGTGATCGGCAAGGATACGCGCCTCTCGGGCTATATGTTCGAAAACGCGATGACGGCGGGTTTCACCTCGACGGGCATGAATGTGCTGCTTCTGGGTCCTGTCCCAACGCCAGCGGTTGGACTTTTGGTGAGTTCCATGCGGGCGGACGTGGGCGTGATGATCTCGGCCAGTCACAATCCGCATGTCGATAACGGAATAAAGTTCTTCGGTCCCGACGGTTTCAAGCTTTCGGACGAGGCCGAGGCCGAGATAGAGAGCATCATGGAGGGTGAAATCACTCTCGCGGCGGCGGACAACATCGGGCGCGCCAAGCGGATCGATGACGGGCTGTTCCGCTATGTCGAGCGGGTGAAGTCCACGCTGGGTACATTGACGCTGGATGGCTTGAAGGTGGTGGTTGACTGCGCGAATGGCGCGGCCTATCGCGCCGCACCGCAGGTCTTGTGGGAGCTTGGAGCAGACGTGGTGGCCATCGGTAATGCGCCCGACGGCAAGAACATCAATCTCGACTGCGGCTCGACGTCGACAGGCCAGGCTTCGGCCAAGGTACGTGAGGTTTGCGCTGATGTGGGCATTTGCCTCGATGGCGATGCCGACCGCATCATGATCCTCGATGAAACCGGCGCGGTGGCTGACGGCGACCAGATCATGGGGCTTTTCGCCAGCCGATGGGCCGCTGAAGGGCGGCTTCGCGGCAATGCATTGGTGGCAACCGTGATGTCGAACCTTGGGTTGGAGCGATATCTGCAAGGCCACGGCATCGGTCTTCACCGCACGGCGGTCGGTGACCGGTATGTGGTCGAAGCCATGCGGGCGGGGAACTTCAACCTGGGTGGCGAGCAGTCGGGACATATCGTGATGACCGACTATGCCACGACCGGCGACGGGTTGCTTGCAGGATTGCAGTTCCTGGCCGAGATGAAACGGACGGGCCGTCCCGCCAGTGAGCTGAGGCAGGTCTTTGACCCCGTGCCGCAGCTCTTGAAGAACGCCACGTATGTCGAAGGTGGCGCACCGCTGGACAATGGCGCAGTGCAATCCGCGATTTCTGAAGCTGAAGCCCGGCTGGCCGGACACGGGCGGTTGCTTATCAGGAAATCCGGGACCGAGCCGCTTATTCGCGTCATGGCGGAATGCGAAGACGAAGGGCTGTTGACGCAGGTCGTCGAAGATGTCGTTCGTGCCGTCGAAGCGGCCTGATCGCCGGAGATGGCCAAAAAGCCGGAGTGGGTGGTGCGGAAAGAGCAGGCGCGGCAGGCCTCGCTATGGCTTTTCGGGCTGCACGCGGTGCGCGATGCGCTGATGAACCCGGCCCGCAAGAAGCTTCGGCTGATCCTGACCAAGAATGCCGCAGATCGTCTGGGCGATGCGTTGCAGCAATCTGATATTGAACCGGAAATTGCGGACGCACGGAAGTTTCCGGCACCCCTGGACCCGGGCTCTGTGCATCAGGGGGCGGCGTTGGAAGTCAAGCCGCTTGACTGGGGAAGCCTGAGGGACTTGATCCCGGCGGAGGGCCCGGCATTGGTCCTGCTGCTGGATCGGGTGACCGACCCGCATAACGTTGGCGCCATCCTGCGCTCGGCCGAGGTCTTCGGGGCAAGGGCCGTGATCGCGCCTGCGCGGCACGCAGCGCCCGAGACAGGTGCATTGGCCAAGACGGCCTCGGGCGCGTTGGAGCGGCAACCTTACCTCCGCATCTCAAACCTTTCCGTGGCAATGCACACGCTTCAAGAGGCGGGCTTTCACTTGATCGGTCTCGATGGCGCGGCGAAGGCGCCCCTTGCGACAGCAGTGGCAGAGGCCGGACCCCGTGTCGGGCTGGTTCTAGGGGCCGAGGGGCCCGGGCTTCGCGAAAAGACGCTGCAAACCTGTGACACGCTGGCGCGGATTCCGTTCGCGCGCGATTTTGGCTCGCTCAACGTCTCCAATGCCGCCGCCGTCGCCCTATATGAAGCGGGACGACGCGAGGGATCATGACACCGAAGATTGCCACTTGCTGCTATTGCGGGACCCGAGCCGCGCTGATCCTCAGAGGGAAGGAGCGGCACGAACTTGCGTGCTCGAATTGCGGCGCGCCGCTGCACGAGATGAAGATGCTGCGCACGGACGTACGGGGAGACCGCGAGCTTGTACGTCCCTCGCGGGTGCGCGCGGACAATTATGCCCCGTACAAGCGCAGGAAAAAGAAGAAGAAAACCAAGAGCCTGTCGCGCCGCTTCATGGAAGAAGTCTGGGACGCGGCGGAAGACATCTTCGACATTTTCGACTGACTTCACGCGCGCATCACTTCGCTGCGAGAGGGGATGATCTGGCGTTTTTCTTGGCGCATGGTGGCGTTCAAGTCGAACAAAGGAGACCTGCCATGCTGACCCGCCGTACCCTTTTGGCCGCCGCCGCGGCCGCACCCCTGGGCACTCTTCTGGCGCGCCCGGCACTTGCCATGAAGCCCGCCGTTTTCGCGACCGACGGCATCGCGATCAACGGCTATGACCCGGTGGCCTATTTCACCGAAGGCGCGCCCGTCAAAGGTGAGGCCGGGATCTTTTCAGATTGGGAAGGTGCGAAGCTTTTGTTTGCAAGCGCAGAAAACAAGGCAATGTTCGATGCTGACCCGCAAAAATTCACGCCGCGTTACGGTGGATACTGTGCCTATGCCGTTTCCAAGGGAGCCACGGCTCCGACGGACCCGGAGGCCTGGACCGTCTACGAAGATCGCTTGTATCTGAATTTCTCGGTCGACGTTAGGAGCATCTGGAAAGAGGACATTCCGGGCAATATCTCGCGCGCGGACGCTAATTGGCCCGGCGTGCTGGGTTGATTGTTAGGCTTTTGTTCACTTTTTTGCGAAAGCCTCTTCCCACGCGAACTATTGAACCCCATCTCAACTGCATGGGTCGGGTTCGGAACACCCGACCTCAATCACTGTCCCTCGTTCCGAAACTGGGCGCCCGTTCTCTGAACGGGCGTTCTTTTGTCCGGAACCCTGGGCGCGTTTTTCGCTTAAACTCGGGCCGTGATTTGATAATGATCGTCCGGGGCGGTCGAAAAAGGACAGGTAAGGCAGGCAATATGATATCCAAAAGGCATCTTCTCATTGGGCTGGCCGCCTTGCCGCTGGCTGCTTGTGGTGGATCGCCAGAGAAACGGGCGGTTCAGAACGACGATGTTGCCGATCTGACCAGGGTCATTCTTGGTATGGGACCCGGCATCGATCCCGAAGAGGCCGCGCGGGCCGCGGCTCTTGCCTTTGCCCATACGCGAACTTTGGCTCAGCAATACCAGATCACGGATTCGCCGCTTGTGCATAACACGAAGGTCAACCTCGGCCTGAAACCGCGCGGACTTTGCTGGCACTGGGCGGAAGACATGGAGAAGCGTCTGGATGCCGAGGGGTTTCAGACGCTTGAGATGAACCGTGCGATTGCCGAAGGGCGTGGTCTTCGGATCGACCATTCGACCGCGATCATCAGCCGGATAGGTGATGGTTTCGCGAAGGGTGTGGTGTTGGATCCCTGGCGGAACGGTGGTGTGCTGTTCTTTGCGCCGGTGGTGGAAGACACTCGATACGCCTGGGAAGCGCGCGAAGTGGTCCTGGGCCGCCGTATCGACCTGCTTGCTGTCGCTGGCTAGCCTTCGCGGACAAAGTGACATCTCCGTCATCCCCTCGCTTTCGTGGGTGAGCCTTGAGTTTCGCCGAATTCTTGAAGGAATTGTCGTCACTTTCGGAATGTCATTCGGTGGCAGCAGCGGCGCATGTTTGGGCGTTTGGGCTGGACAGCCGATCCTTGCTCTGCAACCCTCGGTCCACCTAACCGGGCAGCGGGGTGTCTATCGGACCCGCCCGACGCCCCGGAAAAGATCCGGGGCGCGTGAAATCCCCGCGGAAACCGGCGCACATCGCGCCTTTTTTCGAAGGGCCGGGTGACCGGCTGAAACAGGGGGGTCTAATAAAGATGAGAACGGGTGTGATCGGTCTGGGCGATATGGGCTCGGGCCTTGCAAAAAACTTGTTGGCGAATGGCTTCGCGGTGACCGGGTTGGATCTCAGCCCCGCGCGCGTCTCCTCCTTCGAGGCCATGGGCGGTACTGCCGCTGCGACACCGGCCGATGTGGGCCGTGCCTCGGACGCGGTCTTCGTCATGGTGATGAACGGAGGGCAGGTAAACGACGTCCTCTTTGGCGAAAGCGGCCTCGTGGGGGCGCTTGAACCGGGCGGCGCGATCATCCTCTCGGCCACCATCAAACCGCGTGAGGCGCGCGAAATCGGCGCGGCGCTGGAAGGAAGTGGCCTCCATATGATCGACACGCCGGTCTCGGGCGGTTTTCCGGGCGCGCAGGGGGGGACACTCACCATGATGGCGGCAGCTCCGGATGAGGTTCTGGACCGGTTCGCACCGGTGATGGAGGCCGTCAGCGCCAATATCCACCGCGTGGGCACGCGTCCGGGCGACGGGCAGACGGTGAAAGCCTGCCTTCAATCGTTGATCGGAGCGCAATTCTCGGCAACTTTCGAAGCGGCAGCGCTGGCGGCCAAGGCAGGCGTGCCGGGGCAGGTCATTCTGGACGTGTTTTCGACAAGCTCGGCCGGCTGCGGCGTTGTGAACAACGCCCTGGAGAAGATCATCGACCGACAGTTCGAGGGCACCGGCAGTCACATCAACACCATGCACAAGGACCTGACGATCTCGATGAGCCTTGGTGAAGAGTTGGGCGTGCCGCTTCACACCGCGGCGGCGGCGATGCAGGTCTTCCATGCCGGCAAGACCAAGTATCCGAACGGAGACAATTGGGTCTGCACACGCGTCATCGAAGAGATCATTGGCGCGGAACTTCACCGTAAGACGGCAGTTTCGCGGTAGGGAATTGCGTATTTTGGGCAAGATGAAGGGGAGGGCACGCCCATGAAACTGGGGGTGATCTGCGACGGCATCAGCCGCGATCTGGCGCATACCGTGGATGTCATGGACGAATTCGGGCTGGAGTACGCCGAGCTTCAGTTCGTGGGTGACAAGGAGGTGGGCGATCATTCCGCGGCTGAGATCGCCGAGATCGATGCGCTGCTCAGGGACCGCGGCAAGCCGGTCTCGTGCCTCTCGCGCCACGTCTTTGCGGGGCTGACGACGGCCAATGCGCCGGGCGATGAAGCGCACACCCGGCACATGGATGCCTTGAAGCGTGTAATCGAGATGGCGCATGTCGTTGGCAGCCCGCTGGTGCGGATCATGACGAACAAAAAGGAACAGATCCTTTGGGGGCATGGCGGGGCGGAAAAGTGGAACGTCGCTCATGGCGCCTGGGACAAAACATTGCCGCTGATCGCTCCTGCTGTCCATCTCGCGCGGTCCGAGGGCGTGACGCTGGTGGTCGAGACAGGCAACGGTACGATGGTCAATTCGAACTATACTGCGCGGAAGCTCATCGACGATCTGGACGCCAAGGATGTGCTGAAGGTGCTTTGGGACCCGGCCAACAACTGCTGGTGCCACGAGCGTGCGTATCCCGACGGGTACGATGAGGTTAAAGACGGCTATCTGGGGCACGTCCATATCAAGGATGTACAGGTCGATACACCGAGGGCGACGCTGACCGTCAAGCGGATGGGACAAGGTCAACTGGCCGACCAGTTCCAGCCCATGGCAGACGCACTCCGCGCGGATGGCTACGACGGGGTGATTTCGTTCGAAAGCGTGTTCCATCCCGGCGATGGCGACTTCGAGGCCGGGTTCCGGCAGTGCGTGGGGCTATTCAAAGAGCTGTTCGGCTGAGAGTGTCCCGGCCGGAACTCTCGGCTAGGTGTTCGGGCCGAAGAGGCGGCGCGCGACCATGGGCGTCAGATACATCGGCACCTGATAGCAGCCGATGAAAAGAAGGAGTTGCGCGACCAGCGGCTCGGGCAGGGCGACGAGAAAGAGTGCGATGTTGCGGTTTCCCGCGACGATGGCCTCGCCCGCGTCGCGGTTTGGTTTCAGCCGGTAGGCCAGGATCTGAAGGCCGAAATTCAGTGTAAGTGCGAAGGCGAGCCAGAGCGCCAGTTGGGTTGGGGCGGCCCGGAGAGCTGGGCCAACTGCCGACATGAGGCCGATCACCACCACCCCCAAGAGGAGGGCCGCCGTGCCATCGAGCGCCGCGCGCGAGGCGCCTGTGAGCGGTCTGTTTCGGCGGAGTAGAAAGGCCAGGCCAACCGACAGGACGATAACGGCCAGCAGACGCGCGGCACTTTCGAGCACGCTGGCGAGTGTCGGCAGCGCAGGGAGCAGCAAGAACACCGGGATCACGGTCAAGGGAAAGACGCCGGTGCCCAGAAGCAGAAGCCGCATCGCCCCGGTCGGATCTCGCCCGGTCATGATGGCGAAGTTCGGCGCGCCTGTGACCGAGGGTGCTGCCAGAACAAGTGCGATGGCCAGTCCGGCTGGTGTGTCGGCTAGCCCGACGGCGAGTAACACCGTCAAAGCGGCCAGCGGGGCGACCAGTTGGTAGATCAGGATTACGGTTAGCGAGCGGCGCATGTCGCCGAGCGATCCCAAGGTGGCGGCAGGGCCGATCCGATAGGCGCTGACGAATAGGAGCGCGGCAATCATATGGGGCAGCCATGGGCGCAAAGCCTCGGCCAGCCCGGGCAGGGTGAGCCCGGCGATGAGCCCCAGAATCAGACACCAGCGCCCGTGCCGGGCGACGAAGGCCAGAAGACGTATCAGCCCGGGCCCTGTCGGATGTTGTCCGGCAGCCACGTGGCAAGTTCGGGAAAGGCGATCAGCACGAAGACCATCAGCACCATGATCAGGAACATCGGGAAGGCCGCGCGCGCGATGAAGCCCATCTCGTGATGCGTCATGCCTTGCAAGACGAAGAGGTTAAACCCTATGGGCGGGGTGATCTGCGCCATCTCGACCACGACGACGATGAAAATGCCGAACCAGATCAGGTCAATGCCGGCGTCGCGGATCATTGGTTCGACCACGGCCATGGTCAGGACGACGGATGAGATGCCATCGAGGAACATGCCGAGGATGATGTAGAAGACCAGCAGCACCATCAGCAGTTCGAAGCGCGTGAGCTCCATCGCGGCAATCAGGTCGGCGAGGCCGCGGGGCAGTCCGGTGAAGCCCATGGAGAGCGAGAGGAACGCAGCCCCCGCCAGGATCAGCGCGATCATGGCCGAGGTGCGTGTGGCGCCCATCAGGCTTTCGGTGAAGCTTTTCCAGGTGAGCGAGCCCTGAGAGGCGGCAAGGATCAGGCCGCCGATGACACCGAATGCGGCCGCTTCGGTCGCGGTGGCATAGCCCAGATACATGGAGCCAATGACCACGAGGATCAGGCAGATCACCGGCAGCAGGAAGCGCGAGTTGGCGACACGTTGGCTGAAGGTCAGTGGTGGCTCGGCGTCCGGGTTCCACTTCTTCGAGACGCGGCTCATGATCGCGACATAAGCCATGAACATGGCGGCGAGGACGAGGCCCGGCAGGATGCCTGCGAAGAAGAGCTTCGAGATACTTTCGTTGATGGTGACGCCGTAGACGATCAGCGTGAGCGACGGCGGGATCATCAGGCCAAGCGTGGCGGCGCCAGCGAGTGTGCCGATGACCATCGGCTCGGGGTAGCTGCGCTTTCGAAGCTCGGGGATCGACATCTTGCCGACTGTGGTGAGCGTCGCGGCGCTGGACCCGCTGACGGCGGCAAAGACGGTGCAGCCGACGATATTGGTGTGGACAAGGCCGCCAGGCAGGCCGGACATCCAGGGCGCGAGGCCTTTGAACATATCCTCGGAAAGTCTTGTTCTATAAAGGATTTCCCCCATCCAGATGAAAAGCGGCAGGGCGGTGAGCGTCCAGGAGGACGACGCCGACCAGATCGTCGTCAGCATCACGTCTCCGACGGGACGGGTGGTGAACAATTCCATGCCGACCCAGGCGACGCCGACAAGGGCCAGGCCCACCCAGACGCCCGAGCCGAGAAGCAGGAACAACACGAAGAGGAACAGGATGATGATGTTCAGGTCTTCCATCGCCTTACTCCCCGAAACTCTGTTCCATACGGTCTTGCTCGATCCGGTGATCGCCTTTGAGGATGAGCGAGACCAGATGGTCGGTCAGGGCAATGGCGAACACCACCATGCCGAACAGCATCACCGATTGCGGGATCCAGAGCGCGGTTCGGTCCTGGCCCTGGCTGATATCGTTGAATTTGTAAGAGAAACTGACGAAGCGATACGCGTAGTAGGTGACGTACCAAGCCGTGATCGCGCCGATCCCGAAGCACCAGATATTGATCAGGCGTCGCAGTCCGGGGCCGACCGCGTTCAGCACGATCGAGACACGGATGTGCGCGCCCCGGTTCAGGGCATTGGCGAAGGCAAGAAAGCTGGCGGCAGCCATGGCATAGCCCGCATAATCGGGCGCGCCCGGAAAGACCTCGCCCGTCCAGCGCGCCAGCATCTGCACGACGATGAGCGTCAGAATGGCAATCAGGCAAAGCGCGGCAGCAACGCCGGAAGCTGTGTAGAGGAAGTCAAGAAAACGTCTTATGCCGTGCATGTCCCACCCTTTTGCACGCGGGGCTCTGCCCCGCACCCCGGGATACTTTCACCAAGAAGAATGACAATTTGAACTGAATTGTCCGAAATGGTGGAGGGGTGGCGAAGTGGACCACCCCTCACCTGTCTTCTACTGCATGCCTTTAAAGGCGTCGACGATGGCTGCGCCATCAGCACCGGCGGCTTCGAGCCATTCCGTGGTCATGGTTTCGCCAATGGTCTGAAGTTCGCCCTTCATGGTGTCCGAGGCGGGGGCGACCGTCATGCCGCCGTCACGCAGACCCTGCAGCGTGAAGCCCGTGTATTCCTTCGACCGCCATGTGCCGGCATATTCGGCCATCTGCGCGCAGCCGCGCATGACATTCTGCGTGGCTTCATCAAGCCCGTTCCAGCTGTCGGTGTTCACAAAGACGTAGTTCCGCGGCAGCCAGGCATCGACTTCGTAAAAATAGTTGAGCGATTCCCAGACTTTGCGGTCGTACCCCGTGGCGCCGGAAGACACCATCGAATCGGCCACGCCCGTGGCGAAGGCCTGACTGATTTCGGCCGCTTCGATCGTCACCGGCAACATGCCTGTCAGTTCGGCAAGGCGCGAGGTTGCGTTGTTATAGGACCGGAACTTGATGCCTTTCATATCGGCGACCGAGTTCACCTCGTCCCGGAAGTAGAGCCCTTGCGGCGGCCAAGGCACGGCGTAGAGCAGCGTCAGGTTCTGTTCGGCAAGCACCTTTTCGATGGTGGGCTTGGCGGCTTCCCAAAGCTTGTCGGCATCGTCGAAGGACGTCGCGAGGAAAGGCACGCTGTCAAAGCCGAAGAGCGCGTTTTCGTTCTGGTGGCCGGACAACAGGCGTTCGCCGATGTTGACCTGACCGGTCTGCACGGCGCGCTTGATGTCGGCGCCCTTGAAGAGCGAACCCGAAGGGTGGGTGACGATCTCGATCGCGCCACCTGTGCCGGTTGTGACGCATTTGCCGAACTCGGCCCCGGTGACAGAGTGGAAGTTCGAGCCGGAATAGGCCATCGGCATGTCCCAGGTCTCGGCCAGCGCCGGTGTTGCCATTGCCGTGGTAACGGCAAGTGTTGCCGCCAGTTTGCTGATGTTTTTCATGGATAAAGTCTCCCTGTCGTCTTTTATGTTGTGAAGCGTGCGGGCGAATAGACCCCGAGGTCAAGGTTTGGTTTTTGGCCCGTGATCACTTGCGAGAGCAATCGCCCGGTTTTTGGGCCGCCTGTCAGCCCGATATGATGATGTCCGAAGGCCGTGAAGGCGCCGTCGACCGCGGGGACGGCACCGATGACGGGGATCGAGTCGGCAGGCGCGGGTCGGTGGCCCATCCATTCCTTTTCGGTCGCCCATGTGAGACCCGGCATCGCGGCGAGCGCATGGCGTTTCAGAAGCGCAAGCGGCGCCTTCGACGGAGCCGCCTTGAGGCCGCCGAGTTCGACCACACCGGCGAGGCGCAAACGCCCCTCCATCGGCGTGGCGACGAACTTGCCGGAGGCCACCATGACCGGCGCGCGGGGCATGAAACTGGGCTCAAAGAGTTCCAGGTGATAGCCGCGTTCGGTTTCAAGGGGCACGTTCAGCCCGAGCGACTTGGCGAGCGGCCCGGACCATGCGCCAAGGGCAAGGACCGCCGTGTCGCACTCCAGTGTATGGCCGCCTATGCGGACGCCGGTGACCTTTCCGCCCTCGCGGACAATGTCCGTGACCTCGCCCGTGATGATGTCGCCGCCCTTTTCCTCGATCTCGGTCGCCAGTGCCTTGACGTATTTGCCGGGATCGCTGATCCGGCCATGATTGCCCATACGGGCGGCGAACTTGATGTCGGGTGTGAAGATCCGGTCGTAGGCGCGGAAGGCTGCGCCTTCCAATTCCTCCCACACGACGCCGTTCTCGCGGCGAAGCCCCCAGGCGAAGGCATCACCTTCGAAGGCGGACCGATCCGAATAGAGGTAGAGGTAGTCGGACGGGACGATATAGTGTTCCGCCGCGGTGCCGCGGGCCAGTTCCTGATGTTCTTCCAGACTGTCGGTGACGATCCCTGCGATGGCGCTTGCGATGCGGCGTGTGTCCTCGGCGTTGGCGTTGGCAAGGTATTTGAGCAGCCAGGGCATCAGCCGGGGCAGGTAGCCCCATTTCAGAAAGAGCGGCTGGTCGGGGTCCATCAACATGCGCGGCGCTTTCCGGATGAGCCCGGGGCCAGTGACGGGTACCATCGAACAGGATGCCAGCACGCCGCCGTTTCCGTAGCTTGCCCCTTCACCGGGACCCGCCCGATCGATCATGGTGACCCGGTGGCCCGCGCGCTGCAGCCAAAGACCGGTGGACACGCCGACGATCCCGGCTCCGATAATCGCGACTTGCCTCATATGGGTTTCCTGTATGCTTGGAGTTTGTCGCGGTCCGGGCGGTGGCCCAATCCGGGGCGTTCCGGCACCACGATAGCGCCCGCTTCGTAAAGGATCGGTTCTTCGAGGATGTCTTCTTTCAGGTAGTATTTGGCCTGATAGAACTCGCAGCCAAGCGTGATCTCGGGTGTCGCGGCGATCATGTGCGCGCCAGCCAAATGGGCCAATCCGCTTTCGAACATATCGCCCCCATAGGCCATCAGCCCGCGCGTCGCAGCCATTCGCGCGACCGTTTGCGCGCGGGTCAGGCCACCGGCCTTCATGATCTTGATCGATACGCCGTCTGCGATGCCGGATTGCAGCGCGCGGTCCATGTCTTCTGGACCGAAGACGCTTTCATCGGCCAGAAGCGGCACGTCGATGGATTGGCGGATCTCGTGCATCAGATCGTAGAGATGGGCGCGGACGGGTTGTTCGATGAAATCAGGCTTGAGGTGTGCAACGTCGCGGACGCGGGCCAGCGCCTCGTCCGGTTCGAGACCCTGGTTATAATCCACACGCACGTTGAATTCGGGGAAGGCGACAGCCAGCGCCTCCAGCCGTTCGATGTCGAAGGCGTGCGTCGAAAACCCCGTCTTGAGCTTGACCAGACGCACGCCGTCCTCGCGAAGTCGCTCGAGCAAAAGGTGATCCTGATCGAAGTCCGGATTGGCCAGCGACACGGATAGCGGAATGCGGAGGTCATCTGGCGCGGCCCCGCCAAGAAGCGCGTACACGGGAATACCGAGGATGCGCCCTGTCAGGTCCAGAAGCGCCGTTTCCAGCGCCGCCTTGGCTTCGGTGCAATGGGCCACGGCGCGCGCGGCCTCTGCCATGATCTGCCCGCGGTCAGCCACTCGTCGTCCAAGGACAAGGGGTTTGATGTAGCGGTCCAGAGCCGCCTTCGTTGCCTCGGGCGATCCGGTGAACACCACCCAGGGCGAGGCTTCGCCCCAGCCGGTCTCACCACCATCGGCGGTCAGCGCCAGAACAACAATCTCGCAGGTGCCTTCGACGCGTCCGATGCCATGGTCGCGCGCAGAGGTGACGGGCAATGCCAGATGCCACGTCTCGAACCCGGTGATTGTCTGTTGAAGGTCGTGCATGGTGTCCCTTGTCCGCCGCATCTTGGAAAGACGGACCCGCGCCGTCAATATGGTGCAAGCGAAAGGAGCATGCGCGATGAAGGCAATGGGGGGAAAGGCGGTTTATGGCGCCAGCGTTGGTATTCTGATGCTGGAGGCGCGATTTCCACGCATTCCCGGCGACATGGGGCACGCCGGAACTTGGCCCTTTCCGGTTCACTACAAGGTCGTGCGCGGCGCCTCGCCGGACCTTGTTGTCCGGCAGGGGGCGAAGGGGCTCATGCCTGCGTTCATCGCTGCGGCGGAGGAGCTTGTGGCCGATGGCGTGGACGGTATCACGACCAACTGCGGGTTCCTGTCTTTGATGCAGGCGGACTTGCAGCACGCCGTGCCGGTGCCGGTGGCCACGTCATCGCTCATGCAGGTGGGACTTGTGAACGCGACGTTGCCGCCCAGCAAACGCTCAGGTGTTCTGACGATCTCGGGCAGCAGCCTGACGCCCGCGCATCTTGCAGCAGCTGGTGTGCCGGAAGATACGCCCGTGGGTTCAACCGAAGGCGGGCGGGAGTTCACCCGCGCGATTCTTGGCAACGAGCTGGAACTGGATGTCGAGGCGGCCCGTGCGGACAATGTTGAGGCGGCGAGGGATTTGATCGCGAACCATGCCGATATCGGTGCGCTGGTGCTGGAGTGCACGAACATGGTGCCCTATGCGGCCGATATCCGAGCCGCCACCGGACTTCCGGTGTTTAGCATCGAAAGCTACGTGATGTGGTTCCAAAGCGGGCTTGCGCCGCGTCGGCATCTCTGATCACGTCGGCGTCCGCTCGGCCCATCCGGCGAAAATTTTCTCCAACACGACAACGACATAATAGAGCACGATGCCGAGGAACGCCAAAGCGATCAGCACGGCGAACATCAACGGGTAATCGCTGTTCGTCTTGCCGCTGTCGAAAAGCGCGCCTAAGCCGCGGCCATGAGGGCTGACAATTTCCATCAGGTTCGTGCCGATGAACGCTAGCGTCACCGCCACTTTCAGCGCGCCGAAGAACTCGGGCAAGGTCTTGGGCAGTGCAATCTTCCAGAAGATCGTGGCCTGGCTGGCACCGAGGGAGCGCAGGATGTCGCGGTACTCGGGCTCAAGCGTCGAAAGCCCGATGGAGACCGAGACGGCGATTGGAAAGAAGCTGATCATGAAGGCGATGAGCACCGTGTTGAAGTCATGCGCACCCACAAACATCAGCGCCACGATCGGTACCACCGTTGCCTTGGGGATGGCGTTGAAGCCCACCAACAACGGATATAGCGCATCTCGCATGGTGCGCGAAAACCCCATGACCATGCCGATGGCGACACCGACGATGATGGCAAGCAAGAGGCCCAGGACGGTCCGCCAAAGCGTTTGCCAACTCATGACAAGAAAGAGGTCCCAGAACTTCGTGTAGGCTGCCGGCAAATCGGATGGAGAGGCCATGACGTAGTTCGGCCAGTCGTTCGCCCAGACGAGCAACTCCCAAAGCCCGAGGAACACGACAACCGCGACGAGCGGGACAAGGATTTGTCGCAGCATCAGGCGTCCTCCGGCACGCGGCCCTGCGCGATCTCGATCTGGTGACGAAGCGTATTCAGCATTTCGGCGGACTCGGGCGTGTAGAGATGGTCGATGTTGCGCGGGCCGTCAAAGTTCACGTCCAGCACGAACTGCGTGTGAGCCGGACGCCCCGATAAAACGACCACCTGGTCGGCCAGAAAGATGGACTCGCGCAGATCATGCGTGATCAGAACGCCCGTGAAGGGTTCTTCCTCCTTCACCTTCAGCATCGTCTGCCACAGATCTTCGCGCGTGAACGCATCGAGTGCTCCGAAGGGTTCGTCCAGGATCAAAACCTCCGGCTGGTGGATAAGCGCCCGGCAAAGCGAGGCGCGCTGCCGCATGCCGCCGGAAAGCTCCGAGGGGCGTTTGTCTTCAAAACCATCCAGCCCAACAAGTTCCAGCAAATGCCGAGCCCGCGCCTCGGCCTCGGCCTTCGACAGCTTGCTCGGAACGATCTCCAGCGGCAGAAGCACGTTCTTCAGGATTGTCCGCCATTCCAGCAGCACCGGGTTTTGAAAGGCCATCCCCACGGTCGAACGCGGCGAGGTGACCTTGGAGCCGTGCAGCCAGACTTCACCTTCATCCGGTTTCATAAGTCCCGCAATAAGGCGCGTCAGGGTCGACTTCCCGCACCCCGAGGGGCCGACGACAGCTACGAACCCTCCTTCAGGCACCGATACGTCAAGCCCATCCAAGACCGGCAACGGACCGCTGGCGGTTTGATAGGCATGTCGCGCACCTTTGATATCGATCAGATTTTCGGCCATGCCATTCTTCTCGGGTCAAATATCCTGGAGGGGGTGCGGGGGAGGCAAAGCCTCCCCCGCTGGCGCGACGACGACAAGTCGGCGCAACACCTATTTCAGCATGAAGCCGCCATCCGGCAGATAAGCGTCCGTGAAATAGAGCGCCGCGTCAGGGGTGTTCTGGAAGTCATAGGTCTGACCCAGCTGCGCGAGGGCCGCTTCCATCCGGGTACTATCGATCCCGCCCATGCCGTTGGCCTGGACATAGTCGGTGACGACGTTCTGATCGATCGCCATCTGCAGACGCTCCTGTTCCAGCGCCTTGTCGGCGGCCGGGTTGCGCTTGACCAGTGCCTCGATCCCCATGGCCGGGTCGGCGATGACGTCTTTCCAACCCGCGGCCACGGCCCGCAGGAACTTCTCGACCGTTTCGCCGTTCTCGGCGGCCCAATCGGTGTTGACCAGAATGGCGTTGCCATAGAGCTGCAAGCCATGATCGGCCATCAGGATATTCGAGATATCGTCCGCCGGCACACCAAGGCGCTTCAGGTTCACAACAGAAGAAAACGAAAAGCCCGTGATCGCGGCCACGTTGCCTTCGGCCAGCATCGGTTCCCGTGTTGGGAAACCCACCGGCTCGACGGTGACGGCAGAGACATCGATGCCGGTTTCCCCGGCAAAGACCGGGAACTGCGCCCACGCGCCGTCAGGCGGCGGTGCACCCAAGACCTTGCCTTCCAGATCCTTCGGACCTTCCACACCAAGCGACTTGCGGCCTACAATTGCGAAAGGCGGCTTGTCATAGACCATCATCACGGCGGTGACCGGCGCGCCCGGGTTCTGATCGAGGAACTTGATCACGCTGTTGATATCACCGAAGCCGATCGGAAAGGCGCCTGTCGCAATCTTCGGAATTGTCTGAACCGAGCCCGAACCCGCTTCGATTGTCACCTCCAATCCTTCGGCTTCGAAATGGCCGTTGT
This sequence comes from Paracoccaceae bacterium, assembly GCA_030065075.1. Taxonomy (GTDB): domain Bacteria; phylum Pseudomonadota; class Alphaproteobacteria; order Rhodobacterales; family Rhodobacteraceae; genus JAJDOD01. The sequence continues at coordinate 12,946 of JASJDQ010000011.1, read as the reverse complement.
CGATGGCGGCGAAGTAGGGGGCCGAAGGGCCTTCGAATTTCCAGTCAAGCGCAAACGGAACCTTCGTTTGCGCTGTGGCCATGCTGGCGGCGAAAACACCGGCAGCAGCCAGTAAGGCACGAGTTAGCAAGGGGTATCTCCTCTGTTGGTTTTGTGCATTCAGGGGATCATCGCGGACGTTCCAGGAACGTCAAACAGCCCCCTCTGCTGATTGCAGGTCACGTTAGCACTGCCTGCAGGATTGGCAAACAGAAGTGCATCTGCTGAATTTTTGATCTTCCCTATCGCCGAGAGGGATCAAGACTGGTCAAGCAAAGCCGACCCGATCGGGGTAGGGAAGGGACATGAACACAAATCGCTTGATCCCCTCAACGCAACAGACACGTGTGACGCGCACGCTTTGGCGGATCGAAACCTATCTGGCGCGGCCCCTTGCGCTGGCCATGCTGGCAGAGATGGAAGGGGTCAGCCCCTTTCACCTAAGCCGCGCCTTCACGCTTTGCACCGGGCGCCCGGTCATGCGATATGTCCGGGCCCGGCGGCTGAGTGAAGCGGTGTGGAGCCTTCGCGAGACGGAAAAACCCATCGTCGAGATCGCATTGGAGGCCGGGTTCGAAAGCCACGAAGGCTTCAGCCGTGCGTTTCGCGACCATTTCGGGTGTTCGCCATCCGTGGCGCGCAACCATCCTGATTTGTCCCTCACATTGGAAAAGGCTCTTATCATGTCCAATCCTGCACCAACTCCCGTCACACCCCGTTTCGTTGATCGCGGCGCGACCCGTCTGGTGGGCGTCGCACGCCGGTATTCCATGGCCGAGCGCGCCAAGATACCGGCACAATGGATCGAGGCAATCGACGAGATCGGGCCTGCCATCTACAACACCGAAACCTACGGGGCCTGTTACGACTTCGAAGGCGAAAATTTTACGTATATGGTCGGCCTTGTCGATGATGGCCGGATCGACACCGAGCGTTTCGATCACGTTGAACTTGCCGCCGGTACGCACGCGGTCTTCGATCACGAGGGTCATATTTCGACCATTGCCGACACCTGGGCGAGCATATTCGATGCTTGGGCTCCAGGCGCGGATGTTGCCCTCAGGGAGGGGCCGGAGTTCGAACTCTACAGCGTGGATTTCGATCCCGAAAAGCCCGGCGGCGCTTCGATCTGGATCCCCATCGAGAAGGCCTAGTTCCGGTCAGGTACGTCCCGCGGCGGCGGTCCCGAATAGGTCCATAGTTGGTCGCGGGGCAGGGGGCCCTTGTTCCGAAGGCCGGATTGGCTTTCCTCCCAGGCATGGGCCAACAGTCCCACCGAGCGCGAGAGGCAGAAGAGGCCCCGCGCAAGCGGCGCATCGAACCCAAGCTCGGCATAGATGACAGCCGTGGCGCCATCGATGTTCATTGGAATGGTTTTGCCTTTCCGCCGGTTGAGGTCCGCCTCGACCGCCAGGGCCGCGGCCTTGTGGCGTCCGTCGACGATCCCGTCCTGAACGGCCTTTTCGACCATTTCCATCAAGCGCGGCGCCCTGGGGTCGGTCGGGTGGAACCGATGCCCGAAGCCGGGGACGAACTTGCCCCCGGCTTCGAAGAACCGGTCAAGTTCCGCGAGTGCCCCGGCCGCGGGATCGTCATATTCGGCAATCGCCTGATAAAGCACGACCGCCGCCTCGCCCGCGCCGCCATGGACTTCGCCAAGCGCGTTCAGACCGGACGCCATGGCATTTTGCAGGCCGATCCCACAGGTCGCCGCCATCCGGGCCATCGCGATGGAGGGCGCTTGCGGCCCGTGGTCGACGGCAGACATCAGGGCGATTTCCAATAGAGCGGCCTGGCCCCGGCTTGGCAGTTCGCCGCGCAGCATGAGCCAGACCATATCGGCGAAACCCACCCGACCGATCAGGTCCTCGATCGCGTAGCCGCGATACCTGATCTCGCCTGGTGACATCTGGATGATTGCGGTTTCCCACCAGTCAGCCGCGTCGCTCATCATATCACCCCTTTCGACTTCAGATGCGCTCGATCGCCCGTGGAAACGCCCAGTTCGTCCAGAATAGTCTCTGTTTGCGCGCCCAGTTCCGGCGGTGGCAAGTGCGTCTTCGGACGCTCGCCATCCATACGGAACCCCGGGCGCACGATCCGCACCTCACGTGCGACGCCGGGCGTTGGGACGGCATCGACCAGCCCGCGATCCGCGACCTGGGGGTGGGCCAGAATATCCGGAAGGGTCATGATCCGTCCTGCCGGCACGCCCGAAGCGCTCAGCCTGTCCACCCAGTCGCCCGCGTCGACCGAGGCCAGTGCGGCTTCGATGGCTTCGGTCAGCGCTTTTCGATTTTCAATCCGGCTCTTGCGGTCGGCAAAACGAGGATCGTCCACCAGATCGGGGCGCTCGATGACGTTTGCCAAGGCTTCGAACTGTTCCTGCTTGTTGGCGGCGATGTTGAGCGCGCCGTCGCGGGCCTGAAACACGCCCGAGGGGCTGGCGGCGATGTTGTCGTTGCCGGCCCGGTGCGGCGCCCACCCGGCGATCAGGTGGTTCGAAACGACCCAGCCCATGGCCGAGAGCATGGAATCGAGCATCGAGACATCGATCACGGTGCCGCGCCCGGGCTTTGGACGCGCGAGCGCCGCCGCGATGGCGAAGGCCGCCGTCAGCCCGCCCAGCGTGTCCGCAACCGGGTAGCCCACGCGCATCGGCGGGCCATCGGGCGCGCCGGTGACACTCATCACGCCGGACAAGCCTTGGACCACTTGATCATAGGCCGGGTTCTTGGCCAAAGGCCCGTCCTGACCGAAGCCAGAGATGGCGCAATAGACCAACTCAGGGTTTTCTGCGTGCAGAACCTCTGCCGACACCCCAAGCCGGTCCATGACGCCGGGGCGGAAGTTCTCGACCACCACATCCGCTGTCCGCACAAGTTTCAGGAACAAGTCGCGCCCCTCAGGTCTTTTCAGGTTCAGCGTGATCGACCGCTTGCCGCTGTTCTGCGCGAGGAACGATACCCCCATGCCGTCGGCGTTCAGATCATGGTCACCGCCCAACTGGCGCGCCAGATCGCCAGTGCCCGGGACCTCGACCTTGACGATCTCGGCGCCCATATGCGCTAGTTGATGCGTGCAGAAGGGGCCTGCCAGCACATTTGTCAGATCGAGGACGCGGACCCCGTCAAGCGGCCCCATCAAATTGTCCGTCCGCCGTCGACTTCAAGGATCACGCCGGTGACAAGGCTCGCCTCGTCCGACGCCAGGTAGAGCGCCGCGCCCGCGATATCCGCGGGTGTCGAGAAGCGCCCCAAGGGGATCGTGGCAAGGAACCTTTCGCGGGCTTCGGGTGTGTCTTCCTGGCCCATGAACGTCTCTAACAAGGCCGTTTCGCCGATCACGGGCGCTACGGCGTTGACGCGGATGTTGTCGGAGGCCAGTTCGACAGCGAGCGATCGGGTCATCGTGTTCACTGCCCCCTTGGTGGAGTTGTACCACGTCAGGCCCGGGCGGGGGCTGGTCGCGGCGGTGGAACTGATATTGACCATGCTGCCACCTCCGATGGCGCGCCAATGGGGCACCGCGCTTTGAGTGAAGTGGAAGATGGAGTCGACGTTAATCGCATAGGCCTTGCGGAACGTCGTGTAATCGACTTCCGTTAGCGGCTGGTTCCGATGGCTCCAGCCGGCGTTGTTCACGAGGATGTCGACCTGTCCCAACGCCTCGGTTGCGGCAGAGAATGCAGAGGCGACAGAGGCCGCTTCGCTGACATCACAAAGGATGGCATGGCCTCCGATATGTTCAGCCACTTCCTTTGCACCAACCGCATTCATGTCCAGCACAGCAACACGCGCCCCTTCGCCGGCAAACCTTTCGGCAATGCCGCGCCCGAAGCCGGATGCGCCGCCTGTGACGATGGCGGTTTTACCCTGAAGCCGCATAGTTCTCCTCCCGTATTACGGGTGAAATTACGTCAGGGCGCGGCGGGAAACAAACCTTCCGTAAGCCGTGTCGCTTCTGTAGCGTTGGCCTCGGGGAGGATAGCCCGATGGACCGAGAGGCCCTTTTCGACACTGCCAAAGAACTGGCCCGCGCGCGGGTCCGCGAAGGCATGGACCTCGATGAGAAGGTCGACATCCTGGAACAGGCCATGGCCGAAACGCTGGACATTCAGGTCATGAAGCCCTTCCCGGGGCGCGTGGGTGCGACGATGGCGGGGCAGATGTCGCGCGCGACAGGGCGGTGGCTGATGGGAGATGATCCGCGACTTGATCCGATGCCGGAAAAGCCGACGCTTGCCGATTTCTTTCGTCATCGTTTTCTGAAGGACACGGTGGGCGGCACGCATCTGCTGCAAAGCGCAAAACTCGCGCAGGACAAAGGGCTTTCAGACAACATCGTACTGGCGTGTCTGTTGCACGACATCTCGGTCGTGAGCTTGATCCGCAACGACCACGGCCACTGGGCGGCGCAGATGGTGGAACCTTACGTCGACCCGGAGGTCACCTGGGCCATTCGCCACCATCAGGCGCTTCGGTTCCGGGCCGATCCCGACTATGACTATGAATATCCGGCGTTTTACACGGAGGTCTTTGGCGAGGATTACGATCCACCCGATTACATCAAGGCGGAATGGGAGTATTGCCGGACCCACAAGTGGTTCGACAGCGCGATGCAGGTGGTGGTCAATGACCTGTACGCTTTTGATCCGAATGTGACGGTCAGCATCGACGACTTCGCAGGCGTCATCGCGCGCGCTTTCCGCCAACCTGAGGAGGGGTTGGGCTTTGACGGCAGCCCCGTCGCGCATATGTGGCGGACCGTTATCTGGCCCAATAATTTTCTTTGAGGCGGTAAGCTTTCTGCCGATCTCCACGAAATCGTGACCGTTAGGGCTTAGATTTCGTGCAATATTTCTATATCATTGTGGGTGCCCCTCTAACACGGAGAGTGCCAAATGTCTACGAGCCAACCGACACGCCGACGCCTTCTGACGCTTGCCGGCGCTGCTGCCGCAAGCACCTGGATTGTGCCCGCCCGCGCCGCAGGGCTGGCGCCCACGCGATCCATGCGGGGCGGCTCGAACAATTATCGCCCCGGTGCGCCCATCGTGGACCGTATCGGAGGGGGCGGGTTCTGGATGACCGGGACCGTGAGGCGTGCGGGCGATGGCGCGCCGCTTGCTGGCCAGCGCATCCAGATCTGGGCGCATACGACCGAGGGGCACGAGCGCGATGCTCGGAGCCATGGCGCGACACTGACCAATGAGAGGGGCGAGTTCCGTCTGGAAATGCCGCAAATCGTCCCGGCCTTCGGGCAACCGCATGGCCATCTGGCCTATGACAGCGGTGACTTCGAGACCGTGTTCCTGCGTCCCGTCATGCCGAGCGCAAAGGACACCAATCTGGCGGCGCATTTCGTCCTGAAACCTGTCTGAGACCCTCCGTGCTGCGCGCCATCCTGATTTGGGGCGGTCTTGCCTTGGCGTTGACCGTTCCTTTCTGGATTGCCGCCACCAGTCCGCTTCTGGCTTGGCGACAGCCGATCTATATCCTGGCGGGATTTGCAGGCGTTGTGGGCCTTGGCTTGTTGCTGGTGCAGCCCATGCTTGCGGGGGCGCTCTTGCCCGGACTTGGCGCGCCTCGGGCGCGGGGTATCCACCGCTGGGTCGGAGTTGGACTGGTCACCGCTGTGATCGTTCATGTCGTGGGGCTTTGGATCACGAGCCCGCCCGATGTCATCGATGTGCTTCTCTTCCGTTCGCCGACGCCATTCTCGGTTTGGGGCGTGTTGGCGATGTGGGCGATTTTTGGGGCGGCTCTGCTCGCACTCTTTTGGCGACGCCTCCGCTTGAGACCGAGGGTGTGGCAGCGGGCGCATCTCTGCCTCGCCGCGCTTGCCGTCTCGGGAACGGTGGTCCATGCCGTTCTGATTGAAGGGACGATGGGATGGCTTTCGAAACTTGCTCTTTGCGCCCTCGTCCTTCTGGCGACGGGTTTTGCATTGGTCCGTAGGTGGCCGAGACGTTAGACTGCGAAAGCAGAGGCTTAGAGCAAAGAGCTCATCTTTCTTACCAAAGGTAAGCAATCTCGATTTGTCCCATTTTGACGCCCTTTCCAGTCTTTGGATTGATCAAGTCTTTCAAAGCGGGCTATAGCGCGCGGAATGAACACCTCCTTTGATATCGCGGTCATCGGCGGCGGCAACGCGGCGCTTTGTGCGGCCATGACGGCGGCAGAGGCGGGCGCGCGCGTGATCATCCTCGAAGCGGCACCGAAGCCCTATCGCGGCGGCAACTCGCGGCACACACGAAACTTTCGTTGCATGCATTCCGGACCTCTCGGTCCACTGATTGAAAGTTATTGTGAAGATGAATACTTAGACGATCTTCTTAAAGTTACCGGTGGCAAGACGGATGAGGCCCTAGCGCGGATGGTCATCCGGTCGTCAGAAGAATGCCTGCCTTGGATGGAAGAGCACGGGGTACGTTTCCAGCCATCGCTTTCGGGCACGCTCAGCCTTGCGCGCACCAACGCTTTCTTTCTGGGGGGCGGCAAGAGCCTTGTGAATGCCTATTATCGCACCGCGGCATCGCTGGGCGTCGAGGTGCGTTACGAGGCCAAAGTCACACATTTGGAGATGGAGGACGATCGGGTCGTTGGCATCGACTACACGCATGGGAGCGAGACGCATCGTATTGCGCCCAAGGCGGTGGTGGTGGCCTCGGGCGGGTTTCAGGCGGACATCGACTGGCTGGCCCGCGCCTGGGGCCCGGCGGCGCGGAACTTCCTGATCCGGGGCACGCCTTACAACCGCGGTGAGGTTCTGTCGGATTTGCTGGATCAAGGCATCGAGCAGGTTGGCGATCCGACGCAATGCCATGCAGTCGCTATCGACGGACGGGCGCCCAAGTTCGACGGCGGTATCGTCACGCGGCTGGATTGCGTGCCGTTTTCCATCGTCGTTAACAAGGACGGCGATAGGTTCTATGACGAGGGCGAAGACGTCTGGCCAAAACGGTATGCGATCTGGGGGCGGCTTGTGGCGAACGAGCCGGATCAGGTGGGCTTTGCGATCATCGATAGCAAGGCGATTGATCTTTTCATGCCATCGGTCTTTCCACCGATTAAGGCGGACACATTGGAGGAGCTGGCGGCGAATTTGGAACTGCCACCTGAAAAGCTTCGGGCGACGGTCGAAGCGTTCAATGCGGCCTGTGGTGACACCTCGGGCTTCATGCCGACGGAACTGGACGGCGTCGCGACAAACGGTTTGAGCCCACCCAAGACGAACTGGGCGCGCCCGATCAGCGATCCACCGTTCTATGGCTACAGTTTGAAGACCGGCGTCACATTCACCTACCTCGGCCTGAAAGTGGACGAGACGGCGCAATGTTCCATCGGCAACCGTCCGGTGGCGAACCTATGGGCGGCGGGCGAGACGATGGCGGGCTCGATCCTGGGGCAGGGGTATCTGGCAGGCTTCGGCATGACCATCGGCACGGTCTTCGGGCGCATTGCGGGAAGGGAGGCTGCCGCTTTTGCAAACTGAGTTGATCCAGGAAGCGCGGCGGCAGGCGGAAATCTGCAATGCCTGCCGGTATTGCGAGGGATACTGTTCCGTCTTTCCGGCGCTTCATGCCAATCGCGCGTTCTCGGACGCCGATATCACGCAACTCGCCAATCTCTGCCACAACTGTCGGGGGTGCTACTATGCATGCCAATACACGGCGCCGCATGAGTTCGACCTGAACCTGCCGAAAGCGCTGGCCGAGGTACGGCAGGCGAGTTGGGAAGACTACGCCTGGCCGCAGCCTGTGGCGCGGGTCTTTCACAAGAGCGGGGCGGCCTTGGCGGTGGCGACCATCCTTGGGTTCGCATTGATCTTCGCGGCCATCCGGGCGCTGCCCGAACCGACGGGTCAGGGGTTCTACGCGGTCATGTCGCATTCCGCGATGGTCGCGATCTTTCTGCCCGCGTTCCTTTTTCCGCTCATGAGCCTGGCCGTCAGCCTCCGCCGTTACTGGCGGGCCATGGGGGGCGGCGTGGTCACGGTTTCGGCCATCAAGAGCGCTTTCGGTTCGGCGGCGCGCATGCAAAATCTTTCGGGTGGGCATGGCGACGGCTGCAATTTCGAGGATGAAGACCGTTTCAGCCAGGCGAGACGGCACGCGCATCACGCGGTGATGTATGGCTTCGTGTTGTGCTTTCTGTCGACGTCCAGCGGGACGGTGCTGCACTATGTGTTCGATATGCCTGCACCCTACGGGTTCTGGTCCTTGCCGAAGCTCTTTGGCGTCCCGGGCGGCATCCTGATGGTGATCGGCGCGCTTGGCCTTGCGGGGTTGAAGCTTCAGGCCGATCCGAAACTGGGCGATGCCTCGGCCTGGGGTGGCGAGATGGGTTTCAACCTGCTGCTGTTCTTTGTCGCCGCGACCGGTCTGGCACTTTACTGGCTGGGCGCGTCCACGGCGATGCCTGCGCTCTTGGCACTGCACCTTGGATCGGTTCTGGCGTTCTTCTTGCTGACGCCGTTCACCAAGATGGCACACGGGTTCTATCGTTTGGCCGCCCTGATGAGGGACGCCGAGCGTTGAAGCAGCTCAGGCCGTCTCGTCCCGTCTCGCGGCGACCTGAGCAAGCATTTGGTGGCCCTGACGCGCCAGTGTCCGAACGGCGCTTGACGTGGCCACCTTTTCACCTTCCGCAAGAAGCTGCAGGTTGGACGCAATGCGATCCGCTTCATAAGCATAGTTCACCATGAACCCGAGCGCCTTCCTGCGCCCGGCGTCTGACGTGTCTGCCTCGGCATGGATCGCGTGGATCAGCGCTCCGTTCTGCAAGTGGAAGCGCGCCACCGGATCGATTGGAAGGTTCTTGGCGTTGCGAGAGGTCAGATAGGCCGCGCAAAGCTTCTTGAGCTTCTGCGTGTCGGCCTCGTCGGTCTCTATACCTTGCTTGCCGGTCCACCGCGCGAAGCCGGGAACGGGCGAGAGCGTTACAAAGTTCTTAACCTGCGGCAGCTCAGTGGTCAGGTTGCGAACCACCTGTTTGATGAGGGAATTGCCGAAAGAGATGCCTGCCAGCCCAGGTTGGCAGTTCGAGATCGAGTAGAAGACCGCTGTGTCGGTGTTCTGCGCATCCAGCACCTCGCGTTGATCGGCAAGGACATCCTGAATAGACGTGGGCACACCTTTTGAGAGTGCGATTTCGACGAAGATAAGCGGCTCCTGCGGCATGGCCGGATGAAAGAAGGCAAAGCAGCGCCGGTCCGTCGGATGAAGACGCCGCCGAAGATCGCCCCAGGTCTCGATTTCGTGGACGGCTTCATACTCGATGATTTTTTCCAGGATGGACGCAGGGCTGTCCCAGGTGATTTGCTTGAGGACAAGAAACCCGCGATTGAACCATGCCCGAAGCATGAGCTGGAAATCGACGTCGGTGCGTTCCAGCTCCGGATTGGACTTGATGAGTGACAACAAGTCGGCGCGCATGCGAACCAATTCGGCCGTCGCGCCGCTTGGCTGGTTCAACCGGCGCAGCAATTCGTAGCGCTTCGGTTCCGTGACGGTGGCAAGCTTCTTGTAGTCGGCGGGTGTTCGCGACCTGGCATAGGCCTCGACGGCGTCCTGTATTTGCGCTGCGTCAACGTCCAATTGATCGTTTATCATGGTGAAAAAGGCGGATTTCTCATCCGTCGACAGGGATGCGTATCGTGCCAGGACTTCCTCGGCGATGGCGAGGCTGGAAACCTCGGTCCGTTCCGAGAGCAGTTTCCAGCACAGAGCCTCGAGCGATCCTTTCCTGCCGCTTCCCAGAAGCTTTCGCGGCTGATCCAGCAACGAGCCAAGCATGTCGCCCAGATAACCCGTCCTCGAGACCCTATTCATATCATTCCCTCACTCGCAAAACCCACTCCGGGACCCATTCTTGCAGACTTTGCAGAATTCTCCAAAGCCATATGGGTCCAAAAGTCGTGATTGAGGCAGGGTGACCTTCGATCGCCCATCAAAACTTACCAAATTAGCAGAGCGGGGTGCGGCGCATCAAATCACTGTTTGAGGCTTCACTCCATGGAAGCGCCAAAAAGGGCCTGGCTCCTTTGGCACTTCGTCTGCGTGACAGTTCAAAATTAAGCCAGAAAGCGTCCGATGCCGACAAATGGGCTTACCGCCCTTGCGCTGGCGACGAAAGAAAACCATCCTTTGAAATCGGACTCCTTGCGGGGTCCGATGTGATTTGAGTGATGAGGCGGCACTGGCCAAATGCGTATCAAAGCCCTGAAAGGCAAACTCAAGGACACGTTTGGTACCGCAATAGAAGCCACGCAACATCGCGGAGGGCAGTGGGCCACTGCTGCCTTGGGCGATCCTCATAACGCGTTGTGTTACGCCTACGAACGCATGCCGTTCACGGCAGAGCGAGTGATTCAGGGGTGCAGTCAGGGCCTGTTTGCAAATGAGACATCTTCGGGCGATTTCAGATGGTTTTCACCCAAGAAACGGTTCGTGATCCTGCCTGAAAGCTTCCATGTTTCCAAACGCACGCGCGGCTATTGCAAAAAGTTCGAAGTAAGCGTCAACACCGACTACACCGCCACCCTCGCGGCTTGCGCTGATCGCGAGGAAACATGGATCGGTCCTCAAATACAGAGCGTGTACAAAGACCTGCATCAACGCGGTGTCGCGCACAGTTTCGAAGCCCGGCAGGACGGCGAACTGGTTGGAGGATGCATCGGCCTGGGGATTGGCGGCTATTTCACGCTGGAGAGTTTGTTTCACCGGGTGAGCCAATCCAGCAAGGTCGTCATGGTGCACCTGGGCGAAGTTTTGTTTGCGCAAGGTTATGAGTTGATCGACTGCCAGGAGCCGTCCTTTCTGGCACAATTTGGCGCTGCGGAAATCCCTCGTGAGGAGTTTCTTTCCCGCATCGCTCGTGCCGCAATCAAGGACTGCGGGCCTCCGACGATGCTCAGCCAAGCTGGTGGCGGGGGGACTTAGTCAGGCCAAAGCGTCTGGGACGTCTCACGGATACCCGGTCAATCCAATTGCTCTTCGCTGGCGATGCGGCGGTACCAAATCGCCAGGTTCTTGCGATCCACCGCCGCGAGCAAAAGGGAATAGAAGGCAACTCCGATTAGGATTCCCCAGGTCAGGAGCCAGCCAAGCCCGAGACCGAGAGGGTTGGCATCAAGCCACGCATAGACGGCCAAAGCCATTGCGATGGCACAAAGCAAAGGCCGCTGTCCCGCTTGAAGCGCAACACCCACGCCGACGCCTTCGACACGCGCCAGCAGGTACAAGCGAGCGCCTGATGCAAAGACATCCCCAATCAACATCGCGCCTGCGACAGCCACGATCCCATAGGGCGAAAAGGCGGCGATCAGGATGAGAGGAAAGGTGACGACGAACTCGGCCACCATGAGCATCCAAAGGTACTTCGGCTTCCCTGTCGCCTTGAAAAAGTCTCCCACCGGCCAACTGAGCGCAACGGGTACTCCGGCCAGTCCCAGCAGGAACAGAACGGGGGATGCGTCCCTCCATTCCTCGCCGAACACGCCCGGAATGAGGTGCCAGGCCGTTGCGGCAAGGCCAAGAGACACCGGTGCGATCAAAGCCATCGTGAAGAACACCGTGGCCCGGTAGGCGGCGGTGATCTTTTCAATATCTTGAGCGACACTCGAAAACGCGGGGAAAGCAACCTTCGTGATGACCGAACTTACGCCTCTGATGGCGATATCCGGTATCCGTGATGCCACGAAATAAAGGCCAAGCGCCGGCTCGCCCAGCATCGACACGATGACCATCTGGTCGACCCGCATGTGCACCGTGCTCATGATGCTTGAGATCACGATATGGCGGCCATAACGAAGCAGTTCGAGGCATTTTTCCAACGTCGGGCGCACTGCGGCAGGGCGCCAGTCCGATCCGACCCAAAGCACGATGGCCTTCACCAGCGCCCCGATCAAGATCGCCGCAACAAGGCTCCACACGCCGAAGCCCCAAAAGACCAGAACAAAGGCCACCAAGGTCTTGGCCAGCGCGCCCAGGGTTTCACCCGCAGCAATCCACCCAAAGCGGAACTCGCGCTGCAGGATTGCTTCCTGAACCGCGCTGAAGGAATTGATCGGGAACAATAGCGCCAGAACCATCAGAACCGGCGTAACCGCCGGATCTTCAAGCAGTCCCTGCGCTAGTGGCGCGACCAGAACCAGGACAGTCGCCTGAAAGAGCCCGACGGCAACGATCACGGCAAAGGCGCTTGTGCGCAACTTCGGATCAGCCGTGCGGTCGTAGATCAGCGTTTCCCGCAGCCCGAAGTCCCTTAGGACATCGACCACTTCGACGGCCAGCATGGCAAAAGCAACAAGGCCCATGCCGGTCGGACCAAGCGTGCGCGCAAGCACGACCGTGACAGCGAGGCTCAGCAGACGAGAGGTAACGAAAGAACCGAGTGAGACCGAAAAGCCTATGGCAGCATGGCGGCTTTTCAATGCGCTTCTCCTGTTTCTGCGCCCGGATGGTTCGGTAATGTCATTGAGGTTCGCTTACCAGGCCGAGTTTGCGCAAACAGCGATCGGCCGCGCGTCTGGTGACACTGACGGGGTCATTGCTTTGCAGCGAATACTTTTGCAGCGCTCTGCTCTGACCGTCGGTCCACAAGGTTTTGTAATCTTCGTCGCCCCAAAGGAAATCGACCTCTTCCATGCCTTGCTGAAACGCCCGTTCGAGCAGGAGGTAGGTGTGCAGATTGCCAAGACCGTACTTCGCAAACGCTTGATCGTAACCGCTCGAATAAAGGAAAAGGCATCGATCAACGCAGAAATCGATACTCCAGCTCACGGGGTTGCCGTCGAGCAGGATCGCGGAAGGCTGAACAAGACCAGTTGGGACATCAAGCTTGGCCAGTTCTTTCAGGAAATTCATGAAGACGCTTTCGCCCACACGAAGGCCGTACTTCGT
>JASJDQ010000167.1 GCA_030065075.1 Paracoccaceae bacterium | reverse complement strand
CCTGAAGCTGCACCGCGGCGAAATGTGTCGCCCGGGGAAGAGATTATCGTGTTTAACGCCGAACGGCAGTTGGTGCCGATGCGCTTGGGTCTAATTCCGGTTGGGCGCGTCAATGCGCGTGGCCGCCCGGTTATGGAAACGATCATCAATGCGCGTTCCGAAACGGTATTCGACAAATCGGCCTTTGAAGGGGTGAAGCGGGCGGTGGTGCCCGCGGACGGCTGGTACGAGTGGACTGGCAAGGCGCGTCGAAAGCAGGCGTGGCGGATTGGCCCCAAGGACGGGTCTCTATTGTTTTTTGCAGCAATCACTGATGTTTGGAGTGCGCCGGGAGGACTGAAAGTGCCACAGGTCGCGACCGTGACGTGTGAGCCCTCGGCGGACGTACGAGACATTCATCACCGGATGGGCGTGCTTTTGAAGGAAGGTGACATTTCCGTCTGGCTTGGGCCGGACGAGGCGGCGGCGCGTTCACTGATGGTGCCTTTCCCGGATGGTTTGCTGACCGTGGAAGCTGCGGACGATGTGGATTGGGATGCACCCTGATTGCCATGTTGCAAAGTGACCCCACCTGCCTTACGCTGCGGTGCAGCATTTTGGGCTGGAGGATGTCATGGCTGGCAAGATAATCACCGTTGCACAGCAAAAGGGTGGCGCGGGCAAGACAACGATTGCCGCCAATCTGGCAGTGGCCCTGACCCGGATGGGAAAGACGGTGTCGCTGCTGGATACCGACCCGCAAGGCTCGCTTGGCCGTTGGTTCATGACACGGCGCCAGAATGGCAATCCGGGGTTGAGCTTTTCAACCGCGAGCGCCTGGGGCGTGAGCTATGAATGCGACAAGCTGCGAAGCGAAGCCGATTTCGTCTTTGTCGACACGCCGCCCAAGATCGACAGCGACCTTAAGCCTGCCATCCGCGAAAGCGATCTGGTGCTGGTGCCGGTATCCGCCAGTCAGGTCGACGTCTGGGCCACCGAAGGTGTGCTTGACATGGCAAACCGAGAGAAGGCCGAAGTGCTGGTCGTTCTGAATCGAATCAAGGCCGGAACACGCGTCGCGGATGATGTTGAGAAAAGCCTGAAGAAACTCGGTGTATCGCGGGCCAAGTCGACGTTGGGGCACCGCGTTGCCTTCCCTGAAACGATGGGCGTCGGCAAGGGCGTTCAGGAGCGCGGCAATGGCATGTGGTCGGACGAGATCGAGGCCCTGACCAAGGAACTGCTCAGGAAGCTGAGAACTTAAGCTTTTCCGGCGCGTCGGACTACGGGAACAACGGGCTCGGCCGTCGCTTCGCGAGGGGTGTAGACAACGTATGACGTGCCTCGGAAGAGGATCGAGTTCGGCTCGGTCGTCGTTACCACGTTCCGGGTCCATTCGGTGGAAAATGCCAGGTTGAAGGCCCAGGGGGCCGCGTGAACGGCGTTGTGCATTCCGACGACCATGGCGACGGCCCCCAGTATCTGCGCGATCTTGAGATAAGCACCGTTGATCTGAAACATGGTGACCAGAAGGAAGGCGCCCGTCGCACCCATGGCGGCATCGATCAGCATCGCGGTATCCGCGTCATCGCCCATGAGCGTGCCGCCAGTCATGTAGAACCGAAGATAGCGGGTCACAGCGACCGCCATGGCGCCTGCCAGCACAGCCGCGAGAAGAGCGATGGGCTGGCGGAAGTGCGCCTTCCAATCCGGCAGGACCGGCACCTCCGGCTTCGCGGCCTCGATCGGCGCGCGCACTTCGGCGACTCGGTTCAAACGGTTGTGAAAACCTTGGTTAGGCGCAGCAGCAGGTCCACTCATTCCTCGAACTCCTAAGAAACGAGTTTGTTTTTCACCGAAATTTCGACGAATTGAGGGCAGAAAGTTACCGATTGCCGGGCTCTTGCGGGATCAAGGCCGGGGAATGGGCATCGTTACCTTGGGAACGTCGTATTCCCTTTGCGCGGCGGGTCGGTCCGCGATGCGCAGATACCAGTCACGGACGTCCGGAAAGGCGTCCAAGTCGATCTGCCGCCATTCGAAACGGCTGGTCCAGGGCCAGATTGCCATATCGACGATGAAATTGCTGTCGGCGACGAAGTCCCGGCCCTGAAGGCGCGTGTCGAACACCTTGTAGAGCCGCTGTGCTTCGGTGCCTTAGCGGATTGATGCATACTCGGAGACATCCGGATTGAAGGGCAGAAAGTGATGCGCCTGCCCCAACATCGTGCCAAAGCCACCCATCTGCCACACTAGCCATTCCATTGCCTGCCATTTCGCTCCCGCGGGCGGAAACTGGCCTGTCTTCTCGGCCAGCCCCACCAGAGGATCGCGCCCGGCTCCATCAAGTGAAAGCCGGTGTCGCGCTTGACGATCGCCGGGATCTTGGTGTTGGGCGACATCGCCAGGAACTCCGGTTTGAACTGATCGTCATTACCGATGGCATGGCATGTGCCTCTAGGGCAGCTTCATTTCCTTGAGCGCACCAGAGACCTTGCGACCTTTTGGCGTGGTCCAAGTGTAAAGATCGATCATGCGGGCTCTCGTTTCGATTGATGGCGCAACATGGCCTCACGGATGGCGATAAATGTCGTGGCGGCCACGATCACCGCGCCACCCAGTATGACCCAGCCGTCGGCCGGTTCGGCGAACAGGATTGCGCCGGTAAGCACCGACCAGACCAGTTGCAGGAAAACGACGGGTTGTGTGACCGAAACGGGGGCTGCCGCGAAGGCGAGCGTCATGGTGTAGTGACCGGCAGTGGCCAGGACGGCGACGATGAACATCCAGAACACTTGAGTAAGGGTTGGTGTGACCCAGACGGCGGCGGCGAAAGGGGCAAGGCAGAGGGTGACCGTAATCGTCAACATGGCGACGACGGCCGTGGGCGAGACTTCATCCGCCATACGCTTGGCAGTAAGGTAGCTGACGGCAAAGAACATGGCAGCGCCGATCATGGCCAGATGGCCGTCTGTCAGCTCGCGAAACCCGGGGCGCAGGATGATCAAGGCGCCGAGGAAACCTGCGAGGATTGCCAGAATGCGGCGGCTGGCCAGCTGCTCGCCCAAAAAGAGAGCAGCGCCAATCGTGATATAAATCGGCGTCATGTAATTCATCGCGGTCACTTCGGCGATGGTGATGCGCGTCATGGCGTAGAACCAAAGAATGATGGCGATCGAATGGCAGAACCCTCTGAGCCAGAAGAGCTTTTTCTGACGCGCTGTCAGATGCGCTTCGGCCAGCGGCTTGAGCATCGGGATCAGAAAAACCAGACCTAGGACGTAGCGCAGGAATGCCGACTCTGCCGCCGGTAGGTCCTGTGCCCCGTGCTTAACGGTGGCGGTCACGGCGACAAAAAGGATGCCTGTCAGAACCATCCAAAGGATCGCGGCAACGGGCCTTGGCTCCGGAACGCTGACTAGGGGAGGCTGCGGCTCGGGCATATCCCTTTCATGACGCCCTGTGCGCCGGTGCGCAATCTCAGATCAAGGCCCAGTCGTCGAATTGCCAGTGCTTTGGGAGTTTGGGCTCTTTCTGTGCCATCGGATGCCTCCTTTCTGGAAACATCTGTTGGCGTGACGGACCGATATCCAGATCATTGGCGCAACCGTGAACTGGTGTGACGGATCGTTGGAGCCTACCGACAGACTACGCGCGCGCCTCGGGTTCGATGCGTCCTACGGGAGGATACAAGAAAAATTTGAGAATTCAGTTATTTGGAGTGCACCCGAAGCGCACTCCAAGATCGGTTCATAGCAGCGAGATGTTCTCGGCGCTCTCGCGGCCGTCGCGGCCTGCTGCCAATTCGTAGCTGACCTTCTGGTCGTCGGCGAGGCCGGTGAGGCCGGAACGCTCGACGGCGCTGATGTGGACGAAGACGTCTTTGCCGCCTTCATCGGGGGCAATGAAACCATAGCCCTTTGTCGTATTGAACCATTTCACGGTGCCATTAGGCATGTGGGATTCTCCTGTCAAATCAATCCGTTCGCACTATGCAACGGGCTGGCCAGAGCGTCTAAGTCGAGACTGTGGCCGATAGAGCAGACAGGGTCGAGGTAGAAGGTAGCGCCCGAAATGTAGGCGCTGTTGCGCCGCGTGACAAGGAGAGAACGTACATATCGGATGCTGTTAATGTGAAACGCACGGTGGCGAATTCGTACGAATTGTACATGCGTCAGACCCCCCGAATTCACAATTGTACAGAGATCCGCACGGGCCAGTTGACGTAAGGTTAACAATTCAATGGCTGATCACGCCTTTTTTCAGGATGATATTGCCGTAAAGCCGGGCCTCTCCGGTCTGGACGATGGCGAAGGCGTCCTCGGCAATGTCATAGAACCGAAAGCGCTCGACGCCCACGATCTTCGCGGGGTTGTCCGCCGTCTGATCGATGATCTTCTGAAAGTCGGCGACGGCGGGGGGAACCTCGTCCGGCTTGCCGACGACCTGCATGGTGCGGGCGGGATCGTCGACGAAGGTGTCGAGGGGGAAGAGCTCGAGCACGGCCCGCAGGATGTCGGAGGCCGAAAGTCCGTCGGCCCGGATCACGCGGTTGCCCTTGGCCTCAGCCGGGAAGTTCGCATCGGCAATCACGATATCATCGCCATGGCCCATGGATGCGATGGCATGAAGGAGGTCGGGCGACAGGAGGGGAGAGATCTTGTGGAGCATTCGGGAACGGTACCGCGAGGGCGCGGGGATTGGTAGAGTGCCTTACCCGCTTTCCGCTCTGCGCGGCTTTGGGTAGCGTGGCGCGAAAGCGGAGGAGCGCATGTTACTCACGGGAATAATCATGGGTGTGGCGGGAACGCTGGCGATGGATATCTGGGCTTTTCTGCTGGGGCTGATGGGCCAGCCGAAGCCCAACTGGGCGATGCCGGGGCGGTGGCTGGGGCATGTGTTGCGCGGCCGGGTCTTTCACGACGACATTGGCGCGGCGGAGCCGGTGGCCTTCGAGTCGAGCCTTGGCTGGGCGCTGCATTACGGGGTGGGGGTGCTTTATGGCGTGGTCTTCGTGCTGCTCGCGGGGCCGGGCTGGGTGGAGGACCCGTCCTTCCTGCCGCTTTGGGCGTTCTCGCTTCTGACCATCGCGGCGGGGTGGTTCCTGTTGCAGCCGGGGATGGGGCTGGGCTGGGCGGCGTCACGTACGCCTTCGCCGTGGAAGGTGCGGGCGATGGGGCTGGTGGCGCATACGGTGTTTGCGGTGGGGATGTGGGTGCCTGTGGCTTTGGCGGCGCGAGCGCCCACCTGAACCGCCTGCAAACGTTGCATTAGTCGGGTAGCCCGGCGGCTAACGACGATAAGTTCATTTGGAATCGAGCTCGTCGCGGGCCAATTTCAAAAAAGGTGACCTCAGCAGGAAGGATTTCTGCTCTTTGCGGCCCAGCAAGTTCAAAAGGCCATCTTCGACCAATGTAGAACCGGTCAAAATCCGAAACGCGCGCACCGTTCCGACTGCTACACTAGCTCCTACAGCCATTCCAAACGGACCTGTTGCCGACGCTGGAACGCTTCCCATCGCGGCTGCACCAATATCAATGAGAGCTCTTGCACGTTTGATCATTTTCCTCACTTCATCCTTTGAGTGGGCGATCAGCGTCAGATCCTCATCATAAGTGCGACCAAGTGAATATTCTTGAATATGCGTTCTGACATTAGGTGACTCAGATCTTCGATACTCGATAACATCGTCCCAGGATAAATTTTGGTTGGACACTAATTTGGTGAGGAAATCGACAATCTCCACATGAGACAGGTTTCTGCCAATTCCCGGAAAACTATCTGACATGCTTGTGTCAACTCTGGGAAGCCTCTCGTCAGCGAGATTTAATGCTTCATATCCAATCATTAATTCGGGTGCAGTGATAGGAATTGAACAGTTTAGATAAGACATCGCACGGACGTCCTGATAAATCGCGTTTACAGTAGCCTGCTCTACAGAAAACCGCTTCCACGATCTCACTCTATCGATATCTTCAAGTAGGTTGTCAGAAAAGTAATTGCGAACTTGCCGTCCAATTACTCGCACCTTGTCCGGATGACTATCCCATGCATACTGAGCCGCTTTATACGCTGCATCTCGATCAGAGACCGGCACCAATCCGTTCTTTCCGCGACTTCCAACATAGGTCGTCGATATCGAGGCAAGCTCATCCCTGAATTTTGGCGATGACCCGTCGCTAGGACTTAAATAGTCACTGGTCGTTTCCCTATTAAGCAACCATTCGGCGCGGCCTACCGGAACAACTGACAACGGAGTTGAGTATCTCGTTTTATCCAAGAATTGAAGGAACTTAGATGAGCCGCCGCCATATTTATCTAAATAGTCCTCCCTTGGTGTCCAAAGAACCACAGTGTCATATAACAACACCATCGCCTTCAACATTCCGTAGTAATACGGAGGATCCCAATTGGGGTTGAAGTAAACTTTATGGACTCTACGAAAAGTCAACTAGGAGCCTATTATTACACTGTGTAAGATAAAAATATTCTCTGAATTTATCCCGATTCGAAACACGTAACAATCTCCGCGAGGTCAAGTATCGCAGGCGCCACTTGGTATGAGTGTTCGCGAGTCGGATCTAGGATCCGCGCACGAGATTTGAATTCGCTACCGCGTAAACTTCTTATGCTTGATCAGCTTCGGCCCCAGCGCAGCATAACACCTCAACCGGTTGCCGCACGCAGTTTTGCTGAGCAAAATCGCTTTCGCGCACGCGTCGAACCGAAGCGGAAACCCAAGCAATCCACCCTAACGGGCGAATTTCTTGTGTTTCAGTCGCTGCGGTTCGACGGCATTCGGTCCCAGCCGCCGCTTCCTATCCTCCTCGTAATCCTCAAAGCTGGCCTCGAACCATTCGACATAGGCCTCGTCTTCGGACGCCAAGATGTGCGTGCAGAGGCGGTCGATGAAGACGCGGTCGTGGCTGAGGGTGACGGCGCAGCCGGCGAAGGCCTCGACGGCGTCTCCCCAGGGCCTCGGCGCCGCGGCGTCCCCTTGTGCTATACTGCCCGCATGCAAACAGGGGAGGGTACCATGAGGTATGTAACGATCACGACCTGGGAGGTCATGGGCGGGGTCGACTTCGATCTGGTGATGGAGCGGGTCAACGGGAAACGCCTGCCCGCGCTGAAAGAACTGGGCGCGGACCGCGTGCAGGTGATCCGCACCAGCCCCCGGACGATCGCCGCCATTTCGGAATGGCCCGACAAGACCACGCGCGATGCGGCGGTGGAGTTCATCGAACGTGTGCGAAAAGAGGTCCGGACCGAGGATCACAGCCGCATGACCGGCGAGATGCTGGGCGAGGTCGTGGGAGAGGTGTGACGGGCTTATGGATATCGCACAGGTAACGGCGGTTTTCGGCTGGATGCTGCTGATCAACATCGCGTTCTATATGCTGGCGGCGGGGTTCATCGTCTTCGCCCGCGATTGGACATCGAAGCTGGAGGCGCGGATCACCGGGGTCCCGGCAGAGGACTGGCCGCGGTACTTCATCGACTATCTCAGCCGCTACAAGGTTGCGATCATGGTGTTCAACCTCGCACCCTATCTGGCGCTCAGGATCGTCGCCTAGGCGACCTGTCCCGGACAGATGCGAATTGTGCTATACTGTCGCCATTCTGACAGGGGAGGACTGCCATGCGGTACGTGACGATCACGACCTGGGAGATCATGGGCGGCGTCGATTTCGACCTTGTGATGGAACGCGTTCGAAAGAAGCGCCTGCCCGCCTTGAAGCAGCTTGGCGCCGACCGCGTGCAGGTGATCCGCACCAGCCCCCGGACGATCGCCGCCATTTCGGAATGGCCCGACAAGACCACGCGCGACGCGGCGGTGGAGTTCATCGAACACGTCCGCCGAGAGGTCCGGACAGAGGACCACAGCCGGATGACGGGTGAAATGCTGGGCGAGGTTGTGGGGGAGGTGTGAGGCGCGCGATCCCCCGCGCGCCGTTTCGACTGGTGAGCGGGGCTCAGACCAGTGCGAGGTTTTCGGCCGACTCGCGACCGTCGCGACCGGCTTGCACGTCGTACGTGACCTTCTGGTCGTCGGCGAGGCCGGTGAGGCCCGAACGCTCGACGGCGGAAATGTGGACGAACACGTCCTTGCCGCCCTCGTCCGGGGCGATGAAGCCGAAGCCTTTTGTTGTGTTGAACCACTTCACTGTGCCATTGGCCATGTGATGTCTCCTAATTGAAATGCTGCCCGCAGGATGCGGCAGCCCGGCTTGGTCGGTCTTGATCGATAGACTGAAAGCCGGATTAGGGAGAACAGCGGGTCGATAGAGAATAACGTTCGCAATGGGCGTGTGACAGGTGCCGGGCGGTTTTGCAAGGATTGTCTTACGCCCCCTGACCCTGCGGCTAGCCGGTGGCGCCTTCCTGCAGAATGAACGTGACCTTGAGGTTCACGCGGTACTCCGTGACCGCGCCGTTCGAGACGACGACCTTCTGATCCTGCACCCAGGCGCCGTTGACGTTGTTCAACGTCTCGGTGGCGCGCTGGATGCCATTGGCGACGGCATCCTCGAAACTGGTGGGCGACGAGGCGATGATTTCCGTGACGCGAGCAACTGACATGAGGGGTCTCCTTTTTGAGCGGCGCGGGGATGCGCCCGGCGGAGAGGATAGAGGTGTTGTGCTGCGGGCGGTTGACGTGGGTCAATCGCTGAGAGGGGCCTCGGTTGGGCGGCATGAAATCTGCCCCGCCAGTCTTTGTTGAATCTAGTAGCTTACCACGAATTGACGCCGATCTTGTTGCCGTCGACCATCACATCGACTGAGTTATCGGACGTGAGCATCCACGTTTCGCACACCTCAGCGCCGTCGCTGAATTCCATCCAACTGCGGCAGAATTGGCCGTCCCGAACTTCGTACGTCCCTGTCAGGCTGAGCACCGTACCGTCATCAGTCTTCGCGGCGCCTTTGCCGGTGCCGTCCGCCGCCAGCATCAATTCGCCAGAATAGCCGTGGCCTTCGCCACCTAGCTTCAAAGTAACGCCATCGGCGGTGAGTTCTTTGAGTTGGTCCTGGGTCATTGCTCTGCCTTGTGTCAAGGCTGGCCCGGCAAAGAGCGCGGCTGCAACTGCGGTGACTAGAATGCGATTCATGTGAATTCCCCCTGACTGTTCAATGGAAGCGAGGGTATCACTGAATGGTTTGAGAACAAAATTCGAACTGTGATGGCCCGGCTTGCCGGGCCGCGATGAGGAGGATCAGCGGAACGTCCAGTGGACGTTTCGCCCGACGAATACCCTCCTCCCGGGAGTGCGCAAACTCAGGAAGCGCGTTGTCAGGCCGGTTCGCGTCTTGACGGCCTGATAAACGGGCTCCGGCTGTGAGATGCCGCGCAACTGATGCACGCCCCGCTCCCTCAACTGGAAGGTGCGGCCGATCAGGCGGCGGGTGTCGTCGCAGATCAGGACGGTGTTGGGCTGAGCCAGAGCCTCGAGACGCGCTGCGCGGTGAACGCATGTGCCAACAGCGCTGGTGCCAAACA
>JASJDQ010000166.1 GCA_030065075.1 Paracoccaceae bacterium | reverse complement strand
CTTCAGGTTCCGAACGGTGTAATATTTGCCTTCGTAAGTGGTCGGCTCGGAGCTTTTCAGCAGGCCCTGCATGATCGACGCATACTCGGTGACGCGCAGATAGCGATCATCATGCGGTGTCTCGTCATTGAGCGCGGCGAGATCGTTCTTGAACCCGCCCGCCACCATGTTGATCCACAGGCGGCGCCCGTAAAGATACGCCATGGTCGAAACCATCTTCGCCGCCGTATAGGGGTGCATGTAAAGCGGTTGCACGGCGATCAGCGGACAAAGCCGCTCGGTATTGGCCACAATCGTCTGGGCGACCGGCCAGGGGTCGACGATGCCGTTGTCGGTATAGACAAGGATGCCTTCGTAGCCCGCGTCCTCGCTCCATTTGGCGACCTCTATGACGCGGGAGAGATACTCTTCCGCCGCCACGTCCTTCGACTGTGGGCAGGTCGAAAAGATGCGAATGTCTGTTTTCCTTTGTGTCACGCTCACCCCCTTTAACTCACGTAAACCGCTGCCCGGCGTCGAACTGACCGGCGGCGTCGGTCGATTTGCCGCCCGTCAGCGTCTTCTCCACCACCACGCTTCCCTCTCCGGCGGCGACCCAGGCCCCTGTTTCATCGACTTGGAAAATCGTCCCCGGCGACGCGTCGCTCTGCGCGGTATCGGTCCTGACCTTGCGGATCTCGTGCCGGACGTCCCCCAAGAGCGTCCAGGCCGCGCCCCATGGCGACGGCAGGGGATAATAGTCGCAGGCGCGAACAAGCCGCGACACCTCTTCTGCCGATGCAGTCCAGTCGATCCGACCGCCGTTCGGCACTTCAGATCGTAAGAAGACCCGACGCCCCTCGTCGGCCTGCGGGATCGCGGGCACGCCGCCCGGATTGCTCCGCGCCTGGTCAAGCAGGCGCTGAACAAGCGGAATCCCATCCGTCACGCAGCGCCGGGCAACGGTCAGCCCCGTGTCCTCCGGCGTGATGGGGAATTCCGACACATAGGCAATCGGCCCGGCGTCGATGTCCTCGACAATCCAGTGGAGTGTAACGGCATGGGTGGTCTCGCCAAGGACGAGCGCCCAGCTTGGGGCATTCAGGCCGCAGTAGGTCGGCAAGGGACCGGGATGCAGATTGAAGGCGCCGATGATCGGCAGACCGATAAGTGACGGATGTATGCGGTAAAGCGAATGCACGTTCAGCAGCAGGTCGATGTCATCGAGGTCGGCCAGCGGTTCCGGGTCCTGCACCGTCTCGGCCGGGTAGACCGGAAGCCCCAATCGTTCAGCGAACTCGCCCACGTTCGTCATCCCGCCCGCGGATTTGCCCGAAGTCAGCACGCCTGCAACCGTGTCCTCACCATTCGCCAGCATGCGGAGCACCTGAAGACCGGCAGCTTCTTCGGCAGCAAGAAGGATGCGCATGGCTCTTGCTCCCTACGACCAGCCGGTGCTGGCTTCGTCCACGTCCAGAAAGCTCATGCCGGACATGACTTCATTCGGTCCACCGGGCGGGTCGTCGTAAAAGGCGAAATAGGGCAAATGCTGCTTTGCCCGAAAACCTAGCCCTTCCAGCATCTGGCGCTCGGCTGTGTCACACACAGAAACCCGCACCTTTGCGATATCCGCCTTCTGATCATAGGCATGGCGCACAAGGCTGCGGACAACGGCCTCCAACCGCTCTTGGCCCGACGGTTTGGCGGCAATCGCCAAACGAAACTCTTTGCTCGACCCACGGGGGCGCCACATCAGCCCGGCAGCTTCGTCATCGGCATGACAGGAATAGCATTCGTGGTTCGGGCAATTCGCGATCTGCCACCCGACATAGGCCGCATCGTAGTGCGGGTGCGTCGCCGTCGCGGTCGACCGGCTGGCGAAAACATCAAGCGCCTCGGACGCCAGCCCTTGCACGACCTCCGAAAGGCCCTCCTGCGCGAAAGACTTCGCCCGCACGCGCCCCATTGGCACTTTCCTGAGCGGCGCCAGACCCGGGGCCTTGGCGATCAGCCGATCGACATGGCTCGCGACCGTCAGGTGCACCGCGTATTCACAGACCGCATCCCTTTCATAGTATGCGGCAAGGCGGGAGAATATCTTCTCGGTGATCTCGTTCCCGCCCACATGGAACACCCGGGGATGCGCGCGGATCGCGCTTTTCATCAGCGAGATTCCAACGATCGGGCCGGCCTTGGCATCATCGACGGACCAGTCGCAGGTCCACGCCGTCTCAACCACCTCGCCGTCCACAACCGCATTGAACGGGATCAGACCTATGAAGCCGACAACGTCGCCACCTTGCACCGCGACATATCCACGGACCCGATCCGCATTGAACGCCGCGTCGAAATACTTCCAATCCGTGTAGGCAGGATCCTGGCCGCGTTCTGCCAGATATTTCTTTATGGATAAGGGGTCTACGGCGCCCAGCTCGGCGATCGTGCACGACTTCCCGGCTGCGCCGGAACCAACTTCAACTTTTGCACTCATATCAGCAGACCCAATCACCTGCGCAAACACAAATGGCGCAAGCGTATTCCCTGGGCGGCAGACTAGATCAGCGCCCCAAGTGAGTCCAGATGCCCCGGATCCCGGCCCACCAAAACGCTGGCCTGTTGCGGCGCCGCCGTCACGCTACCCTGTTGCGGGCCGCTCGGTCTCGAACTCGATGGCCGCCTGCTTGTCACCCGCAATCGCACGCTCGAAGGCGGCAAGGCGTTTATAGATCGACATAAGCTCGACAATCGTCGTCCAGGAATTGACAAGATACTGGAACGAATTCTCGACCCGGTTAAACGCGTTAAGGATTTGCTGCATGACCCCGAAGGTCACCCCGGCGGCGATAATCGTGGGGCCGAGCGCGATATAGGGCACGATCACGCCCACCTGCAGATAGGAAAAGCGCGCCACGTTGAAATAGAGGTAATTGAAATACAGCCGGAAGTAGTTCTTGCGCACATTGTTGAAGAGTTCGGCCAAGGTGGGCGGGCGGGCGCGGTCTTCGCTTTCCTCGCCCAGCACAAGTTCCTTTCGGTAGGCCGCCTCGACCCGCTGATTGCGAAACTCAAGGCCCGGCAGACGCCAGCCCACAAGCGCCAGAATGGTCGTGCCGAAGATCGACCAGAGGATGGCCACGAACACCAGTGCCTGGGGCACCGCGCCAAAGAAGGGGATTTCCGCGATATAGCTCGACAGCCCCCAGAGGATGGGCAGGAAGGCCAAAAGCGTCATGATCGCGTTGATCAAGCTCCCGCCCAGACCTTCCATGATCCGCGCGAACGCCATTGTGTCTTCCTGTATCCGCTGCGACGCCCCTTCGATATGGCGCACCTTGGGCCAGAGCGAGACATAGTGATCGTTCATCGCCGTCCGCCAGCGAAAGACGAAATGCTGGGTAAAAAACGCCACGACGACGGCGGTGATCATCGCCACCATCGCGATGGTCAGAAACGTCGCCAGCTGACCATAATAATCCTCTGCGCTGACCGAATTCGGCTCCTGCAAGGCCTCCTGTATGGTGTCGAAGAACGTCCGGAACCACTCATTGATCATCACATCAAGCTGCACCTGGAACCAGGTGGTAAAGACAATCAGCGCCGAGCCCGCGACCGACCACTTTGCCCAGCGGTGCTGGGATTGCGACAGCCAGGCCAGCACGAAGACGCCATAGCAGATCGCCGTGTATTCATAGAGCCAGACGCGCTGCGGGTCCCACCCCGTGGCACGTGCGATGCCCAACGGGTCTTCCCAGGTCTTGAACGCGAATTGCCAAAAGCCGATGCAGATGAAAGCCCAGATGATCGCAGAGACCAGGAAACGTTTCGGGCTGGGAAAGAAAGAATGAAACATATGAATTTTTCTCTATCAGGAGCGTTCAGCGCGGGTGCGCTTGGCAAGGGCGACAAGGCGCGGGCGCAGTTCTTCGGCGGAGGCAAGTGGCGGGTCGAACCAGACGCGCGCGACATCATCCGCCGCCACCAGATCCATGCCTTCAAGGTCAATGCAGACAAGGCTCCACGAGCCCTCCTTTCGCCCCGCAAGCGCGGTTGCATAAAGCTGAATGGCGTCAAGGTGATCTTCGTTCATGTGGCTAACCGCCTCGGCTTCCAGCGCCTCAAGATCGGGATCGCTCGGCGCGACCAGATCGTCGCGGCCCATGTCATAGGCCTTGCCGAACCCGCCATTGTAAGACGCGCCCTCGATCTCGAGCCGCCAGAAAGCGAAATCCCCGAAATCCGCGTAAAGCGCAGCCTTGGGATGCCGTGCAAGGAACCGTGCGCGAATACCTGCGCGTTCGTCATCCACCACCCGGTTCGCACGCCCAAAGACGGTGATACGCGGATGCGCCAACGGGTCCCCGCGCCCGGGCTCCCCCAAAAGGATCGAGGCACGCGGGTCGTTCTCCAACGCGCCGAAATGGCCGGACAATTGCGAAATCAGAAAAACCGGGCACCCCCGGCTGTCGGTGGCGACCGAAACGCGGCTGGCCATGGGCGTGCCTGTCGCCGGATCGAGCGTCGCCAAAGCTCCGTGGCGCGATGTGCGCAGAAAGGTCTTGGCCTC
The DNA here is from genome assembly GCA_030065075.1 of Paracoccaceae bacterium. Classification (GTDB taxonomy): domain Bacteria; phylum Pseudomonadota; class Alphaproteobacteria; order Rhodobacterales; family Rhodobacteraceae; genus JAJDOD01. Next base: position 4,975 of record JASJDQ010000166.1, on the reverse strand, counting down.
GCGACGGGCGGCGTCGTCCACGGGGCGAAGCACATCCTTTTCGGTCACATGGCCTCCTGATCCGCATCGGATTTCCGCGACTTTCGCAGGTCCACTGCCACCCGTAAACCCATCCGTTGCCGCCGCCGCCGCTCTGCGCTAGCAATTGATCGGGGAGACTGCGCTGCTTAGGGCAAAAAGGGACGTGATGGGGGCTACACCGCTCTTGGAGATCGAGGGTCTGACAAAGACCTATCCGGGTGTCGTTGCCAACGAAGACGTGTCTCTGACCATTCAGCCCAGCGAGGTTCACGCGCTTCTCGGCGAAAACGGCGCGGGCAAATCGACGCTTGTGAAGATAATCTATGGGCTTGTGCGGCCCGACCGGGGCACCATGCGCCTGAACGGTGCGCCCTTTGCTCCCGCCTCGCCATCCGCTGCAAGACAGTCGGGTATCGCCATGGTCTTCCAGCATTTTTCGCTGTTCGAGGCCCTGAACGTGGCCGAAAACGTCTCGATCGGGATGGAGACGCCGCCGCCCACCCGCGAACTGGCGCACCGGATCCGCGAGGTGTCCGAAACCTATGGCTTGCCGCTCGATCCGCACCGATTGGTGGGCGACCTGTCCGCCGGGGAACGCCAGCGGGTGGAGATCATTCGGTGTCTCTTACAAAACCCGCGCCTGCTTATCATGGACGAGCCGACAAGCGTGCTGACCCCGCAAGAGGTCGAGATTCTCTTCAGCACGCTCCGGCAACTCAGCGCCGATGGCACCGCAATCCTCTATATCTCGCACAAGCTCGAAGAAATCCGCACCCTTTGCGACGAAGCCACCATCCTCCGCCGGGGCCGCGTCGTGGCCAACTGCAATCCGCGCGAGCAAACCGCCCGCGAGATGGCCGAACTGATGGTGGGCAGCGCGCTCCAATCACCGGGCCGCAGCAACGTGACGCCTGGCGCGCCGCTTTTGGAGTTGAAGGGCCTCTCCGCCAAGTCCTCGTCGCCCTTCGGCAGCGAGTTGAAGTCTGTCTCGCTCGAAGCCCGCCGAGGCGAGGTTCTGGGCATCGGCGGGGTCGCGGGCAACGGGCAGGACGAGCTGCTCGCGGTGCTCTCGGGGGAACAACGTGTAGAGCCCGACGCCATCCAGTTCGGCGGTGCGCCAATCGGGCATCTTGGTCCCAACGCGCGCCGCAACCTTGGGGTTCTGGCCGCCCCGGAAGAGCGCCTCGGCCACGCCGCCGCCCCGGAAATGAGCCTGACCGAAAACGCCATGCTGACCGGATCGGTGCGTATGGGGCTTTCCAAATCGGGCTTCCTGAACTGGGGGCAAGCCCGAGCCTTTGCCGAAGACGTCATTCAGGCGTTCGACGTGCGCACTCCCGGCGCCGGGAATGCCGCACGCTCGCTTTCTGGCGGAAACCTGCAGAAGTTCGTGATCGGCCGCGAGATCAAACAGAGCCCTCAGGTACTGGTCGTCAACCAGCCGACCTGGGGCGTCGATGCCTCTGCCGCAGCCGCCATCCGGCAAGCGCTTTTGGACCTCGCCGAAGGCGGTGCGGCGGTGATCGTCATCAGCCAGGACCTGGACGAACTCCTTGAAATCTCTGACCGTTTCGCCGCGCTGAACGAAGGACGGCTCAGCGCCTTCCGCGAGACCTCTGAACTCACTATGGACACGATCGGCCTGATGATGGGCGGCGCCCACGACATGGAGGTCGCGCACACATGATGCGGTTGGAAAGACGCCCCGAGCCCTCGAAGGCGTGGACCGCGGCAACGCCGATCCTGGCGGTTCTGGCGACGATGATCGCGGGCGGCATCATGTTCGCCGCTCTCGGCAAGGACCCCTTCGCGGCGATCAAGCTGATCTTCTGGGATCCGCTCTTTAACGAGCAATTCGCCGCGTTTTCGCGTCCGCAACTCTTGATCAAGGCCGGGCCGCTCATCCTGATCGCCATTGGCCTGTCGCTGGGCTTCCGCGCGGGCATCTGGAACATCGGCGCGGAAGGCCAGTACATCATGGGCGCGATCTGCGGCGCGGCAGTGGCCCTTGCCGTCTATCCGCTGGAGGCCTGGTGGATCTTCCCCGCCATGGTGCTGGCAGGCGCGTTTGGCGGTTTTCTCTGGGCTATGATCCCCGGCATCTTGAAGACGCGATTCAACACGAACGAGATCCTCGTCTCGCTCCTACTGGTCTATGTGGCCGAGAACATTCTGGCCTCTGCCGCGTTGGGCTTTCTCAGGAACCCCGAGGGCGCGGGTTTTCCCGGTAGCCGCAACCTCAGCGCCTATCCCGCCGCCTCGAACCCCGAGATCGTCGCAGGCACGGGAATGCATTGGGGCGTCGTCGCTGCCTTCATCGCCGTGATCTTCGCCTATATCCTGCTAAACCGGCACATCATGGGCTTCAACATCCGGCTGGCGGGTCAGGCTCCCCGGGCCGCGCGGTTCGCGGGCGTTTCGCCCAACCGGCTGATCCTCTTTTGCCTCGGCGTCTCTGGCGCGCTTGCGGGCATGGCCGGTCTCTTCGAAGTCGCCGGTCCCGCCGGACAGATCTCGATCGACTTCAACGTGGGCTACGGCTTCACGGCCATCATCGTCGCCTTCCTGGGCCGGCTGCACCCCGTCGGCATCCTGCTGGCGGGCCTGCTGATGGCGCTGACCTATATCGGCGGCGAGCTGTCGCAATTCATGCTGGGCATTCCATCGGCCGCCATTCAGGCGTTTCAGGGCATGCTTCTGTTCTTCCTCTTGGCCGCAGACGTGCTGACGAATTTCCGCGTCCGCTTCGGCCGGGTGGAGGTCGCCTGATGGACCTCACGTCGATCAACCCGGTGCTGCTGATCGCCTCGCTCATGGTGGCGGCAACACCGATCCTTCTGGCAGCACTTGGCGAGCTTGTCGTCGAAAAGGCAGGCGTTTTGAACCTCGGCGTCGAGGGCATGATGATCATCGGCGCCGTTTCGGGCTTCATCATCGCGGTCGAAACGAACAGCGCCGCGCTGGGGTTTCTCTTTGCCGCGTTGGGCGGCATGGCCCTGTCGCTGATCTTCGCGCTGCTGACGCAGGTCCTGCTGTCCAATCAGGTGGCTACCGGGCTGGCTCTGACGCTCTTCGGGCTCGGGTTCTCGGCGCTTCTGGGCCAGAACTACGTGGGCATCCGCGCGCCCTCGGTCCCGGACTGGAATATCCCACTGATGAGCGACGTGCCCGTCATCGGCCCGATCCTCTTTCAGCACGACCCCATCGTCTATGGCTCTCTTTTGCTGGTCGTCGCGGTCTGGGCCTTTCTGAAATACACGCGCGCGGGTCTGATCCTGCGCGCCGTCGGCGAAAGCCACGACAGCGCCCATGCGCTGGGCTACAAGGTTCGCCGTATCCGCGTCGCCGCCATCGCCTTCGGCGGTGCTTGTGCCGGGCTGGGCGGCGCGTACCTGAGCCTTGTCCGCGTCCCGCAATGGACCGAAGGCATGACGGCAGGCGCGGGCTGGATCGCGCTTGCCATCGTGGTCTTCGCCTCCTGGAAAGCGGGCCGGGTTTTGATCGGTGCCTATCTTTTCGGCGGCGTGACCGTTTTGCAGTTGAACCTGCAGGCCGCAGGCGCAAACGTGCCCGTCGAAATCTTGTCCATGTCACCGTATCTGATAACGATCCTGGTGCTTGTTCTCATCTCGGCCGACCGCAGTCGCGCCGCTCTGAATGCGCCCGCGGCACTCGGTCGAGTGTTCCACGCCTCGGGCTGAAACTTACCAAGACGCGAAGCCGCGGGGAGCTTCGCATGTTACAGGGAGACCCAAGAAATGAAACGCAGAACACTACTGGCCACTGGCGCCGCTGCCGCCTCTGCCGCCGCAATGGGCTTTCCGGCCCGCGCGCAGGACGCGCTGAAGGTCGGCTTTGTCTATGTCGGCCCCATCGGAGACGGCGGCTGGACCTATCAGCACGATCAGGGCCGTCTGGCTGTCGAAGCCGAGTTTGGCGACAAGGTCGAAACGATCTTTCAAGAAAACGTACCCGAAGGCGCCGATGCCGAGCGCGTGCTGACGCAAATGGCACTTTCAGGGGCCAATCTGATCTTCACCACCTCATTCGGCTACATGGATGCCACCAACAACGTGGCCGAAAAATTCCCGAACGTGAAGTTCGAACACGCCACCGGCTATCGCCGCGACCACCCGAACGTCGCCACCTACGACGCGCGCTTCTATGAAGGCCGCGCCGTAATCGGCACGATTGCGGGTCGCATGACCAAGTCGAACAAGATCGGCTACATCGCCTCCTTCCCGATCCCGGAAGTCATCCAGGGCATCAACTCGGCCTTCCTGCATGCGCAGAAGGTGAACCCGGATGTCGAGTTGGTGGTGATCTGGGTCTACACCTGGTTCGACCCGGCCAAGGAAGCCGATGCGGCCAAGGCGATGATCGAACAGGGTGTCGACGTCATCATGCAGCACACGGATTCCACAGCACCCCTTGCCGCCGCTGCCGAAGCGGACGGCGTGATCGGCTTTGGGCAGGCGTCCGACATGTCGGCCTTCGCGCCCTCACCGCGCGTGGCCTCGATCATCGACGACTGGGCCCCATACTATATCAAGCGCGTGGGCGCGGCGATCAACGGCACCTGGGAAAGCAGCCACTCCTGGGGCGGTATGCCCGAGGGCGAAGTGGTGATCGGCGAGATCTCCGATGTCGTCCCTGAGGATGTGAAAGCCGAAGCAGAAGCCATGATCGCGGCGATCACCGCGGGCGAGTATCACCCGTTCACCGGCCCGATCAACAAGCAGGATGGGTCCGTGTTCCTAGCCGATGGCGAGGTCGCCACGGACGAGCAACTGGTGACAATGGACTTCTATGTCGAAGGCATGAGCGGCGACATTCCAAGCTGATGTCGCCGCGCGCCGCGCGCGCGTCGACCAACCGGGGAGGTCGTTCATTGATTGCGCCATTGGTTCAAGCAACAATGGACGACGCCTCCCCGGACCCCTCCGGGATATTT
>JASJDQ010000165.1 GCA_030065075.1 Paracoccaceae bacterium | reverse complement strand
TCGAACAGCTTTGCGTGCAATCCTTCCTGGATGCCGGGCATCACGTGGTGCTCTATTCCTACGAGCCGATCGGCGCCGTGCCCGACGGGGTCGAGCATCGCGACGCAGCCGAGATCCTGCCCGAGACCGGGTTTCTCGTCCACGAACGGACCGGTTCGCCTGCGTTGCACTCCGATCTCTTCCGCTATCGGCTTCTGGAAAAGGCCGATCGCCTGATCTGGGCAGATACCGACGCCTATTGCCGCCGCCGCTTCCGGCCGGTCGATGGCCATCTTTATGGTTGGGAAAGCGCGCACCACGTCAACGGCGGTGTGCTGGGCCTGCCGTCCGACAGCGAAACGCTCGCCGCACTTCTGGAGTTCACCCGGGACGAATTCGCCATCCCGCCTTGGGAAAAACGCGGCAAACGCAAGGAATGGCAAGCCGCGAAGGACGCCGGAACGCCGGTCCATGTGGGCGAACAGACCTGGGGCGTCTGGGGACCGCATGCGATCACCCATTTCCTGCATCAGACCGGAGAGATCGAGCGCGCCTTGCCGCAAGTCGCGCTCTATCCCTATTCGTTCGCCCGCCGCCGCAAACTGGTGACTGCCGGGGTCGACCATGCCGGTGTGATCACCGACGACACCCAGTCGATCCACCTGTATGGCCGCCGCATCCGCAAACGCCTGGCCGAGCGCGATCAGGGACTGCCGGACCCCGACAGCCTTGTCGGGCAGTTGCTTCTGAAACACCGGATCGACCCTTGCGAAGCCCCGCTGCGCGACTGGCCCGATCCCGACCGCGATCACCCGTTTGCACGACGCTACCGCGAGGCTGCAACCGGTCCGGTCCATGCGTCGGCGACGCCCAGCGTCCGTCCGCTGGACGAGGTTGTTGCCGTCACGACCATGCGCAACGAAGGGCCCTTCATCCTGGACTGGGTGGCTTATCACCTTGGGATCGGCGTCACGCATTTCCTTGTCTATACCAACGACTGCGATGACGAGACCGAGGCAGTGCTCGACGCCCTCGCCATGCGGGGCCTAGTCACCCGCGTCGACAATCCCGTTGCGGAAGGCGAACGCCCTCAGCGCGTCGCGCTCAGCGCCGCCGAGACCCATCCGCTGGTGACCAACGCCGATGCTGTCGTGGTGATGGATGTCGACGAATACATCAACGTTCATGTGGGCGAAGGGACACTGACCGATCTGTTCCGGGCGGCTGGCGATCCGGACCTGATCTCGATGTCATGGCGGCTGTTCGGAACATCCGGTCACGTGTCCTACGAAGACCGGCCGGTGGTCGAGCGCTTTACCCGTGCCGCTCCTCATCTGACGCGAAAACCGCACCAGGCTTGGGGTCTCAAGACGATCATCCGGAAAGAAGCGCCTTTCCGGGGCCTTGGCATCCATCGCCCGCACGACCCAACCGGAGCCATGCCGCACTGGACCAACGGGTCCGGTGCGCAACTGCCCGACCGATACCTCGAAAGCGGCTGGCGCGTCGGGATCGATTGCTGGGGCTACGATCTGGTGACGCTGAACCACTACGCCGTCCGCTCGGCCGAGAGCTTTCTGGTCAAGCGCGATCGGGGGCGGTCGAACCATGTCGCGCGGCCACAGGGCATTGACTACTGGAACACCTACAACCGGAACGACGAGGACGACCGTTCGATCCTGCCGCGCCTTGCCTTGGCGGCGGGTGCCCGAACGGCCTTTGCGAAGGACCCCGTTCTGGGCCCGCTCCACGACCGCGCTGTCGCTTGGCATCAGGCGCGGATCGCGGCCCTGAAAGAAGACCCAGCCGAAGCAGCGTTCTTTGCCGCGGTAGCGGCTGATCCGATGTCGCATGAGGTGACTGAAATCGACCTGCCCGAGCCGGCTGAAGTGCCCCGGACGGAACGCCAAACCATGGGCGAGGTCTTTGAGCTACGGAAGGACCCACCCGCCACAGGTCGCGCGGCGGCGGAGCAGTTCAAGGGCTTGATGGAGCGCACGCAGGCGCGGCAGGGTTTGCTGGCGCCCTTAGCGGAGCGTCCGCGCTCGGAGACGATTGTCGTCGTCTCGTCCATGAAGAACGAAGGCTGCTTCATCCTTGAATGGGTGGCCTATCACATGTCGATCGGCGTGACGCATTTCGTCGTCTACACGAACGACTGCGATGATCCGACGAACGACGTTCTCGACCGGCTTCAGGCGATGGGGCTGGTCACCCGGCGGGACAATCCGTTCAACCGGGACGCCGGGCAACGCCCGCAGCGGGGTGCCCTGAACGACGCGGCAACGCTGCCAGTGGTCATGGAGGCCGATTGGGTCGGCGTGATCGACGTGGACGAGTTCGTCAATATTCACGTGGGCGACGGGACCTTCACGGCGCTCTTGGAAGCGGCGCGGGATCCAAACGTGATCTCGATGACCTGGCGGTTTTTCGGCAATCGCGGCATCCACGCTTACGAAGATCGCTGGCAGACCGAGCAATTCACCGCCTGCGCGCCCCTCTACATCCCGAAGCCGCGTCTTGGTTGGGGGTTCAAATCGTTCTTCCGCCCAGATGGGCCGTTTGCCAAGATCGGCGTGCATCGACCATTGGACCTCGATGAGGCACGGGCAGACGAGGTGCGTTGGGTCAACGGCGCGGGGCGAGTGATGCCGGAGCGGATGCTGCGCAAGAACGAGTGGTTCAGCCGGAAGGATACCATCGGCTACGACATGGTGACGCTGAACCATTACATCCTCCGCTCGGCTGAAAGCTTCCTGGTCAAGCGCCAACGCGGGCGGATCAACCACGTCGATCAGGATCAGGGCGTCGCCTATTGGTGTAACCGGAACTATGCCACGGAAACCGATCGCTCGATCCATGCACATCTGCCGCGCGCGAAAGAGGAATTGGCGCGGCTTCTGAGCGACGAGGCGCTCTTTTCGCTGCACGGTGACGCGGTGGAGTGGCATCGCGCACGCATTGCCGCACTCATGGCCGAGGACGACTACCGCGCATTGTATGACGCGATCACCAATCCGCACTTGCCGGACGCGATCTGGCGCGAGCGTGCTGGGGGCGAAGAAACGGATGATCCGGTGGAAGCGGCAGAGTAGGTCGTTTTGTTGACAGAGGACGTCGTCCTCTTTGCTTGACACTCCGGGGGTCGAAGCGCATTGCTGAGGGGACGGTGCAAGGGAACAGGGTTCAAAGCCCAGGCTGCCCCCGCAACTGTACGCGGCGAGACCGCCCACAGGATCCACTGGCGAAAGCTGGGAAGGATGGGACCGGTCGGCGACCCGCAAGCCAGGAAACCTGCCGTCGCGGAAATAATCGCCGGGCACCCGGCCAAAACAGCATCGCCGGCGGGGCGGGCAAGGAGAGAAGATAATGCACATCGAACCAGGGATTGTGGACGGGGCCAAGATGGCTCTGGCCTATACGACGGCAGCCGGTGCGACGGCCTACGGCGCGAAGCTGATGGTGGACGACATCAAGGCGCGAAACGCAGGGTCTTTCGCCCTTCGTGCGGTGCTGGCGACGGTCGGTACGTTTGTCTTTTTCGAAGTCCTGCCGCACTTCCCGGTGGGCGTCTCGGAAGTGCATTTCATCCTTGGCACGACGCTTCTTCTGATCCTCGGCGCCGGGCCGGCAGCCTTCGGTCTGGCGGCAGGTCTGGGCCTGCAGGGCCTTCTCTTCGCACCCTCGGACGTGCCGATGTTCTTCGTCAACGTGACGACCCTGCTGGTGCCGCTCTTTGCCATCCATGCGCTGGCGAAGCGGGTCGTGCCTGCGGACAAGGCCTATGTGGACATGGACTATCACGAAGTTCTGAAACTCTCTGCCGCCTATCAGGGCGGGGTAATCGCCTGGGTTGCTTTCTGGGTGTTCTACGGTCAGGGCGCGGGTGCCGAGACCTTCGCTTCGGTCGGCACCTTCGCCGCAGCTTATCTGCTGGTTATCTTAATCGAGCCGGTGGTGGATCTGGCCGTTCTTGCGACGGCAAAGACGCTCCGTGGTCTCGAAGGCAGCGCCGCGGTCGAGCGACGGCTTTACGCCCGGGCTTGAGATCCTTCGGTTGGGCGCCTTCGGGCGCCCAAATTCTTTCATGAACGACCTTTTGCTCATTGGCATCGGGATGGGCCATCCCGACCACCTGACAAGGGCAGGCGTTGCTGCGATCCAATCGGCGGACGTGGTGCTGGTGCCCAGAAAGGGCACGGACAAGTCGGATTTGGCAGAGATGCGGCTGGCGCTTCTCAGCGCCCTGGATGCCGATAGCCGGGTCGTGTTCTTTGAGATGCCCGAGCGGGATGCCTCGGAGGGGTATCTGGAAGGTGTGGCGGCGTGGCATGACGCCATTGCCCGCGCATGGGTCGAGGCCTTGCCGAAAGAGGCCGGGCGGGTCGCCTTGCTGGTCTGGGGGGATCCGTCGCTATACGACTCGACCTTGCGGATTGCCGAGCGGATCATGCCGGCGCCAAAGGTGACTGCTATCCCTGGCATCACGGCGCTGCAGGCGCTCACGGCAGCACATGCGATCCCGTTGAACGAGGTGAATGCCCCGGTCCTGATCACGACCGGGCGGCAGCTCAGGGACAACGGCTGGCCCAACTGCGCCGATCGCCTTGCCGTTCTGCTGGACGGGGAATGCAGCTTTCAGGTGTTGGACCCGGCGGGTATCCACATCTGGTGGGGCGCCTTTCTGGGACTGCCGAACGAAGTGCTTATCGAAGGCCCCCTGGCGCAGGTGAAGGAAGACATCATCGCGACCCGCGAAAAGGCGCGCGCGGCCCATGGCTGGTTGATGGACACGTACCTTTTGGCGCGGCGCGCGTGAATCCGGTCGGCACTCCGGGTAACCTTCGTTAAAGCGCAGCCGAGAAGGAAAGCCACCGCCACTCGCCCAGATTTTTTCGCCTCTAGGTTTAAGGAAAAGAGTCGTTGGAGAGGATTTCTTGTCGGTTCGGATAACGTTCAACTTTTCCGGCAGCCACTCTGCGCCCTCCATCGGACAGCTCGGTTCCGAAAGAGCCCTCCATCGACCTTAAGATATCCTGGGGGCAAAGCCCCCATCGGCGCGACGGGCAAAGCCCGCCGCAGACCCTGCGATTTGAGCCCGCCATCTCTCGCGGTTCTCTGCTTGCCTTCACACGCCTTGGACGCAATTCTGTCGACATGCTGCGAGCGCTCGCGTTTCTGATCATTGGCCTGGCCTTTGGGGGCGGCATTGGCTTCGTGCTTGGCTCTGGCCAAAGCCGGGAAAACGCCGTTTCGGGTGCCGAACAGATGGATCACAGCCTGCACGAAGGCGAGGCGCATGAGCATAGCGAAGTGCTGTCGGTACCTGCGGGCCCGGATGCGCCCAGCTTGGAGCTGAACCTCGTCCCTGATCCGGAGACCGGCTGGAACCTGAACGTCATCACAGAGAATTTTGCCTTTGCGGCGGACAACGCAGGCTTGGCGCACAAGGACGGCCAAGGCCACGCCCATCTCTACGTGAATGGCGAGAAACGCGCTCGGGTTTACGGACCCTGGTTTCACATCGACAGCCTGCCGCCCGGAGAGGTCGAGGTCGAAATCACGCTGAATACCAACGATCACCGGTCTCTCGCCGTCGATGGCGAGATGGTGAAAGCAATGGTCGTCGTCAAGAATTAGGGGTGCCGCGAAAGAATTCGGGCCGGTGCCTCACGATGCACCGACCCATTTCCTGCTAAAAAGTATTTGGTGATGGAATTCCGTCAAACGCGTCTTGGCACCCTTCCTGTCGAGGGGGCCAGCATGCGGCCAAATCCCGCTTTCTCTGACACCGTTTTGCCGGGCCAGCCGGCGTTAAGCTCGTCGTCCTGCACCCGGTCTTCGAACCACGCCCGGGTGCCTGGTGCTTCTCCGTTTCGTCCTGCGTCGATCCAGTCCAGCATGGCTTGACTGACCGCCCGGGTGGCAAGCGCCGTCGAGAAACTCGTGCCGCTCATAAAGGCTGCCGTGCCGCTTCGGGCGCCTGCCGCCATCAGGCCGAAGGTCGCGGGCCCTTCTTCGCCGGGCAAGAGACAGGTGGGCTCTGTGCGGCCGTCGCCGACGGCCTCGCGCGTGCCACTGCTGGAATAGTCCGACGGTTTGCCATCCGAGGCCCGGTAGCTGCCGATCACACGCGCCTCGGCAAGCGAGGCGATGGCATTGAGGGACCCGCGGCGCCGGGTTGGCAGGGTCACATCGGTAATTTCGCCGTCCGGATAACTCGCAGTGTCGATGATACGGCCCCATTCGTCATAGCGCTGGTAATTCGGGTCGTCGAAATACGACAAAAGGCCGGTATCGCCGTTGTAGGTCAGGCTTTGGTCCGACTGAACGTAACCAAAGCCGATGGTGTCGCCCTCTGATTCCAGATCGATGGACCAGCGGCCTGCAGGCGCGGCGGTGCCGCGATCCGTTTTCCGAGTTGGCGCCGTGCAAAGCAGGTAGGCCATGCGGTGCCAGCCCTCGCCGCTGTCGTGGCGCCTGCAATAAATGCGGGCGACCGCCTTGCCGTCGAGGTTGAGCGTGTTGATCTGCCCGTCCTGACCCGGTGTAGCTGTGCTGGCGGGACCCGATTGCGGAGCAAGGCAGACGCCCAAGGGGTGCGTTTGACCATCTGGAGCGTCGCCCGTGAGGACATCGGACCAGATCTCGACGAAGTTGGGCGTTTGATCCTCGGGCTGAACGCGCCAGTCAATCGACTGTTTGCGCGTTTCTCCGAACTCGAACTTGGCGCAGCCCTGCACCAGGTTGTGGTTGCCCGCCGGCAAGATGACGCGAATCGGTCGGCCGTGCTTGTCGGCCTTTTCGTTGACCGCCCGGATCAGCTGTTCGATCAGCATGTGCCCGTCCTTGGGACCCGCTTCCAGGCCGTAGGACAGGTTGATTATGATCGGGAAGGCGCCGCCCTTGGGGTGATCGCAGGCGTCCCAGATGCGATCGGCGCGCCGGATGATGTACTCGATGGCTTGGGCGGCGAAAAACTCGAGCGAACTGCCCGATGCCCCCATCGAAGGATTTGGCGGCAGGCCTACGGCGATCATCGGCAGGCGACGCCGAAGCTCGTCCTCATGGCTGTGGCGCAGGTCATAGCCTGCCGCCAGATCGGCCACGAAGGTGCCGTGGGTGACGTTGTTTTCAAGCCGGCGGTCGCCGCGCGCGTGGAAGAACTGTGTGACGCCCGCCTCGCGGTCGAATTGCGCCTCGTCGATGGCGCCCGCCGATACGGCACGGAACATCAACTGGTCGATCTCGGTCCGGAACAGTTCGCGCCCGAAGGGCAGGTCCCGGTCGCTCCGCCATTCGCCGCCCTGCAGCCAGGCCGAGAGGAAGCGCGTGCCGCCATCCAGTCGCCGGAAGCGGGCGTGGCTGAGCGCGATGCCGCTGTCGATCACGCCGACGATGGCGCAATCGGGGTCGGGCATCCAGGTCAGGCGGATCAACGGATCCTCCTCGTTCGCCTCGTCGGGCCCCGGGCGCGCGAAATTTGGGAGGGCGACGCGCTGATGGGTTTTGCCACTGAGTTTTGCCGCCATCTTTGAAAGCGGCAAGGGAGGTTCCAGCGCCAGCCCATCTTTCTCCGGGAGCCCGTCGAAGATGACTTCCTTCTGCCAATGGATGTATGGCGTCATGAAGTCGTCGAGGGTGGGATCGTCGGTCCAGCCCGACCATTCCAGTGTCATAGAGCGGCCTCCTGCCATTCTTCGGCCGCTTCTTTCCAGAGCTTGCCGAAGATGGTTGTCTGATCGGGGGCTGAGCCGCCTGCGGCATCCTCGGGCAGTTGTTCGCGCAGCCACCGAAGTGTCAGATCGAAGGGAGGCTCGTTTTCTGCAATCGGCTCGAAGTTGATACTTTTCAAGTCCGGCCAATCGGTTGCGCCGGTAGCGACACGGTAAAGCGCATCCCCCAGCAAACAGCCGATGATCGCGCCCGAGGCCGAGTCGATCGGGAAGTGAACACCTGCGACCGACCGGTTCGTGGCGATCCGGTGCGCCAGACGGTAGGTCATGCCCGCCATGCGGCCACGGTTGTCGTTCGGGTCCGCGCCAAGCGCCTCTTTCGGCCCCATGCCGGTCAAAAGCCGCGCCATGACGGTGGAGGCCGCAAAGACCTCGATCGCGTGTCCGGAAGGATAGGCCGAGTGATCAGGTGTCTGGATCATCGGCTGCACGTGCGTCGAATAGTCGATGGGGCGCGGCGACCGGCAGAAGTGCTTGATCGGCATTTCGACATGCACCGCGACGCGCTGACACGTGTAAAGGGTGGATAGCGTCTTTCTATGGCGGTTCGCGCTCAGATAACCAAGCGCACCGTAGAACGAGAAAAGATCGCCGGTCTGGATCAAGATTTCGTTCGTGCGGTCGCCCCGCAGGTCCGAATAGGCGCGCACCATCGCCAGTTGTTGGCGGAAAACCGCTCGTTCCGGGCGATGCAATGTGACAAGTTCGTTGCCCTTGACCGAAAGCGTTGCATGCCCGTCTTCGCCGTCGATGGTGAAATGCGGGAACAGCATCGAATTCATCAGCTTCGAGCGCACATCCATCGACAGATAGCGCACGTCCGCATCCGAGGTGCCGAGGGGTTGCGGATTGTGCATCGGCAGCCCGTCCCAATAGCCGACGATGCCGTCATGGGTCGTTATCAACGACCAACTGAGCATGCCCGAACCGGGGCCGCCTGCGTGATCGATGCCTTGTCCTTGACCCTGTCCTTGGCCCTGACCCTGTCCTTGGCCCTGTCCCTGACCCTGTCCTTGCCCTTGGCCCTGACCCTGTCCTTGACCCTGGCCTTGTCCTTGCCCTTGCGCCGGCATTCGTAACTCCCTCGCATTAACTCCATAGTCAGACTGCGAAGTTTCGAAGGCTGCCGTCCAGCGATGTATGCGCCATTCACGGAAGATTCACAGATGCCGTTTTCCAGCCAATTTCTTGAAAATGTCACGCATACATGCTGCAATTGACGCGTGGGCAACGCCTGAGGGGTCTTTTACGGTGGTGCAGAAAACAAAATTGCGTCTGTTTTTGTACGGACGGTTCCGGCTGGAAGGGGAGGACGGGCTCGATCTGGCGCCGAAAAGCGCCAAATCGCAAGCGCTTCTCGCGCTTCTGGCAACCAGCGAAACGGGTGGCCGGGGCCGTTTGTGGCTCCAAAAGCGGCTTTGGCCCGGGAAAGAGGCCGACAAGGCCTCGACCAGCCTGCGACAATCCTTAAGCGAGATCCGGCGCGCGCTTGGAGATTTTCGCGACACGCTGGTGGCCGACCGGCGAAGCGTGACGCTGGATCTTGATGCCGTGGAACTTGTGCCTGCGGCCCCTGGCGCGGAGTTTCTGGAGGGTATTCAGCTTGTCGATGGCGATCACGCCGTTGGCGAGTGGCTGGAACATCACCGGACGGCGAATATCGCGCCGCCCCAGCAAACGATCGTCACCGAGACCTACACGCAGCGGGCCATTCCGGCGCGCCCGGTCGTGCTGTTCCAGACGCAAAGCGACAAGAACAGCGATCTTGGCCTGATCGAGGACATCTTCGTGGATTGCGTGGCGCGATCCATGCGGGAGACGCTCTCGGCCGAGGTCCGCGTCGAAGGCGTGAGTGCCGATCCGAGTGCCTTTCGGGTTGAGGTTCAGGCTTATCGCGGAG
>JASJDQ010000164.1 GCA_030065075.1 Paracoccaceae bacterium | reverse complement strand
GGTCTTGGAATGTCAACAAGGCTGACATAAACTTCGCCAAACGCGGGAGGAAAGATGTCTGAGAGCAGCAGACAACCGGGCGGCGAAAGCCTGCTATTTTTGACGGATGAACAGCTTCGTAAAGGGATCGAGGCGATGTTCTTCGCCTATCGCGGGTTCACGGCAGACCCTGATCGAATTCTGTCCGAGAAGGGCTACGGACGCGCCCATCACCGTGCGATCCATTTCATCAATCGCTCGCCTGGGACGACGGTGAACAACCTTCTGTCGATCCTCGGCGTCACCAAACAGTCGCTGAACCGCGTGCTTCGAACCCTGATCGAAGATGGGCTGGTCGACAGTCGGGTGGGAACGCGCGACAAACGCGAGCGCCATCTTTTTCTGACACCTGAGGGCGAGGCCCTGGAAAGCGAGCTTTCCACTGCGCAGCGCAATCGTATGCGTGCCGCTTTCCGCCAGGTCGGGCCCGAGGCGGTCGTCGGTTTCCGGCAGGTCTTGGAAGCCATGATGGATAACGATATGCGTCGGCACTACACGCGGCTGCGCGAGGCAAGTGAATGACCGATCTGGACGCTCATCTTCTGATCGTCGATGACGATGAACGCATTCGCGGACTTCTGCAGAAGTTCCTGATGCGGAATGGCTTTCTTGTCTCGGCCGCCCGTGACGCGGCGCATGCCGACCGCATTCTGACGGGTCTCGATTTCGACATGATCGTATTGGATGTCATGATGCCGGGCGAAGACGGCGTGTCCTATTGTAAACGCCTGCGGGCGGAAAAGGGCGATATGCCGATCCTGCTCCTGACCGCAAAAGGCGAGACACAGGATCGGATTGCTGGCCTAGAAGCCGGGGCCGACGACTATCTGGCGAAGCCATTCGAGCCCAAGGAACTGCTGCTGCGCATCAATTCCATACTGCGCCGCGTCCCGGCGCAGGAACCTGCCGATCTGGTGCCCAAGGTCCTGTCGCTGGGTTCGCTTCGTTACGACATCGAAAAGGGAACCATGTGGGATGGCGAAGTGCCCGTGCGGCTGACAGCGACCGAAGCTCAACTAATGCGCATCTTTTCGGCTTGTCCGGGCGAGGCGCTTTCGCGTGCGAAACTGGTCGAAGACCTCGGCCGCGACGGCGGTCAGGCGCAGGAGCGCGCCGTCGACGTGCAGATCACGCGCCTGAGGCGTAAGATCGAAGCTGACCCGAAACAGCCCCGATACCTGCAAACTGTGCGGGGTGCAGGCTATATGCTGGCCCCGGATTGACCGTTCAGGTCGAAGTGTTTTCCAACGTGATGTCGGGGACGACCTTCTGCAACCGATGCAACAAGTCGTCGTGGCGCTCCCGGACATCAGGCTCGTAGCTTCCTTGTGCAGAGGCAACTCGCGTGCCGTCGGCGAGCTTAAGACTGGCCGTGTACCAATATCCGTAATTGTCGTGGGCATTGAACTCCAAGCCCTCGATCTCGGTCACCCGCAGTTGCCTGTGCCTGATCGACAACGGCGTCAACTCCCGAACGGATATTTTCCGGGTCAGCGTGTCGAACGTTACCTGCCTTGTACGGGCGGAAACGACCCTTTTGATCAGAAACGGAACACTTGCTGCGAAAACTGCCGAGAAGGCCAGCTTGAAATACCACGGCACGTCATCTGGAGACACGATCCATAGAAAGGCGATGACAACTGGAAAGACTATCAAAAAGACTGCGCAAAGCGCTGCCTCAGCCCAGTCCTTGTCGTCTTTGTAGGTGATGATTTGCGCGACTTACTCATCGGTCATGCGTGCTGATTGCAACGCTGACATGGCGAAATCATGTCAAGGCAATCTTGGCCCCCAAGAGCCCGAGCAGTCCGCCGAACACGCGGTCCACCGTCAGCTTCACCCGACCATAAGCGCGGCGCGACTGGTCGAAGGAAAAGATGCGGGCGACAGCGGTTGTGCAAGCCGTTTCGTTTATGAAAATTGCCAGCAACAGAAGACCAACGGCCAGCGGAGAGGCCGAGGGTGGCACGGTTCCGACGAAGACGGCGCCGAAGAAGATCGCTGGTTTAGGGTTGGCCAGTTGTGTGGCAATGCCGAGGCGAAAAGCGCTCCATGGGGACCGCGGGCCCCTGCCGGTCGCGGCCTCGGGCAACGGGTCCGGCGCCTTTCGCCACATCTGCAACGCGATCCAAAGCAGAAAAAGCCCGCCTGCCAGTTTGAACCCCCAGAGAACGGTTGGCGCAATCTGGAAAAGAACCGCCAGACCGAAGAGCGCGGCAGCCGCCCAGACCAGCGCGCCAACACCGCAGCCCAGCGAATAGAAGACACCGGTACGCATGCCTTCGGTCACACCGATGCGCGCCGACATCAGGATCGTCGGACCGGGTGAGGCAGCGGCGATCAGATGAAGTAGCCAGGCGGCAAGAAAAGCGGTCAGTGTCATGTCGGGACGGTGCCAGATTCCCTTGCCAAGCGCCAGACGGAGGTAGCGCAAACGCCTTGCCTCTTGCCGTCAGTTCTGGAACCTAAAGACATGACCCAGATCTATTGGCACGATGACGCCCTGACCCACGTAACGCCGCCCGGACATCCCGAACGGGTCGCCCGGGTTGAAGCCATCAAGCCCGCCCTTGAAGCCATGGATGGGCTTTCGTGGCATGAAGCGCCCAAGGCGGACCGAGCCGAAGTGCTTCGCTGTCACCCAGAGCACTACGTCACACGCATCGAAGCCTCGATACCGGATACGGGCTTCCGCTCGCTCGATGCCGACACCCATGTCTCTTCCGGTTCGTTGAACGCAGCACTTCGGGCCGTTGGCGGCTGCCTTGCCGCGGTCGATGCTGTTCTGGCGGGGGATGCGAAGACCGCTTTCGTCGCCATGCGCCCGCCCGGCCACCATGCGGAAACGGAAACTGCGATGGGTTTCTGCCTTTTCGGCACGGCTGCTATCGCAGCCAAATATGCGCTGGATCATCACGGGCTGGAGCGCGTCGCAGTGCTCGATTTCGATGTGCACCATGGCAATGGCACACAAGACCTTTTGTGGAACGAACCGCGGACGTTCTTTTGTTCATCCCACCAGATGCCGCTCTATCCCGGAACGGGTGCACCGCATGAAACGGGTGCCCACGACAATGTGCTGAACGCGCCGCTGCAACCGATGACCGGCGGACAGGCGATGCGCCGTGCCTGGGGCGACCTGATCCTGCCTGCGGTTGACGATTTCGCACCCGAACTGGTGATCATCTCAGCAGGCTTCGATGCCCATGCCGACGATCCACTGGCCAATCTCAACTGGGTCGAGGACGATTTCGCATGGGTTACGCGTGCCATTCGCGAGGTGGCGGACACCCATAGCAGGGGTCGCGTGGTCTCGACTCTCGAAGGCGGGTATGATCTGGACGCGCTCGCCGCCAGCACCGTGGCACACGTAACTGCCTTGAAGGAGTAATCAGATGTCCGACGCCCCCGTTGACAAAATGAGCTTCGAAGACGCGATGAAAGAATTGGAAAGTGTCGTCAATCGGTTGGAGTCGGGCGATGTTCCGCTGGACGACTCGATCAAGCTCTACGAACGCGGGGCCGCGCTGAAGGCGCATTGCCAGAAGAAATTGGCCGAGGCGGAAGAGAAGGTGGCCCAGATCACACTGGATGGCGAAGGCAACCCAACAGGGACGGCTCCGGTCGATATCAAGTGAGCTTTCACGACCGTCTGAAAGCCTCGGCCGATGTGATCGAGGCGCACCTGAACCTGCGCCTGTCCGATCTGCCCGAAAGCGAACTGACTGACGCCATGCGCTATGCCGTCACGGGTGGCGGCAAGCGGTTGCGTGGATTTCTGGTGTTGGAAGGCGCGGCGCTTCATAACGTTCCACAGACAGATGCCATTGGTGCGGCTTCGGCGATCGAGTGCATCCATGCCTTTAGCCTCGTTCACGACGATATGCCCTGCATGGATGACGATGATCTGCGCCGCGGCAAGCCGACCGTCCACAAGAAATGGGACGAGGCAATGGCTGTGTTGGCAGGTGACGGGCTGCAAAGCTTCGCCTTCGAGCTGGTCGCCGATGGCGCGCTGCAGGCCGACCGGAAGCTGGCGTTGTCCCAGACCTTGGCGCAGGCGGCAGGTGCTACCGGCATGGCCTATGGTCAGGCACTGGACATCGCGGCAGAGACCTCTGGTGCGCCGTTGTCACTGAATGACATCACGATAATGCAGTCTGGCAAGACGGGCGCACTGATCGAATGGTCCGCCGCCGCAGGGCCCCGCATGGTGGGTGCCGATCCGGCTCCTTTGTTGGCCTATGCCAAGGCACTGGGCCTGGCGTTTCAGATCGCGGACGACATTCTTGATGTCGAAGGGGACGAAGCCAAAACCGGCAAGCGGCTGAAAAAGGATGCGGATGCCGGGAAGGCTACCTTCGTCAGCCACCTGGGGCTTGATGGCGCGAAGAAACGGGCGCGCGAATTGGTCGCGGAAGCGATTGACGCGCTCTCCTTGTATTCTGCACAAGCGGATTACCTAAGAGATGCGGCGCGTTTTGTAATTTCGCGCGACTCGTAATAGTAGGACCGCCCATGTCTGAGCGACCGCACACCCCCTTGCTGGACAGCATCAACAGTCCGGCCGACCTGAAACGCCTTTCGGATGCCGATTTGCACACCCTCGCGCGCGAATTGCGCGGCGAGACGATCAGTGCCGTCAGCGAAACAGGCGGGCATCTGGGGGCCGGTTTGGGCGTCGTGGAGCTGACGACCGCGCTGCATGCGGTCTTTGACACGCCCAAAGACAAGCTGATCTGGGACGTCAGTCACCAATGCTACCCGCACAAGATCCTGACGGGCCGCCGGGACCGCATTCGGACGCTTCGCATGAAAGATGGCCTCTCCGGGTTCACGAAGCGCAGCGAGAGCCCCTATGACCCCTTTGGTGCGGCGCATTCCTCGACCTCGATCTCTGCCGCACTTGGCTTTGCCACCGCGCGCGACCTGGGTGGAACGTGCGACACGGGACTCGGCGATGCCATCGCCGTTATCGGGGATGGCGCCATCAGCGCGGGCATGGCGTATGAGGCGATGAACAACGCGGGCCATCTGAAAAAGCGCTTGATCGTCATCCTGAACGACAACGAGATGTCGATCGCGCCGCCCGTTGGGGCGATGTCGTCCTATCTGTCTCAGCTTTACGCCGGGGCGCCGTTTCAGGAATTGAAGGCCGCTGCCATGGGTGCGGTCAACCTGTTGCCGGAGCCTTTCCGCGAAGGCGCAAGGCGGGCGAAGGATGTCTTGAAGCATACGGTCGTCGGCGATGGCGGCACATTGTTCGAGGCGCTGGGCTTCAGCTATCTCGGCCCTATCGACGGTCACGATCTGGATCAGCTTCTGCCCGTATTGCGCACGGTTAAAGAGCGCGCCACGGGGCCGATCCTAATCCACGTGATCACCAAGAAGGGTAAGGGCTATGCGCCGGCTGAAGCGGCGCGCGACAAGGGCCACGGCGTCTCTAAGTTCGACGTTATTACTGGTGAACAGAAGAAAGCGCCGTCCAACGCGCCGAGCTACACCAAGGTTTTTGCGAATGCCCTGATAAACGAGGGGCTTCGCGACGACAAAGTCTGCGCTGTGACGGCAGCCATGCCGGATGGTACGGGGCTGAACTTGTTTGCTGAACGCTTTCCGACACGCTGCTTCGACGTGGGGATCGCCGAGCAGCACGCTGTCACCTTCAGCGCCGGTCTGGCGGCGGGGGGGATGAAACCCTTCTGTGCGATCTACTCGACCTTCCTGCAGCGTGGCTACGATCAGGTGGTGCATGACGTGGCGATCCAGCGGTTGCCGGTTCGTTTTGCCATCGACAGGGCTGGGCTTGTGGGTGCCGACGGGGCGACGCATGCGGGTGCATTCGACATCGGGTTTATGGCCAATCTGCCGGGGATGGTCGTGATGGCCGCCGCCGACGAGGCCGAGCTGGTGCATATGGTTGCGACCGCCGCCGCATACAACGAGGGTCCTATCGCCTTCCGATATCCGCGCGGCGAGGGCGTGGGCGTCGATCTGCCGGAGCGGGGTGAGGTGCTGGAGATCGGCAAAGGCCGCATCGTTCGCGAAGGCTCGGGCGTTGCCATCCTGTCTTTTGGCACGCGTCTGGCCGAAGTGGAAAAGGCTGCCGAGGCCTTGGGCCCGCGCGGTATCAAGCCGACGATTGCAGATGCGCGGTTTGCAAAGCCGTTGGACTACGAGTTGATCCTTGACCTCGTCGCCAGACATGACGCGCTCATCACGATCGAGGAAGGTGCCGTGGGCGGATTTGGAAGCCATGTTGCGCAGTTTCTCGCGGACGAGGGGGTCTTTGACCGGGGCTTCAAATACCGTTCGATGGTGCTGCCGGATGTATTCATCGATCAGGCCAGCCCGCACGGCATGTACGACGTGGCGGCGATGAACGCAGAGCATATCGAAGCGAAGGTGATGGATGTGCTGGGTGTGGAAGTGATGAGCCGGAAGGCCTGAAAGGCTTTCGCATGCGAAACTCGTTGTAAGGAAACGACTTCTGCGTGCGGCGTCGAAGGATTTCGTCAAGAAACTTTTTCGCGGGCAAGGCTTGAAATCGATCCGAGGCACCGCGATGCTTTGGCATGCATCGCCTTTTCATTATTTTCTTTCTGCTGGTACCTGGTTTGCTCCAGGCACAGGTCGCGCCAACCGCGTCGGAGGTGGCCGTCTATGAGGGACTACACAAGGCCGCGCACGCGGGCGATGTATCCTCGATAGGGGCTTTGGCTGCGGCCGGAAGCGATCTGGAGGCGCGCGATTCACGGGGTCGCACACCCGTGCATGTGGCTGCCTTCGCCTCGCAGGATGACGCGTTGCGCGCGCTGGCAGAGGCAGGCGCGGATATGAATGCACTGGAGGGTCAGGCGTACGATGTTGTGACCATCGCCGCAGTGGCAGATGACCCTGACCTGATGTCGCTTGCAATCGAGTTGGGCAACGATCCCGGACTGGTCACCAGTCCTTACCATGGCACCGCGCTGATTGCGGCGGCGCATCTTGGTCATGACGAGGTCGTCCGCCGTCTGATCGCGGCGGGTGCGCCGCTGGATCATGTGAACAACCTTGGTTGGACGGCGCTGATCGAGGCCGTGATCCTCGGAGATGGCGGTCCACGGCATCAGCGGGTGGTCGAGGCATTGGTTGAGGCCGGGGCAGATCGGGAGTTGGCGGATCGGCAGGGAAGGACGCCGTCGGTGCTTGCCGAAGCTGCCGGGTATGTCGAAATCGCGCGACTGTTGCGTAATTAGTCGCCGCGCACGTTCAGTTTCTTCTCGATTGCCGTAAGCCGCTGGATGATCTCTTCGCGGTAGGCTTCGGTAGCCGCGACTTCTTCTTCCGCGTGGGCCTCTTGCATCGAGTTCACGATCAGACCCACCACCAGGTTCACCACAGCGAAGGTAGTGATCAGGATGAAGGGCACGAAGAACGCCCAAGCGTAAGGATAGACCTCCATCACCGGGCGGACGATCCCCATCGACCAGCTTTCCAGCGTCATGATCTGGAACAGCGAGTAGGCGGAACGTCCGAGATCGCCAAAGAAGTTTGGAAAACTCGATCCGAAAAGCTTCGAGGCGATCACGGATGCGATGTAGAAAATCAGCGCCATCAAGCCAAAGACAGAGGCCATGCCCGGCACCGCTGACAGGAAACCTTCTATAACGCGTCTGAGCCGCGGCATGGTCGAGACCAGGCGCAACACACGAAGGATGCGCAGGGCGCGCAGAACCGATAGCCCGCCCGCGTCGGGCACGTAGGAAATGCCCACGACCAAGAGATCGAAAATGTTCCAGCCGCTCCGGAAGAATGCCCCGCCCCGGGCATAGAGCTTGGCGATGAGTTCCACCGTGAAGATCGCAAGGCAGAGCCGGTCGATGCCGATGATCAGGGGCCCCGCCGCTGCCATCAACGATTTCGACGTTTCCATTCCCAGGACGATTGCATTCACCACGATGACGGCGATGATCACGTATTGCGTGCTGGGTTTATCGAGGAAATCGGACAGGCGTGCGCGAAAACTCATGGGGCTCCCTTTGGCTTCTCTGGCCCCATATGGCGCGTTCTGCAGCAGGCGCAAGCCTGTCAGGGGGTCTCGTCGGCCAAAAGTGCGGCAAGCCCCGTGCGATAGTCGGGATAGCGCAATTTTACGCCCAATTCCTGCTTGATGCGGTCATTTTTGACGCGTTTTGACTCCGCATAGAAGCTCCTCGCCATCGGTGTCATATCCGCGTCTTCGAAGTTGACCGCAGGCGGTAGAGGCAAGCCGATCAGTTCGGCGGCATGGGCGATAACGTCCTGGGGCGGGGCCGGCTCGTCATCGCAGACATTATAGGCCGCCCCCGGGTTGGGGTGGTCGATAGACGCGAGCACGGTCACCGCGATGTCTTCCACGTGGACGCGGCTGAAGACCTGGTTTTCCTTGATGATGCGCCGTGCGGTGCCATTCCTGACCTTGGCGAACGGGCCGCGCCCGGGTCCGTAGATGCCCGCAAGCCGGAAGATATGCAGTGGCAGGTCAAGCGTGCGCCACTCTGTTTCGGCTTTGACGCGCGCTTGACCGCGTTTGGTCGAGGGGGTGAGTTCTGCATCTTCATCGACCCAGCCGCCTTGATGGTCGCCATAGACTCCGGTGGTGGAGAGATAGCCCACCCATTCGAGGTGCCGGGCGGCTTTCAGGTCGCGGGTGTGAGCGTTGAGGACGGGGTCACCGCTGTCGTTGGGCGCGACCGAGGTGAGAACGTGTGTGGTCTGATCGAAGGGCAGCGGATTGCCAGGCCAGATCAGCGGCTCCACGCCGGAGCGCTCCAGTCCGCCGATCCTGCTCGGGTCGCGGGTTGTGCCGATGACCCGCCAGCCGCGTTTCTTTAGCAAG
Organism: Paracoccaceae bacterium; assembly: GCA_030065075.1. Lineage (GTDB taxonomy): Bacteria > Pseudomonadota > Alphaproteobacteria > Rhodobacterales > Rhodobacteraceae > JAJDOD01. The sequence continues at coordinate 850 of JASJDQ010000164.1, read as the reverse complement.
GGTGCGAGCGCGCGGGACGAAAACCCGTGGCCAATGGAGAGAAGTGTTTTGGTCATGGGCCGACAGAAGCCGGGATCCGGGTCGGGTGCAAGGTGCCGTGCGTGACCGAATTGGATTCCCTGACCTAACCGGTCAGGAATGCGCTATTTCCTATCGGCGCCTTACTCGTACATGCGTTTCTTGCGGGCGCGAGTTTCTTCGGTCGCCCTGAAACGTCCGTCGTGGAACGTGCCGAACCAGCGATCCCAAGGCATGTCGACGGTGCCGTAATTGCATTCGAAATAGCGGTGATGAAGCTGGTGATAGAAGACGCCCATCTGTGCGCGCTCCTTATCGGCCACGATCAGTTTGTCGAAACCCGAGTGAGAGAATACCGGGTGCACCGATTGGGTATAGCCGTGGAAGAGCACGTGCAGCGGATGCGACGGCACGATCAGATGAATCAGGAAATTGGTGTAGAAAAGGAGGTGCTCGACCGGATGCATCGAGATGCCGGACCAGGGGCCGACGTTGACGTTCCGATGATGCAGCGCGTGTGCGAGGCGGTAGAGCGGTGGCCAGTGCAATGCGCGGTGGATCCAATAGAAATGAAAGCTGGACCAGACCGGGATCAGGATGAACCAGAGTACGAACCAGACGGGGTTCGAGGGGAATGTGTTGATCGGTGTCCAGCCGTTCGCCATGGCCCAGAAGACAATCGTCTGAAACGCCGTCCAAAGCGTGATGCCGCTGGCGATCGTCCAGAACATGTTGTCATGCACCTGATTGCGGAAGGTGAACGTTCCGTTGTTCGTGGCCTGATCGCGGGGGTCGAACTTGGTCTTTCTGGCCTGGCCTTTTCTTCGGAAGA
>JASJDQ010000163.1 GCA_030065075.1 Paracoccaceae bacterium | reverse complement strand
CGACCCTGTGCGATGGGTGCGGCGCGAACATCCTCCCGACAGAATACCATGACCAGAATTTCCTTCTGGCAAGGGCGTATTTGCAGAACAAACGACCCGATCCACTCGCTTGACTCTGCCACATACGAAACGCATGTCCCGATCTGAATATGTGAATGGGACGGCTGTCATGCTGATGGAAACACTGGATTTGGGCTTCGAGGCCCGCACGTTGCACATCTTTGCCGGATTGCTATTGGGCCTTGTATTCGGTGTCGCGGCGCAGATTTCGCGCTTCTGCCTGCGCCGGGCCGTGGCCGGGGATATGGCCGAGCGCAACAGTGCCGCCGCGGTCTGGGTGACCGGCTTCGCCGCGGCTGTGGTTGGATTTGCCATCGCACAAGCTTCCGGGTTTGTCGCCGTGGAAGATCACCGCTTCCTTTCCTCCACACTCCCCATCGCAGGCATCCTGATCGGCGGGCTTGCCTTCGGGGCCGGCATGGTGCTGACACGCGGCTGTGTTTCGCGCCTGACCGTTCTGACCGGATCGGGCAACCTGCGCGCACTGACCGTCCTTCTGGTCTTTGCCGTTGCGGCCCACGCGACCTTGAAGGGTGTGTTTGCGCCCATTCGCACCGGGATCGGCAGCATCACAGCCGATGTGCCATACGGTTCTCTGTCGGATCTGCCGTTCGGCGCCCCGGCACTCGCCGCCGCGGCGATTGTGCTGGCAGCGGTCTTCATCCTGCGCGCGCGCCCCGGCGCAACAAATGTCATTCTTGGAGCGATCGTCGGCCTGACAGCCGTTGGCGGCTGGATGGCGACCAGCACACTTCTATTCGACGATTTCGATCCGCTTCCGATCCAATCGATCGCCTTTACCCTGCCGTGGAGCGACAGCCTCTTTTGGGTCATTGCGTCCTCTGCAATCCCAGCCGGATTCGGCGTTGGTTTCGTCGTTGGTGTCCTTGGCGGCAGCTTTCTGAGCGCCACCGCGCGCCGAGAGTTGCAGCTTCAGAGTTTCACATCGCCGCTTGAGACGCTCCGTTATGTAAGCGGCGCTATCTTGATGGGCGTTGGCGGCGTTCTGGCCGGTGGCTGCACCGTTGGTGCCGGGCTGTCGGGGAGCGCAACCGGCAGCATTGCCGCCCTTCTGGCACTGGCCGCGATCATCTCTGGCGCCAAGCTGGCATCGGCACTGTCTCGCGAAGGTCAGGGTGTGCCTGCCACTGCCTGATCCGGGCCGAGTGAAAGGCTCCACTGGGTGACGGTTGCGCCAAGCCACATCGCGAATACTGCAAGTAATGCGGTGAGCGACATGACCGATCCGCCTGACAGACCCGCGCCGACTGCGCAGCCGCCCGCCAACATGGCACCGAACCCCATCAGGCAGGCCCCGATGAGATAGCGCTCCATCGGCAGTTCAGGGCCAAACCGTTCGATTGCGAATTCTCCCGTCAGCACCGCCATAAGCGCCGCCCCAAGGACAACGCCCGGCACAAGCCCGACGCCGAAACTCGCTGGCAATCCGGGCGCATTGACCAGGCCCATCAAGGTGTCGGTCGAGGGCCCGGTGAAGGTCACGGATGCGATGGGCACGGCATCGAAAGACGATTGTGCGATAACGTATGTCAGGAACCACCCAAGGGCGACCGCCACACCGACTGAAAGCGCCGCAATCAAGCGCGTCATCGGGACGTGGCGAAGCACGGCGAAGACCACGGCCAAGACCACCCCTGCCAAGGCCAGCCAGGCGGCGGTGACTTGACCGAGGCCGAGTACGGCAAGGAAGTCGCGCGCGTCCCCTCCCGGCACGGTCCAAAGGGCTGCAAGCGCCTCGCGTGCTGGCGCCAACACCCCTCGAAGCGACGCCTGTGCCACAAGGGTCAGCACCAGCCCCGTGACCAACGCGCGGAGGTTGCCGGTGGCTGATAGAACCAAAAGGCGGCTTGCGCATCCTCGCGCCAGCACCATGCCCACCCCGAAGAGAGCGCCACCGATCAGCGCGCCCGACAGGCTGCCCGTCGCCGCGAGTTGCCGCGCCTCGCTTACATCGAGCCACCCCAGAAGAATGGCGCCCTGAACGGAAACGACTGCGGAACAAAAGGCAAGTAGCCAGACGGCAAGCCGCGGCCCAAAATAGCCACCGGCCACTTCCACCGTCGCAGCGCGCAGACAGAACCGGGAGTGCTGGGCGGCGGCACCGAAAATCAAACCGACGAGGCCACCTGCCAGCATCAGCGCGCCGCCATCGCCCAGATATTCAAGCCAGAATTCAATCATCACGGCTACGAGCTACGCGTTGCAAAGGCCCAGAACTTTGATCTGGCGCAACTCTCTTTCTTTCTGGTGAAAATATCCTGGGGTGTGGGGGCAAAGCCCCCACTGGATCGCCGCCGAAAGGCGGCGAAATTATTCGGTTGTGGCCTCGTCGATGATCCCGTCCAACAGGGCTTCGACTTTCTCCATCGGACCATCCGGATAGTCGCGCCGCCCAATCATCACGCCGTCCGAGGTCTCGGCCACAAAGATCCCATACGGACAATGGGCGATGTTCATGGGATCGTCCTCCATCACTTCGCGACTGACGACAGCCGAACAGAACACGAAGATATCTGCGGCCTTGAACAACATCGTATCGCTGCCGACATCGGTACCGGTTCGGTTCAGCATATCACCGACATGGCTGACGTAGTCGATCACCAACCCTTCGCCGACGATGGCGGTCTCGACGGCGAAAGTCGCATCTTCGAAGCTGCCATCGAATGCAACCGTGCGCGTATCACCTGCGGATGCCGACAATGGAAATGCCAGCAGAAACGTGAAAACAGCAAAGCGTATCATATTGAGTCTCCTTCCGTTTTCAGTTTGCACAAAACGAAAAGCGCGCGCCTTGATGCAGATCAGGCGCGCGCTTCAATTCTTCCGGCGTTGTACCTAGCCGAACATGTCCGACGTGATGCCGGTGTACCAGCCTTCCGACTCTTCATAGGTCTTCTTGCGGACCTCGGCCGTCTCGCCCGTCGCGCTGATAAAGCCATCGACCTTGGCGATCTTTTCTTCCGTCGCTTCGTACGTCGCGCCGACCTTCACGCCGTCATTGGTCTCGATCAGCGACCAGCATGTGTTCGAGAACTTGGCCGGGAAGACGCGACTGCCGGTCAGCGCACCGCGCACCGCGTTTGCGCAGACCTTGGCCTGGCTGTTGGCCGAGAAACCCGATTTCGGCATGTCGCCCTGCTGCGACGCATCGCCCAGGACATAGATATCTGGATCGGCCTTGGTTGACATGTCGGCCGCGTTGACCGGGGCCCAGTTTCCATCCGTGACGCCCGCGATCTCTGCGATCCGCCCCGCCTGCATGGCCGGAATAACGTTACAGACATCGACGTTTGTCACTTCGCCATCGATGCTGACGGTCATTGCACCCGGATCAACCTCGACATTGGCGCCGCCGAAGTCGGGACCGACGCGCTCGATCATACCGTCGTAGTGGTTGGCCCAGCCTTCCTCGAAGAGACCCTGTTTCGAGAATTTCTCTTTCGGGTCGGCGATCAGGATCTTGGCGGTCGGATTGTTGGCCTTGAGGTAGTGCGCCACCATCGAGACCCGCTCGTACGGCCCTGGCGGGCAGCGGAACGGGTTCGGCGGAGCGACCATGCAATAGGTGCCGCCCTCGGGCATTGCCATGAGTTGCGCCTTCAAGAGCTCAGACTGCGACCCGGCCTTATAGGCATGCGGCATCGCGTTCTGAGCGTTCAAGTCCCAACCAGGCACCGCCCCATCGACGAAGTCGATGCCGGGCGACAGGATCAGCTTGTCGTAGCCAACCGTCGCGCCGCCGGCGAGTGTCACCGTCTTGGCGTCGCGATCCACACCGATGGCCCAGTCATGCACCACGTTGATGCCGTATTCGCTGGCAAGCGTGCCGTAGCTGTGGCCGATGTCGTCGATGGTCTTGAAACCGCCGATATAGAGGTTCGAGAAGAAGCATGTGTAATAGGTGCGCGTCGGCTCGATGAGCGTGACGTCGATGGCCCCCTCGCTGTCCTTTGCGATATAGCGCGCAGCGGTTGCACCGCCTGCGCCACCACCAACGACGACGACGCGCGGCTTGCCGTGACCGGCGGCCCGCACCATCGGCGCGGAAAGTGTTGTGGCGGCCACCGCGCTTCCGATAAAAGTTCTTCTGTTCAGTCCCATGTGATCCTCCCTGATGGGTCCCGATAATGATTATTCCTCGAGGTCTTTGAAATAGGCCGCAAGGGCCGCGATCTCTTCATTCGACAAGCGCCCGGCGATCAATTGCATGACCTGGTTGGGACGCACCTTGTCGCGATACGCATGCATCGCCGTGACGAAGTCTTCTTCTGGCCAGAGCACGATAGAAGGAATGCCATCGTCCCCCCCGCTCGCCTGGTGGCAGGTGGTACATTCCGACGAAAGATATTCGCCGTACTCGGCATCACCCACCAGCGTCAAAATCTCTGGATCGACCGTGTGGTCTGTGCCGACCGCTGTTGGGTCGGCCTCCGGGATATCTGCGGGATTGTCCGAATAGGTGCGCAGGAAAGCAAGAAGGTCCCGGCGATCCGCGGCGTCCTTCATGCCATCGTAGCTCATCCGCGTGCCGCTGGCGAAGGTGCGCGGGTCCTCGATGTAGTCCGACAGGGTATCGGCGTGCCATTCCAGACCGTTCGATGCGGCCCGGATGAGACTGTCGGAATACCGAAAATCCGTCACGCTCGCGGCCTTCCGCCCGAAAAGCAAATTCAAGTGCGGGCCGATACCATTCTCGGCGCCGGCGCCGATCTTGTGGCAACCGCTGCACTCTGCAAAGAGCTTCTTTCCATTTTCGACATTGCCCTGCCCCGGGGTGCTTGGCGTCACTGGTGTGACGGTCTCTGGCAACGCGGCGACCTCTTCGCCTTCGGCAGGAGCCTCATCGCCAGCCTCCGCCGCCGCCCTCAAGTCTGCGACTTCGGCCCGTGCTGCCTCAAGCTCGCCCTCCAACCTTTCGACGCGCGACTTGAAGTCCTCGATCCGCGTTTCGGACGTCACGATTGCGGCTTCCGCTGTTGCGAGTTCCTGACGATCCCGGTTAGCCGTCGCCAAAAGGATCGCACAACTCAGCACCAGTCCCGTGGCACCCAATGCAGGCAAAAAGAGGTTCCCGGCGGACATCAGCCCCCCTCCGTCTGCCTGAAAAAAGCAGCCGCCGCACCGGGGCTGAGCCCAAGCACGGCGACCGACAGGGAGGAACCGAAACTGCTCATTCGCCGTTGGCCTTCAGATAGGCGAGCACGGCGGCGATGTCGTCTTCCTTCTTGAAGCCGGCAAAGGACATCTTCGTACCTTTGATGTATTCCTTCGGCTTGGCAAGAAATTCGGCAAGGCTCTCTTCGTCCCAGACTCGGCCCTCTTCGCCTGCAGCCTTGAACGCAGTCGAGTACTTGAACCCGTCGATCCCGCCGATCGTGCGGCCAAAGACGGCATTCAGATGCGGACCCGTGCCGTGTTTGGCGCCGTCGCCGATCTTGTGGCAGGCCTGGCACTTCTTGAAGGCCTTTGCACCCGCCTTGAGAAGCGCGGCATCGCCGTCCTCGGCCGCCGGTTCTTCCACGTCCTGCGTGGCAGCAGCTGCCTCGACCGGCTTTTCCGTCGGCTCGGGGACAAAGGCCGGACCATCGGCGGTGAAGGGCGGCAGACCGTCCAGCGTCGCAGGGTTCATCACCGAGTCCGAGCCGCCTTCGGGCGGTGTCTCGACAAGGAAGACCGATCGCATGGTGATCTGAACCTCGTCCTTGCAGTTTTCCATGCAAGGCTCGCCGCGCCACTGGCTATACTCCAGCGCCTCGCGATCATCGAGGACGAAGCCCTCGGCATTGTGCATTTCAACGTCAAGGAACGTCTCGCGGCTGAGCTCGAACTCGTCGTCGATCACGTCGTTCGAGAAGAGAATGTAGGCCACGATGGCATAGGTCTCGTCCGCCGTGAGTGTCCCCGCCTCGCCGAACGGCATCGAGCGGTGGACATAGTCCCAAACGGTGGAGAGATAGGGCCAATAGGACCCGACCGTCTTGACCGGGTCTTCATCGGCCAGCGTGTCAAAACCACCTGCCAGCACAGGCCAGTTGTCGACACCCTCGGCGAAGTCACCGTGGCACGAGCCACATTTTTCGATGAAGACCTCTTCGCCGTCGAAGGCGTTGCCGGAGCCTTCCGGCAGACCACGGCCATCGGGCAGAACATCCACGTCCCAGGCGGCGATTTCTTCCGGCAGTGCGGCGCGACCGATGCCGTAACGCCCGTCAGCCATCGGGGCCGGTTGCGACACCGACCCGGCACCGGCCGATGCCAATGCAAGACGCGCTTCGTTCTGGATCTCGGCCGCCTTGGCTTCGATGTCGGCCACGCGGGCGGCTTCGGCTTCTGCTGCAGCGGCAGCTTCGGACGCAGCAGCTTGCGCCCGCTCGACCTGGCGCTCCATGACGTCGACCTTGTCGCCTGCGTACATGTTGGTGGCGATGCCATAGGCCACGCCCAGCATCAAAGCGGCCCCACCGGCGGCCGGAAGAAAGAGATTAAGAGACTTCGACATTCTCGGCGACCCCTTCGGCGTTGACGTACCAGGTTTGGATACAGTTGTTGTGATAGACGGCGTTTTCGCCGCGCTCTTCGCGGAGTTGATCCTTGGTCGGCTGCACATAGCCGGTCTCGTCCATGGCGCGGGCCTGGAGGAGCATCGGCTTTCCGTCCCATACGGTGTCCAGATAGAACCGGGTCAGGGCCTTGGTGTCGCCCTGCTTGCCAAGGCGCGCGGTTTCCCACGTGATCCCGCCGTTCTTCGAGACATCGACGCGCGTGATCTTGCCGTGGCCGGACCAGGCAAGGCCCGAGATGACCATGGGTCCCGGCCCGTGCTTGATCGGCATCTGCGGGCTGGGCGAGGTGATGACGCTTTTCGCATCCATGACCCAGGTCCACTTGCGCGCGGTGCCGTCGGCGTAGACGTCTGTGTATTTCGAAGTTTCCTCGCGGCTTTCGACGGCGCGGTCGACAATCTCGACCCGGCGCAGCCACTTGACCCACATGTTGCCTTCCCAACCCGGCACCACCAGGCGGACCGGATAGCCATGCTCCATTCGCAGCGCCTCGCCATTTGCCTTGAATGCGACGAGCACATCGTCCAGCGCCTTTTCCATCGGGATGGAGCGGCCGTTCGACGAGGCATCGGCCCCCTCGACATAAACCCATTTGTCAGGCGAGATATCGGCACCTGCTTCTTGCAGCAGCGTGCGAAGCGGCACGCCGGTATACTCCATGTTGTGGATCATGCCGTGGGTGAACTGCACGCCGTTGAGCTGCGCGCCCGCCCATTCCATGCCGGTATTCGCCGCGCATTCGCAGAAATAAACGTGGTTCTCGCGCGGGAAGCGTTCGAGATCGTCGTAGGTGAAGACGAGTGGCGTATCGACCAAGCCGTTGATCATCAGCCGGTAGTCTTCCTTGCGAAGCTCAATCGCGCCCGAATGGTGCCGCTCGAAAGCGCAGCCCTGCGGCGTGATCGTCCCATCGAGGGCGTGGATCGGCGTGAAGTTGATCGACGAGATGGGCGAGGCGGTCAGCCATTCAACATTGCGGCGCACCACGTGGCTTTCGAAGCTGATCGGCATGCCATAGGGCGTTTCATCGACGCCCGCACCGGTGTAGCTGGCCCAGTCCTGCAACTCGGTGATCAGGGGATCGGGGCTGCTGGCGCTGGCCTTGCCGGCTGTTAGCCCTGCCGCCATGGCGGCCCCGCCTTTCAGAAGTCCACGGCGTGTCGTTTTGCTCATGTCATTCTCCATTCAGATGGCACAAAATGCGCTCTTTGTGCCACGATTTCTGCGCAGGAATCGTGGTTAGACCACGACCTCCACGCTGTTGTTTGGCTCCAGCGTTACAGTTCCAAGCTTGCTTATATGGCTTTCGACCACATCCCAGATTTGCGGGCCTTCGGTGCCTTCGTTCACGCTTGCCCAGCCCGCAACAATGTAAGATCGCGCGGGGTCGATGGGCTCGCCAGTCGACAACAACGTCATGTTGGAAATCCGCTCACCCTGGGGCTTGTTCACTTCGATACGGTAACCAAGCCCGCCGGTGCGCACCATGTCTCCGCCCTGCTGGAAGAAGGGATCCGGATTGAAGATATTGTCGGCCACGTCTTCGAGGACGACCTTGAGGAACTCACCTGTCATCTCGGTGCGATAAGCCTCGCCATAGGTCATGGAGGTGACGTTCCAGATGTCCTCACGCGTGATATCCTGGCCTGGAATTATCGACGGGCCCCAGCGCACGCCCGGGCTGAGCGCAATTTCGGCATCGCGTTCAGAGAGAAGCGCGTCGCAGATCAGATCGTCCCATGTGCCATTGAAGTTGCCACGGCGATAGAGCGTCGTGTCGCTGGTGCCGATAACTTCCGACATCGCGTCGATATAGGGCGCGCGCTCGGCATCGATGACCTTCGTGATCGCCGGGTCCGGCGCGATGACGTCGGAGAAGATCGGGATCAGCTTGTGCTTGTAGCCCATCATCTTGCCATCCCGCACATCAAGATCGATGCGGCTGACGAATTTGCCGTTCGATCCCGAGGGGACGATGATGGTCTGTCCCACCTGAACCGGTTCGGGCAGCGCATCATGGGTGTGGCCCGACAGGATCACGTCGATGCCCGGCACGATGCCCGCCATCTTCTTGTCGACGTCGAACCCGTTGTGGCTGAGGACGACCACGCAATCGGCACCCTGATCGCGCACTTCCTGCACCATCGCGGCCATGTTTTCGTCCCGGATGCCGAAGCTGAATTCGGGGAACATCCAGCGCGGGTTGGCGATGGGCATGTAAGGAAACGCCTGGCCGATCACGGCGACCTTGGCCCCGCCGCGCTCGAAGAACGTGTAGGGCGGGAAGAGATCGGGAAGCGGTTCGTCCCATTCCAAGTCGAAGATGTTCTGACCCAGCGCGGCGAAGGGAAGGCCTTCGACCAATTCAGTCACCCGCTCGGAGCCCAGCGTGAATTCCCAGTGGAAGGTCATCGCATCCGGCTTCAACGCATTCATCACGTTGACCATGTCCTGCCCTTCGGTGTGATAACAGGTGTAGGAGCCGTGCCATGTGTCACCGCCGTCAAGGAGAAGCGCATCGGGGCGGTCGGCGCGGATGGCGTTGATCACGGTCGAAACACGGTCAAGGCCACCAACGCGCCCATACATGTCGGCGAGCGCCGCGAAATCGCCGGAAGACAGTGCATAGTGCGAAGGCGAACCGTCCGCGATCCCGTAAAGCTTTCGGAAATCGGCACCCGTGATGTGAGGCACTGCGCCGAGGTTCTCGCCTACGCCCAGGTTTACCGATGGTTCGCGGAAATAGATCGGCTTCATCTGAGCATGGATGTCGGTAACGTGGATCAACGACACATTCCCGAAGGTGTCGAACTGCAGAAGTTGATCCTGCGTCAGGCTCTGCTGCGCCGCGAGCCGCGCCCAATTGCCGAAGCCAGAACCTCCGACAATGGCCGAGGCAGCCATTCCCACCTGAAGAAAATCGCGGCGCGAAATCATGGCACTTAACCCTATTATATTCGCATTTGTGAATGCGATGTAAAAGAAAAAGCCCGCGGCATTTTCAAGCCGCGGGCCGTTTTTACTGGCGAACCGCCGGTGTCTCGATCGACAGACCGTTCGAACGCGAGGCGACGTAAAGTTCCAGAGCGCGGAACTCATCCGATCCTTCTGCGAACGTCTCGGCCCGCGTGTCGCGAAT
>JASJDQ010000162.1 GCA_030065075.1 Paracoccaceae bacterium | reverse complement strand
GTTTGAGGTCGCTTGAGATAGACGAAGCTCTTAATCTGTCGTCAAAAATCTTTCCGGTCGGCTTAGATTTAGTCGGCACCAGTTTCTCAGCGCCATTTAAGGCGAGAGGCGCAATCGTTGGACCCTTTTCAGATCATTCAGCCGCAACGTTTCTGTCTGCAGACTTCTCTCAATCTCAGTTCCTAGATCAAGCCTATTTCACGATGTCGACATTCGAAGAAGATGTTACATTCGCCAATGCGGTCTTCAAGGGTCCGGCTACCTTCGGCGCTACGCGTTTTTTGGGGCAAACAAGTTTCAAGGGGGCTCACTTCGAAAGCTCGACAGGTTTCTGTGGATCGTTGTTTGAGGAGACACCTGACTTCTCGAATGCAGTTTTTGAAAGTGACACTACATTTGAGGACTCGGTGTTCAGTGCTTCCGCAACATTCGAGAACGCGTCGTTTCCGGGAACAGTCTATGTTGGCCGGATTCCAAACAATGTGAGGCAAGCAATTCTCGATGCCAATCATCCATAGTCTAGGGCGAATGGCAGCTTTGTCCGCAAACCCGACTGCACCCGCAGATGCGGCCAATGCCTAATCCCGATGATACGGCGTGCCCGCAAGGATCGCGGCGGCGCGGTAGAGCTGTTCTGCCAGCATCACGCGGACCAGCATGTGGGGCCAGACCATCTTTCCGAAGCTGAGCGACAGGTCGGCGCGGGCGCGCAGGTCGGGTGCAAGCCCGTCCGCGCCGCCGATCAGGAAGCACGCCTCGGCGCGGCCGTCGTCGCGCCAGCCGGCCAGTTTGCAGGCGAATTCGGGGGAGGTCATCGTTTGACCGCGTTCGTCGAGTGCGATGAGCGGCGCGGCGCCAGAGGCGGCCTTGGCAAGCAATTCGGCCTCGGCCGCCATGCCGCCCTTCTTCGCCTCGACCTCGCGGATATCGAGGGGGCCAAGCCCAAGGGCGCGGCCCGTGCGGTTGAAACGTGTCTGGTAATCGGCAATCAGGTCAGCTTCGGCACCCGGTCGCAAGCGACCGACTGCCGCAATCCTGATCTTCACCTTCGCCGCCCGGTCAGTTGGCGGAGGCGGTGGCCTCGCCCGGGCTGAGCCACATCTTTTCGAGCTGATAGAACTCGCGCACTTCGGGGCGGAAGACATGGACGATGACGTCGCCCGCGTCGATCAGCACCCAGTCGCCGGCATCCTTGCCTTCGACCTTCGAAAGAACGCCGAAGTCTTGCTTCAGCACGTCTACAAGGTGTTCCGAAATCGCGGCGACCTGACGGGTCGAGCGGCCAGAGGCGATGACCATCCAGTCGGCCATCTCGCTTTTGCCGCGCAAGTCGATCTTGACGATCTCTTCCGCCTTGTCGTCGTCCAGCGATTTCAGGATGCGTTCGAGCAATTCTTCGCTCGAGTGGGTCGACGCGTCGCTGGTCATAACGCCACCAGCTTTGTCGGTTGCGGCCGTGCCAGGGGCCGCGTTTTGGGCATAAGACAGGACATTGTCCTCCTGAGTAGCGCGCCGCTTCACGCAGGCCCGGCGCTGGCTTGTGTCTAATTTAACACTTGATTCATGCTCTTCCAAGGGTTTGCTGATGCTTCATTTTCGAAACGTGACAGATTCAGTAACCCATTGAATTTACTAGTAATCACGCTCAAAAAAGATGCCCAGGCTGGTTTCGCCCTGATTTGTGACCCCGCCGCGGACGGTCAAGGAGCGGCCGACATCGAGGTTCAGGTTCAGTTGCGTTTCGCCTTCGCTGTCGACCGTGACGTCGGAATAGACGTTCTCGCCAAGGTAGGCGCCCGCGCGCACGGCGGCGTTGCCGTCTTCGTCCGCGGTCACATCCAGATCGGCCAGACCCGCCTCGCCACGAAGGCGCCCGACCAGCCCTTCGCCACCTTGTCCGGCCAGCGTTCGTACCGCCAGGGCAAGCCGCGCGGCTTGGAGCGGGCTCAGCGTTTCCAGCCCGCGACCAAAGATCAGGCGGGCCAGGACCTCTTCCTGCGGCAGTTCGGGGGAAGACGAAAACCGGATCTCGGGATTGTCTGCGGGGCCGAAGACCTCGACGTTGATGTCGGTTCCCTCGGCGTCCGTGTTGGCGCGGATGTTCAGGAACGGGACAAGCGCGCCCTGGATGGTGATGCGGGCTTCTTCCAAATCCAGACGGCGGCCGAGGATATCGAGCCGCCCGCGGATCAGGTTGAACGCGCCGAGCGGCACGATGTTCCGGGTGGTGCCTGTCAGGCGAAGCGCGCCGCCAAGCTCGGCATCAAGGCCCCGGCCCCGGATGAAGATGCGATTGGGTGCATTGATCTGAACGTCCAGCGGGTAGCTCGCCCCACCCTTGTCGGCGCCATTGCCATTGCGGCCCAGAAATCCGGCCTTGCGGCGGGTGCCGCGAACGGGCGGGGGTTCGTTGATGTGGACGATTTCGGGGATAGGGCCGGTGCCGCCGACCGTGGAGTTGGGGATCTGCACATTGGTTTCGCCCAGATCGACCCTGCCCGCGATGCGCGCACCACCCGCAAGCGCGCCATTGACGCCGATGCGACCGTCGGCGGTCGTTTCAAAGATACGGTTGTCGGTCAGGCGCACATTGTTGAGATCAATGGCAAGGCTTGCCGAGTTGGGGGCGGCAAGCCCGATGGGGCCGGACACCGTGAGCCGTCCACCGCTATCCACGCGCGCGGCAAGGTCAAGCTCTGCCTGTCCGCCGCCCAGCGTGACCTCGCCCCCGACGTCATCGAGCGCGTTGCCCAGCGTGGGGGCGGCCAGGCGCGCGCCGCTTGTGCTGACGCGACCGGACAAGCTTGACAGCCGGAGCGGGCCGCTGAGCTCAAGGTCGAAGCGCGCCGTGCCGGAAAGGTTGCGAGGGGCGATGAACCGATTGGCAAGTGCCAAGGGTGCTGTGCCGTCAATGGAAAGCCGCGCGGTCGAGGCGTCTTCGGCCAGCGTGCCATCCACATCCGCTTGCGCCCCACCCGGTCCGATGGCCTGAAGATCGAGCGAGAGCGTGTCGCCGCTGCGACCGATTCGACCCGTCGTTGTAAGCGGGCCGTTGAAGCCGGGCGCAAAAGGGGCGAGGTCGGCGAGGCGTGCGCGAACGGTCAGTTCATCGCCCGCGTCGGCCAGCGTGCCGGAGGCTTCGGCGTCGAGCGCGGCGGTGGTCAGCGCGAAGTCCGCGATGTCGATCCGGTCGTCCGACTTGGCACCATTCAGGCGCGCGTCGAGTTTGCCAGTCAACAGACGGTCGATGTCCGGTTGACCGATCGCAAGATTGCTGCCGTCCAGGGTGGCATCGAGTGTCACGCGCGACAGATCGGCACTTGCGTCGGTTTCCGCCGTCAGGGTCAGCGCACCTGTCAGAGGGCGTCCCGTTTCGCTTGCGAACGCGGAAAGATCGGCGGCCGAGGCGTCGATCTTCCCGGCAAAACGCGGCGCCTCGTAGATGTCAGAGACCGTTCCGTCGATGTTGGCCGACACGGTGGGGGCCTCCAACCCGGCCACGATGGCCCAGTCCCGCGCGCCGTCTTCGCGTCCGGAGAAGTTGATCCGGGCCGGACCGGTCAGGCCGTCGACAAGAAGGGCGGCATCGGTCAGATCGCCTGCGAGCGACGCGGTGGAGCCGCCCGAGCGCAGATCGAAAGCGCCGGTCAACTTTGCGGCGGCGCTGGACAGGTCCGACAACGTGATGCGCAGGCCGTCTGCGTCGCGGACCGCGCGGGCGTCTAATTTGGCCTCGCCCTGCAAGACCGCGTCGGCGCGAGGCTCGGCCACCGTCAGGTCGGTGGTCGTACCTTTCGCCGTGACGTCGAAGGCACCAGTTAGGGGTGCGACTGTGAACTCGGTTTGCAGGTTTGCCTGCCCTGTCAAAGCACGGCCCGCGAGGGTGGAAAAACCGGCCAGCCGTCCCGCGCTGAGTGCGATGTCGCCCGTCACTTGCGCATCGTCCAGCCTGGCTCGCCCTGTGGCCTCCAGTGCCTGAGCTGTCAGCGCAAAGCGCGGGATTTCGACCGGGCCGCCTTCCCAATTGATCGTGGCGGAGCCGGTCACGTCGGGGCCGAGCGCTTCGGTAAGGCCGGGGCCGTTGTTCACACCGCTGCCCCGGAAGGCGATTTGCGCGGTGACGTTTTTCGCTTCGATTACGCCCGTTCCGACAAGGGACAATCGTTCGGCGGCGATGTTTCTACGGCGCAAGTCGGTGACGCGGATGTCGGCGGACCAGTCGTCGGATTGGCTGGCATCGAAGCCGATGCTCAGATCGGCGCGTGCGACCCGGGCTTCCTCGCCCGCGAGCGGCAAGAGAACTGAGGTGCCATTCTCAGGGGCGATTTCGCCCGTTAGCGCGATCCGTTCGGGCAGGCGGTTGCTGTCCAGATCAAGCGACCCGCTCAACTGGATTTCCTGGGCGCGAAGCGCGAAGACCGGCAGGCTGATCCGACCGTCCGGAAACAGGAAGGCACTCGTGACAAGCGCGATCCGGTCGCCGAAGAAGTCGCGATAGGCAGGCGCAAAGACAGGGGCGATGTCACCGCTGATGCGCGCAGCGATGCGGCGGGCCTCGTCCGTTTCGGAAAGCGAGACCTGCCCGTCCAGACGTTCGGCGCCATCGGTGGCAAGGCGGATGTCGGCGATGAAGTTATCGAGCGGGGCGTCGCCCGTGACGTTGAAATCGACCGACGGTGTTCCGGGCAGGCCGGTCAGCGTCGCCAGGATACCGCCCGCTGCCTCTTGCAGCGACAGATCAAGCCGCAGGCGGCCCGTTGTGTTGGAATAGCCCGCGTCCAGCGTCAGCGCGCCGTCCCCGTCGCGGCGACGAATGGCGACATCTGCCGCGCCGTCGCCATCCCCAAGGGACAGCGCGCCCTCGACCGACACAGATGTCGCTATGCCAAGGATGTCTTCGCCCAGTTCGACGCGTTCGGCAGCGAGCCTGCCGATATCCACGCTGACGGGCAGGTCCGGCAGTTGGAATGCTGTTGCTTCCGGCGTGGGGGGGGGTTCGCCGGACGAGAGACGGGGCAGAAGGATCTCGGCCGCCGAAAGCTCGTCCACCTCCAGCCGCCCCGCGAAGAGTGCGGCGCGGTTCCAGTCAAGCGTCGCGTCGCGGAGCGTCAGCCAGACGCCTTCGTCATCCGCGATGGTGAGTTCGTCCAGCGTCGCTTGCCCCGACAGCGCACCGCGAAACCCGGTGACCGAGACCCGGCGGCCCGCGCCGGATAACGAGTCTTCCAGAAGTTCTTCTAGAAGCGTGCCTTGTTCCGCGTCGTTGGTGGCGCGGTCCGTACCAAGGAGCCGCTCGAAGAAGCTCGGTGCCTCCTGCGCCACGGCGGGCGCGGCCAAGAGGCAGGAAATGATGATCCATCGCCGCATCAGAAGGCCTGCCCGATGCCGACGTAAATATAGAAGTTCGACCCGTCGCTTTCGCCTGCAACCGGCGTCGCCAGGTCCAGACGGATTGGCCCGATGCCGGTGTTGTACCGCAGGCCGAAGCCGGCGCCCGCGTGGCTGTCGCCGGTGAAATCCGGGAAGCTTTCGGCGCCGATGTAGCCCCAGTCGGCGAAGCCCACGACCTGGATGGTGTCGGTGATGTCGCGGCGAAGTTCGCCCGAGAGGCCCAGGAAGCTCCGCCCGCCCGAGCGGTCGCCGCCGATATCCAGCGCCAGCGACTGATAGCCGTGCCCGCGCACCGTGCCGCCGCCGCCCGAGAAGAAGCGATAGAAAGGCGGGCTTTCAGCAAGGCTGGGGCCGAAAAGTGCGCCCAGTTGCACCCGCCCCGCAAACGTGAGGTTCGTCGTGCTGAGATATGCACGACCGTCAAACTCCGTTTGCACGCCGTCCGATGTGCCGGACATCCCATGAAAAGGCGTCAGCTCAAGGTCCGCATAGAAGCCTTCGCGCGGGTTCAACGCGTCATCGCGGCGGTCGAGGGTCGCGGCAAGTGGCAGCGTCAGAAGCTGATAGGTCTCGCGGCCGAAGGCGGCGTCCGTTGTGTCGGAATACAGGTATCCAAGCCCGAACTCGACAACCAGCGTGTCGGTTGCGTAGCGGGTGAAGCCCAGCGTGAACTCGGTGGTGTTCGAGGTGAAATCGGGTTCGTCCAGGCTCTCCCAATGCAGCTCTGTGAAAAGGTCGACGTCTGCCCGCGGTGTCGCAGGACGTTCGTAGCGGACCCCGAAACTCAGGTCCGTGCCGCCGGTTTCGCCGCCGAGGCCCGCGATGGCGCCATCGACGCGGAACCTCTCGGCGCCGCCAAGAAGGTTCCGGTGCAGCCAGAAACCGGAAAGCCGCACGCCGTCCGTGGTGCTGTATTCCGCGCCGAAACCGAAGCGGCGGGGGATGGCCTCGACCACGCCGATGGTCATGGGCAGCGTGCTGTCAGGTCCGATGTCGGGCGCTTCCTCCACCGTGACAGAGCTGAAGCTGCCGGTGCGGCGCAGGCGATTGGCCGCGCGGTCTACCTCGTCGGGGTCGAAGACCTGGCCCTCCGGCAGACCCGCAATGGTCCGGATGCGGCGGGTGCGGACGTTTCTGTTGCCCTCGATGGTCGTCGTCCCGAACCTCAGGCGGGGGCCGGGTGCAACGGCGATGGTCGCCGAGACCCTGTTGGCGTCATGGCGCGCGATGATATTCTGGTCGGTGATCCGCGCCTTGGCACGTCCTTCGGATCGCCAGCCGTCAATGGCGGCGGTGGCGGCGTCCTGCAGGGTGGTGGACCCGGCAGGCGCGCCAGGGCGGAAGTCTTCAGGCAATTCCGTTCCCGGGGCCAACGGCCCGATGCGCGCAGTCGAGAGGCGATATCGAGGTCCGGGCCGGACCTCGATCGCGATGGTATTGATGGTGCCGGGCGCATTAAGCGGAGGGATCGCCGCCGCCTCGCGCCCATCGATGCGGATGGTGATGACCGCGCCATAGCGCGCGTTCTGATAGAGCACACCCAAGAGCCGGGCATAGTCGGCTTGTGCGGCGGCCAGCAGGTCCTGCGCCGTACCGTTTCGGCCAGTTGCCACGGTCAAAGAGGCGGCGCGAAGGTCATCCCGCAGATCGTCGGAGGCGCCGGGGGTTTGGAAGCTGATCCGCGTCTCGGCGGTCGCAAGTCCGGGGGCCAGACAGGCCAAAAGAACGACGAGACAAACCCTGAGCATCGCGGAAAGACAAACTCCCTGTCGGCCAGTGGGCCGTCCCTATTAAATATAGGTCCGAGGCATCGAGGGACAGGGGAAAGCGATCACATCTTGGGCGTTTCCCCGCCAAGGTCCCGCAGGATGGGGCAATCGGGGCGGTCGTCGCCGGCACAGGTCTCGACCAGATGGGTCAGCGTGTCCTGCAGCGCCTTCAGATCGGCGATTTTCGACGCGATTTCGTCCAGGTGGCGGCGCGCGATCTTGCGCACTTCCGAACTGGCGCGGCTTTCATCCTCGTAAAGCGCCAGAAGCGCGCGGCAGTCGTCGATGGAAAAGCCAAGGGCGCGGGCGCGGGCCAGGAACCTGAGCTTGTGCAGGTCGGTGTCGCTGAAGCTGCGATAGCCGTTGTTGTTGCGACCCGGGCGGACAAGGCCGATGTCCTCGTAATAGCGGATGGTTTTCGCGGGCAGACCGGCGGCCTCGGCCGCATCGCCGATGTTCATGGACGGGCTCCTTTCAGACGCAGGGCATTGGTGACCACGGCGACGCTGGAAAGCGCCATGGCCGCAGCCGCCAGCATCGGCGAAAGCAGGATGCCGAACGCCGGATAGAGAACGCCCGCGGCGACCGGGATCAGAAGGGTGTTGTATCCGAAGGCCCAGCCGAGGTTCTGGCGGACGTTGCGCATCACGGCCTTCGAGAGAGCCAGCGCCGCGACCACGCCTTGCGGGTCGCCGGACATCAACACGACATCCGCCGTTTCCATGGCGACATCCGTGCCGGTGCCAAGGGCGATGCCGATATCGGCGGCGGCAAGCGCGGGCGCATCGTTGATGCCGTCGCCGACGAAGGCGATGGGGCCGTCTTCACCGAGTGTCTTGATATGGGTCAGCTTGGTGTCGGGCAGGGCTTCGGCGATGACGGTGTCGATGCCCAGTTCCGCGGCAACAGCGCGGGCGGTCGCCTCGCCATCGCCCGAGATCATCGCGGTTTTCAGGCCAGCGCGGTGCAGCGCGTCGATGGACGCCTTGGCACCCGGCTTGATCGGGTCGGCCACGGCGATAAGCGCGGCGAGTGTGTTATCGGTCGCCACGTAGAAGGCCGTTTCGCCCTTTCCGGCGCGCTCATTGTACGTGGCTTCCAGAGGGGCGATGTCGATACCCGCGCCTTGCATCATCTTGGCGTTTCCGATGCGGATCGTCTGAGCGTTCACGGTGCCGGTGATGCCCTGGCCCGTGATGGTCGTGACCTCGGTCGCTTCTGGTACGTGCGCGGCGGCCTCGGTTACGGCGCGCGCGATCGGGTGCTGAGACTGCGCCTCCACCGCGGCGGCGGCGGAAAGAACGGTGTCCTTGTCGAAGCCGGGCAGGACTTCGATGTGCGCCAGCGCCGGTTTGCCCAGCGTCAGTGTGCCGGTCTTGTCGAAGGCCACGGTGGCTAGGTTCGGCAGGCGTTCGATGGCCTCGCCCTGCCGGAAAAGCACACCCGCCTCTGCCGCGCGTCCCATGCCGACCATGATCGACGTCGGCACCGCCAGCCCCATGGCGCAGGGGCAGGCGATGATCAGCACCGAGACCGCAGCGACGATGGCGAGCGTCGGGTTGAACATGAGCCACAGGGCCAGCGTAACAAGGGCGGCCAGCAGGACGGCAGGCACGAACCAGGCGGTGACCCGGTCGATCAGAGCCTCGATGGGCAGCTTGGTGCCTTGCGCGTCGCGGACCATGCGGATGATGCCGGAGAGCACCGTGTCCTCGCCCACGTGGTCGGCGCGGATGGTCAGAACCCCGGTGCCGTTGATCGTGGCGCCGGTCACGGTGTCACCTTCGGCCTTGGCGACCGGGATGGGCTCTCCGGTGATCATGGCCTCGTCCACCTGGCTGCTGCCCGCGGTCACCGTGCCATCGGTCGGAATGCGCTCGCCCGGAAGCACCCGGATTAGATCACCGGTCTTCAGCGCGGTGACGGGGCGTTCGCTTTCCTTGCCGTCTTCCAGCACGCGGGCCGTGTCGGGTTGCAGATCAGCAAGCGCGCGGATGGCAGAACTGGCGCGGCCCTTGGCGCGGGCCTCCAGCGTGCGGCCGAAAAGGATCAGCACGATGATGACGCCTGCTGCTTCGAAGTAGACGTTCTGGGCCACCGGCGGCAGCAGGCCGGGCGCAAAGGTCACGACGGTGGAATAGGCGAAAGCGGCGAAGGTGCCGAGGGCGACAAGCGCATTCATGTCAGGTGCCCGGCGCAGAAGCGACGGCACGCCTTTTTCGAAGAACTGGCGGCCGGGGCCGACGAGGGCCGCGCCCACGAGCAGGAACTGCAATATGCGGCTGGTCTGCAGCCCGATGGTCTGGTGCACCCAATGGTGTAGCGGCGGGTACAGGTGACCCCCCATCTCGACCAGGAAGACGGGCAGCACCAGCGCCAGCGCAATCAGGGTGTCGCGCCCGAGGCGGGTGTCTTCCGTCCGTTCCGTCGCGTCCTTTTCGGGCGTGATCGGGTAGCCGGTGCTTTGCGCGATTTCCTGCAATGCGGCGATGGAGCCTTTTGGGGCCGTGACCGTCGCGCTGTGATCGGCGAGGTTGACGCGCGCCGAGGTGACGCCAGGTGCTTCGGCCAAGGCGGTTTCCAGACGGCGCACGCAGGATGCGCAACTGAGGCCTTCGACCTGAAAGCGAAGAG
>JASJDQ010000161.1 GCA_030065075.1 Paracoccaceae bacterium | reverse complement strand
GTCTCAAGAACCCGAAGTTCCGCGAAAACGCGGGCGAGGATGTCGTGGCAGAGACCGAAGAACTCGCCAGCTCGAAACGCAGCGAACTTACCCGGTTGGAAACGGCGCTGGCTCGCCTGTCAGAACTGGCGTGAACCTTTCCGCCACCGATCCGGTCGAAAACCTGCCCGAAATCGGCACGGTCGAAAACCCGGCGTTTTTCTACGACGGCAATGATCTTTTCTTCGCCTATCAGGTCGCCCCGGTCGCGGGTTCCGGCACGGTCGTGCTCAAGTTCGATTTCGTTCTGGATGTCAGGACGCTGCCGATCAGCGTCGAAGCTCTGGGCGATGCCGAATATCCAGTCCGGATGTATGCCATCACCGAAATCATCGGCGCCGAAAGAACTGCAAGATGGACTGCGCTCAGTCCGCGTTTCTGGACCATCTCCTTCAACGATGAACTGGTCGAAATCGTCTTCAGGTCCGTGACACTCGTGGCCCGCTCCACAGCGACCGAACGGCCCGATCAAGCGCTCCGGCGCATGCTCGCCACCACGTGATCCTTTCCCTTCGCCTGTTCTCAAATATCCCGGGGGACGCGCGCAGCGCGGGGGGCAGAGCCCCCTAGTCAAAAATCGCGTGCGCGCCAGCGCGCAATTACCTTAGCGCACAACACGGTCGATCGCGCGCATCGCGCCGAAGGACTTGTCATAGACGAGGGTCAGAACCCGCTTTCCGACCGGGGCTTGTGCCAGCTTCGGCAGTCCCCTTGCCACCGCGCCAGAAGCGGCGACGGCCAGAAACGCGCGTCGGTTCAGTTTGGGCATGGCTCTCCCCCTTCCGTTCGGACTTCACATGAGACCCGAACAAAGCGCCATCAAGATGCCCGCCTTCCAACGCCTTGAATATGCTGGGAACTTTTGCCATTTCTCACCCCGGCCCCAAGGGAATGCAGTTCACGTTCTGGGCGTGCAACCGGCGGCAGGCCAGTTCCGCATGTTCCGCCGAAAGACCGACGAAATTCGCCTCCCAACCCTTAGGCGAGCGAACGACTTTCCGAAGCGCCTCGTCCAATGTCGAGATATCGACCAGGGCCGTCTGCAACAGCACACGCTCCGCCTCGTCCCGCGTGGTATAGCGCCCGACGTTGATCGCCCATTGCCGCCCTCCGCTTGTCGACAAGCGGGTTACCACAACCTGTTGCTCTTCTTCCGTTTTCTGGCTCTCTGCCTTCGCGACCGGGCGCGGCGACGGACGCAGGAAGGCTCCGGCCAGACTTGCGGCCTGAACTGCTTCCGGCGCAGGCGCAGGGGCCGACAGGCGCGTATCTGCTACCGCCGCCTCCGCAAGCGCGTCACTGATCCCGTCTGCCATGGCGACAAGGGTTGCCGTGCTCGGTGCAGCACCGGGACGCGTCAGCGGGCGGGGGGATTTCTGAACCAGTCCCGACAGGCGCGTCGTCTTGCCCGCCCCGCCGTCGCTGCCCAGGACCGGGCGGCGCGGTTTTGCGACAGCCACCCGGCTGGGTGCGCGATCAAATCCCATATCCAAGAGTTCAGCTACACGCGCATTCCGCCAGGAAACCGACCGGCCGCCAAAGACCGTCGCGATGATCCGTTCCCCGCGCCGCTCGGCCGAGGCCACAAGGTTGTACCCGGCTGCCCGGGTGTACCCTGTCTTGATACCATCCGCGCCGCGATAGCTGCCAAGCAGGCGCCGGTTCGTGTTGCTGACCATCTTCGACCCCGCACTCGTCTGCGTGCGCGAGAAAAGATTGTAATAATCCGGGAAGTCATAGAACACATGCCGTCCCAGCGTCGTCATGTCACGCGCGGTCGACAAGTGTCCCTTTTCCGTCAGCCCGTGGGCGTTCTTGAAGGTCGTCCGGTTCATCCCCATCGCCTTGGCCATCCGGTTCATCCGCCGTGCGAACGCCGCTTCCGAGCCCGAGACCGCCTCGCCAATCGCCGTTGCGGCATCGTTGGCGGATTTCACCGCCGCGGCCCGGATCAGATACCTGAGTTTCACTTTCTGCCCGGCCTTCAGGCCCAGCCGCGAGGGCGGCTCGGCAGCGGCCTTGCGCGAGACCGTCACGACCGTATCGAGGCTGATTTCCCCCTTCTCGACCGCGTCGAAGGCGACATAAAGCGTCATCATCTTGGTGAGCGACGCCGGGTGCAGCCGGGTATCGGCGTTCCGCGAATGCAGCACTTTGCCGGATCGCGCGTCGATCACCATGGCCGCATAGGGCGCAGCGATGACCGCGAGCGGCGCAAAAAGGAATACGAAAGCCACAAATGTCCGAAGGACGACTGCCTTGATCGTCACGGGTTTACCTGCCTTTGCCTGCCTCTTGCCCCGATCTTTGCGCCGGAGCTTCGAAGTTATCCACAACCTTAGCACGGGTAATTGAATCAGAAAACGATGAATTTTCAGTAATTCTCCCCGCGCCACATGACGGGCAAACCGCCGCCTCTGCCCCTAGATGTTGCGGCAGATCTCTTCCACGAGCGCGGGCAAGGCCGACAACTCGCCGATTTCCCGGAATCTCGGGTGCGCGCGTGGCGCCTCTGCGTGCTCCAACGCCCATGCCAGTTCGAAGGGCACATGCACGCCCCATCCACCGGCTTCAATGGCGGGATTGACGTCGGATTTCAGAGAATTGCCGACCATCACCGCGGCTTCCGGCGCGATGCTCCTGCCCGAGAAGATGTCCCGGTAAACGGCGGCATGCTTTTCCGAAACGATCTCCACCCCATCGAACCGCTCGCCCAACCCCGATTGCGCCAGCTTGCGCTCTTGGTGGATAAGGTCGCCTTTGGTGATCAGCAGGATCTGAAAATCCTCCGAAAGCGCGGTCACCGCTTGCTCGGCCCCCGGCAAAAGCTCGATCGGATGGGCCAGCATCTCCTGCCCTGCAGACACGATCTCGGCGATGACCGCGCCCGGCACGCGGTTCTCGGTCACCTGCAACGCGGTCTCGATCATCGAGAGCGTAAAGCCTTTCACACCATAGCCATAGTGCTCGATATTGCGGCGCTCGGCATCCAGCAGGCGCTCGGCCAAATGATCGGGATCAGCATGGTCGCACAGAAGCTCCACGAACCGCGCTTCGGTCAGGCGAAAGAAGCGTTCGTTGTGCCAAAGCGTGTCGTCGGCATCGAAGCAGATCGTCGTCAGCACGATTGGCCCCTTTTCTAACGCGTTCGAACGCTTATATTGTGCGTCCGATCCAGATTGCGATGCGTAAAGGCTCAGGTGACACCCTTCAAGCTTCATATGATGGCTGCAGACGATGACGACGACACCGGTGGGGGCGACGGCGACACCAGTCTTCTGACGAAGACCAAGCCAAAGACCGACAAACCGCCGCTTTATAAGGTCATGCTTCTGAACGACGATTACACGCCGATGGAGTTCGTGGTGCACGTGCTGGAGCGTTTCTTCGGCATGAACCATGCGCAAGCCTTCGAACTGATGCTGACCGTGCACAAAAAGGGCCTGGCCGTCGTCGGTGTCTTCTCGTTCGAAGTCGCCGAAACCAAGGTCGCACAGGTCATGGACTTCGCCCGCCGCCACCAGCATCCGCTGCAATGCACCATGGAAAAGGAATAGGGCGCCCGGTTTGAGCGGACGTCTGAGCCTTGCGGTCGAACACGGCCATGTCGCCCTCCCCGATGGGGAGCTCCTTGTACTGGGCGCCGGTCCTGCCAGCGACTTGGGCCCACTCAATCCATCACGCACTCAACTTCTCTGGCGCTACCAAAGCGATCATCAGGCCCTGTCGAAGCGCGGATGGACATCGTCCCGCGAGGTCAAAGGACCCTTCGATGGTGCCGTCATCTTTGCCCCCCGCGCCCGCGATGCGCAAAAGGCATACATGCGTCTGGCACGCGAAATGACCTCGGGCCCAATCATTGTCGATGGCACGAAAACGGACGGCATCGACACGCTGTACAAACACCTGCGCCAGAAGGCCGACGTCTCCGAGGCCTACGCCAAGGCGCACGGCAAGGTCTTCACCGTCACCGGCGGAGACTTCTCGGACTGGCCCGATGTTAACCCCGCGCCTTCGGGCGACGGCTGGTGGCGCGCGCCGGGTGTCTTTTCGGCTGACGGCATCGACAAAGCCTCGGCATTACTGGCGGAAACGTTGCCGGGCACGTTGAAGGGCCACATTATCGATCTGGGAGCGGGATGGGGCTATCTGGCCCATGCGATCCTCGCGCGGGATGGCGTGACCCGTCTTGATCTGGTGGAAAACGACGAAACGGCGCTCAGGGCGGCGCAGCACAACATCCGGGACGCGCGTGCGGCCTTTCACTGCGCGGATGCCCTGACATGGAAACCGGACAGCGGAGCGGACCATGTCGTCACAAACCCACCCTTTCACACCGGGCGCACCGGCACGCCGGAACTGGGGCAGGCCTTCATCCGTGCTGCCGCCCGCATGCTGAAAGCCAAGGGCCGTCTTTGGCTTGTCGCCAACCGCCATTTGCCTTACGAACAAGCGTTGGAAGAGGCTTTTGCCTCGCAGCAAACTGTGGAACAGACTGCGGGTTTCAAGGTGATCCGCGCAGAACGCCCCCGCTCCCCCTTCAAAGGATAGGCCGCTCATGTCATTCTCCATAGCCGGAAAGACTGCCGTTGTGACGGGCGCTGCGAACGGCGTGGGCCTTTCCATAGCACGCCACTTTCTGGACGTGGGCGCAAACGTCATGCTTGCCGATATGGACGAGGACCGTCTGCACGCCGAAGTCGGCGACGAAGAAGAGCGCGCCGAGAACATTGCCTATTATCAGGGCGATTTGCGCGAGAAACTGACGATTGCCAATTTGTTGTCCGCCACGCTCGACCGGTTCGACCGGGTCGATATTCTTGTCAACGGGTCTCGGCAGATGGTCGCCGCAGATCCATTGAACGCCGACGACGATGCAGTGCAGATGCTGATCGAGCAGAACCTCATGACCTCGCTTCGGGTCACCCAGGTCTTTGCCAAGCGCATGATCAAGCAGGCCACGGACAGCGACAGCGAGGCGACTGCCGGATCGATTATCAACCTCTCATCCATTGCCGCGCGCCGCACACAGCCCGATCTTCTGGCCTATTCGGTCAGTTCTGCCGCGCTCGATCAATTGACGCGCTCGATGGCCGTCACGCTGGCGCCACATCGGATCCGCGTGAACGCCATCGCCCTAGGCTCGGTCATGAGCGCCTCGCTCAAAGGCGCGCTGCGCGAGGACGAAGACATGCGCGATGAAATCATCGAGCGCACGCCGCTCGCACGGATCGCAAGCCCCTCGGAATTGGCCGAAGCCGCGCAATTCCTGGCCTCTGACGGCGCAGGTTTCATTACTGGCCAGATACTTACCGTCGATGGCGGGCGCACCCTGATCGACGCCGCCGAAGCGCCAGCCCACTAAAAATTTCGCCGGTCTTTCCGGGATCGGCATGTGACGGCGCGAATGCGACGCGCCGGGGTTAAGGGATTTTCAAGAACGGATCGGTATCCGGTTTGCATTTGCCCCAGTAAGGAAAATGCAAATGAAACCCTTCCTCTCAGCCCTGGCGGTGGTTTGTGCGACCACCCCTGCCTTCGCCGACGAGTTTGCACCGGCACTCGAAAGCTTCCTCGAAACGGAAATCAACGGCTGGTCACAATCCGATGCCATCGTCGCGGCGATCGTCGCGCAAAACGCTTTGACATCGGGATACGATCAAAGCCGGATCGACGAACTTGATGCAACCTGGCGGGCCGAAGTCGGCATGGCCGACACGCCGCTCATCGCCGACGTGCTGAACAATGCCACATCGGAATACCTGCGCGAGCGGGTGGAAGCCGCGGGCGGTCAGATCACTGAAGTGTTCGTCATGGACGCGCAAGGGCTCAATGTCGCCGCCAGCAGCGTCACGTCAGATTACTGGCAGGGTGACGAGGCCAAGTTCCAGAAGACCTATGGCATGGGCGCCGGCGCCAGCCATATCGGCGACGTTGAATTCGACGAGTCGACGCAGACCTATCAAGGCCAGATCTCTGTGACCATCACCGATCCAGCCACAGGACAGCCGATTGGCGCCATGACTGTGGGCGTCGATGCCGAAGCCTTGATGTAAGTACGAAAGGACAGACAGCGTGCGCAGCCTGTTTCACAAGATTTCATTCAAAATCATCGCAATCCTTGTGGCTTCATGCTGTCTGCTCGCGGTCTTCGTCAGCGTTCTTGGTGACCGCGCCGGAAAAGACATCGCCTTGCGCGGAGTCGTCGCGGTTGCCGAAAACCAGACGGCAGGTGTTGCCGGGCAGTTGTTCGGCCCCTTGCGGTTCAAGAAATTCGAAGACGCAACCGCCATCCTTGAAAAAGCTGGCAATCGAACCGACCTGCTGGTCGGGTTCGTGGTCCGTCTGTCGGACGGCACGACCATTTCATGGCCGGAAGCCGCGTTTTCAACCGCCGAAACCGAACGACTGAGCCAAATGGCTGAGGAGGCCTATGAGACGGGCACCGTGGTCCGTTCCGACGCGAACCTGATCCAGGTCCATCCGGTGCAGAAATCTGCGGACACACCCCCGGTGGCGGCGGTGGCGGCGGTTTGGACAAAAGCCCCCTTCATGGCGACGATTGCCGAAGCGCAGCGTAATCAGTTGGTCGGTTCCGCAGCGGGACTGGCCGTTCTCATCGTTCTGGCGACGCTTGCGATCCGAAGAATGGTCGCGTGCCCGCTTCAAGCCATCAACATCCGTGCAACCGATATGGTGGATGGTGATCTCGACAGCGTCGTTCCAGGGACGGAGCTGAAAAGCGAGGTTGGCGAATTGGCCAACGCATTGGAAGACTTCCGCGGGAACCTTGCCGCTGCAAAGGCCTCGACGGAAGCGGCCTTTTATGACGCCGCAGGATTCCAGGCATCCTCTGCTTCGCAAGTCATGTGCGACACCGACCTGACAATAACGCAGTCCAATGCGGCATTCACCCATTTTCTGAAAAAGATCGATCCTGCACTTTCAGAACAGACCGGCGCGGGCCGAGCGCTTGATTTTTTCGATGTTGCCGAATTGCAGCCGGACGCTCTGGCCGATGCAAAGTTCCCGCTTAGTCTTGAGTTTCGGCACCGTTCGTATGTGATCAGTCTTTCCATCGAAGCGCTCGAGGCCGAGGATGGGCAGCGTCAGGGCTATGTTCTTGAATTTCGGGACATAACAGAGCTTCAGAAAACAGCCGGAATCCTGTCCGCCCTCGAGGAAACAGCGTTGCGAGCGGACTTTGACGAGCACGGCAAGCTTGTCAGCATGAACCCGAACCTGACCCGGCTCTTCGGCGGCGAAGACGCGATCGGTCAACCTGCGGAACGGATCGTCAGCGGCCCTGCAGGGGAACCGCTTTGGCAAGGCATTTCCGCCGGAAAGGCGCATCGCGGCAAATTCTCGGTCACCCACGGCGGCAATTCCGCTCTGGTCGAAGGCAGTGTGAACCCGATCAAGGATGCGTCCGGAAAACTCTATGCCTTCGTGATCCTCGGCACCGATGTCACGCAAGCCGAACTTGAGCTGTCACGCGCCAAGGAAGAAACGGACAAGATGGTTGCGTTGCAGGAAGCTGTTGTCGCCGAACTTCGGCAGGCCTTGTCAAAATTGGCGGATGGCGTTCTGTCGGTGCGGATCGAGCAGGCGTTTCAGGGCGACTACGACGTACTTCGCCGCGATTTCAACTCGGCTATCGCCGAGCTGGAATCTGCGTTTGGGCAGATCACGGACAGCGCCGGTCTCATCCATGATGAAGCCTCCAATGTTTCATTCGCAACAGAAAGCTTTAGCACGCGTGCCGAACAACAGGCGACGACCTTGGCCGAAACCTCGGCGACCATCTCCGAGCTGTCCACTTCCGTGGCCGCGGCGGCCGAGAATGCGCGCAAAGCTAACGAAGTCGTAAACTCAGCAAGGTCGCGCGCCTCGCAATCCGGCACGATCGTGGAGCAAAGCGTGGCAGCGATGCGCGAAATCTCGGATTCGGCCGATCAGATCTCGCGCATCATAGACGTGATCGACCAGATCGCATTTCAGACCAACCTTCTCGCCTTGAACGCCGGTGTTGAAGCCGCCCGTGCGGGCGACGCCGGGCGTGGCTTCGCAGTTGTCGCGTCGGAAGTGCGCGACCTTGCCCAGCGCGCGTCGACCGCTGCGTCCGAAATCTCCGAATTGATTTCGAACTCGGGCGAACAGGTCAATCGCGGTGTCGATCTTGTCGACAAGGCAGGCAAGGCCCTGACGGAGATATCCGCCAGCATTGGAGAGGTCGCGCAGGACGTGGCCAACCTTGCCGCGTCATCAGAAGAGCAAGCCAGCAGCTTGCGCGCGCTGGATGAAGCCATGACAAGCATCGACAAATCCACGCAGGAAAGCGCGACAAGCTTCAAATCGACCACTGATGCGGCGCGGTCCCTCACGTCGCAGACCGAAGTTCTGAAGGTCGCGACAAGCCGATTCGACCTGGGCAAACAGGTCGATTTGCCGGAAGAATTCCCGGTCGAGGACGCAATCCACAGCGACGTCTTATGACGCCGCGTCAGGCGGACCTTACCTTTGGTTCAATGCCGCTGACACGGGTGCGATCATGACCGTTGTGGCACGGTTGCCGCTGGACCATTCGGAAATGGCCGCAAGCGTCGGTTCGGACGTCGAGCCAACAAGTATGACGGCTTCATCCTGCCGGGCACGGAAGGCCGCGCGATCCATGCTGCGGCGGATCTGTTCCTGTGTCGCCCCGCTTGCATCGATGTTTCGGAAAATCAGCCCCGTCGGCACGCCCGCCTTTTGCGCCACTTGATGCGCAGTGTTCAAACCGCGTGGGAAGGTGATCATTCCATGCCCCGTCGCGGCCACCACTTCCACCACCTGCTCAACGGCATCGCGGTTCGACTGGAAGCTTGACCCGGTGACATCCATGATCGCCACGGCCTCGGGTATCCGCTGCAAGTTGATCTGAAGCGCCTGCTCGATATCCTGCGCCGTCGCGCCTTCAGGCAACGACGGGATCATGACGACCTCGCGCCCCTCGGAGCGATAGGCCGCAGCCAGTTCACTGGCATCGTCGCGTGACGCATCTATGGCTAGCGCCAGATGGGGCGGCAGTTTCACCAGCATTTCCGGCGACAGCACGTCACCTGCGTCATGCATCAGCACGATCGACAAAAGCGGCAGCGCCTCCGGGTTTTCATACGCCGAGGCAAACGCCTCCAGCGCAGGCCCCGTCACCTTTTCGCCCTCCGCGCCTTCGGCCAATTCGGCTTCCTCGTCCTGCACAGCCTCGCCTTCTGCTACATCTTCGTCCTCTGCAGGCTCCGTGACGCCTAGACGCCGGACAACCGGCAAGGCACTTCCCTGGTTTGTGGCAGCCTCTCCTTCGGAAATTTCACCGTCTTCAGGTTCCGGCACAGCGGGCGCCTGAGTTTCGGTTTCCACCGCGGCCTGAGCCGTGTCGGCATCAGGCGCCTCCGGCACCGTCTCCGGTTCCGCAGCGGGCGCGGCTGCAACGTCCGACTGACCAACTGCGGGCTTTGACGGAGCATCCCCGACGCCGGGCACCGGCAAGGACGGCTCATTTCCCAATTGCGGCAATTGAGGCGCATCGGGTGCCTGCCCGACCTGTCCGTCAGTCTCGCCAGACACGTCCGTTTCAAGCGCGGCGGTCTCTCCTGCGTCCGGCGCTGCCGGGCTGATGGGCGCATCCACCTGTCCGGACACCTGAGGCGCCGTCGTCGTCTGGGGACGTGTATCGTCGGCGTCCGCCGGCGCCAGTGCCGCCACATCGCTTTCAG
>JASJDQ010000160.1 GCA_030065075.1 Paracoccaceae bacterium | reverse complement strand
CCCCCCGGACCCCCCGAGAGTATTTTTGACGGGAAGAAATGCTATGCTGCCCGCGACCCGTTGAGGAGCGCATGAGGAAACGGCTTCGCATTCTGATCGGCATGACCCTTGGCGCTCTTTGGGCCGTGGCGGTTGTGATCGGACCGGGTCTTGGACCGCAGCCATTTATCCCGTTCAACATCGCGTTGATTTACGCCTTCCTGCCCGGGGGAATTGTGCTGGCGCTGATGATCGCGCGTCTCGCCGCGCGCCGCTTTTTCGACGACGCCATAATTGATGGCGAGGTCTATCCACCTGGTTCCCCGGGCGAGTTCGACCAGCGGGTTCTCTCCAACACGGTAGAGCAAATGCTGCTGGCGCTTCTGATCTGGCCCTTTGTCGCGACCTGGTTGGGGGCCGTGACGGTCATTGTGATGGGCGTCGCGATGGGCGTGGCCCGCCTTGCCTTCTGGATCGGGTACCACGTGTCACCATCGCTCCGCGCCTTTGGCTTTGCGGCCAGCTTCTATCCGACCGTATTGGCCGCTCTTTGGACAGTCTACCGACTGGTGACCTGAAGCGCTTCGGACATCCCAAATGATCCGACACATTCGCGGACCCTGCGCGAACCATTGGCGACGTGCGGCGACATCTGGGAAAAGACATCTCACTGGGTGCCAAGTTCCAAAAAAATCTTGCAATATCCTCTTGTTCTGCGCGCTTTCCTTCCGCAAGTTACGCCATGCTTTTTTCAATCGACCTGGATCACATCGTCGTCTCTGCCCGTTCCCTGGAGGAGGGGGCAACCTATGTGGAAGCCGTGCTTGGCGTCCAACTGTCGACGGGCGGCCAACACCCGCATATGGGCACGCACAACCTGCTCTTGTCGCTGGGTCCGCGCGAGTATCTGGAAGTCATCGCCATCGACCCGGACGCGCCGCGCCCGCGTGGCGCGCGCTGGTTCGGATTGAACGAGTTCAATGACGCGCCCCGCATCACGAACTGGGTCTGCCGCACCAATGATCTGGAAGCGGCACTTGAAGCGGCACCCGTTGGAACGGGACGCGCCTATGAACTGTCGCGCGGCGATTATTCCTGGGCCATGGCGATCCCCGACGATGGCCGTTTGCCGTTCGATGCCTCGATGCCCGCGCTGATGGAATGGCCCGAGGATGGCCCGCACCCCTGCGAACGCCTGCCCGATCTGGGGGTGCGGCTGTCCCGCCTCGACGTTTTCCACCCTGAGGCGGAGGCGCTGCTGGACGCCTTTCCAACCCTCCGTACCCTTCAGGGCGTCGACACGCGACCTGGCCCCGAAAAGCGCCTGATCGCAACGTTCCAGACGCCGGAAGGCACGCGCGTTCTGGCATGATCGTTCGCCTCGCAGAGCCGAGCGATGCCGAAGCCATCACGCTCATTCAGAACCCGGTCATTCGCGACACCGCCATCACGTTCAATTCAGAAGAGAAAACGCCCGAGATGGTGCGGCAGGCCATCCGCGATTGCCGCCTGTTCCTTGTAGCCGAAGAAGACGGCGCGCTCCTCGGTTTCGCCTCTTATGACCAGTTCCGACGCGGTGTCGGCTATGCGCGCGCCATGGAGCACACAATCGTCTTGGCGCCGGAAGCCCGCGGCAAGGGCGCGGGCAGAGCGCTTATGCAGCGCCTTGAAGCGCACGCGCGCGCCGCGGGAGTTGGTTCCCTCTGGGCCGGTGTCAGTGGCGAAAACCCGCACGGCGTCGCGTTTCACGCGCGCCTCGGGTTCGAAGAGATCGCACGACTGCCCAAGGTCGGCTTCAAGTTCGGGCGCTGGATGGATCTGGTGCTGATGCGGAAATGGCTCGCCGAGGACGAATGACCGCACCGTCTTCAAACTTGTAAAATCTGGGACTAGGGTCCGGCCCATGTCGATCTGGGAACGCATAGCCGAAGCCATTGCCGCGCTTCGCGCGGGCGAAAGCCTGAACGCTGTGTTCGAAAAACTCCGGACGCCGCCTGAACGGTCCGTCGCCTTCACCATAGCGGTCGTTGCCCTTGGCGCGAAGATGGCCAAGGCCGACGGGCTTGTCACACGCGACGAAGTGGCCGCCTTCCGGGAAGTCTTCTATATCCCCAAGGAGGAAGAGGCGAACACCGCGCGCCTCTTCAATCTGGCCCGGCAGGACGTGGCGGGGTTCGAGGATTACGCGACCCGTGTCGCCCTGATGTTTCAAAGCACCGATGGCACGCTTTGCGACCTGATGGAGGGGCTCTTTCACATCGCCGTGGCCGACGGTGCCTATCACCCGCAGGAAGACGACTATCTATCTCGCGTGGCAGGGATTTTTGGCCTGAGCGACCGCGAATTCAGGGGTCTCAGAACGCGCTTTGTTGCGGATGCCGAACCCGATCCCTACGATGTGTTGGGCGTCGATCCGGACATGGAAATAGAAGAGATCCGGTTTGCCTGGCGCACGCTTGTCCGCGAAAGCCACCCCGACCGCATGATGGCGCGGGGTGTGCCCGAAGAGGCTGTGAAGCTTGCCGAAAAGCGTTTGATTGCGATCAACCGGGCGTGGGAAGAGATCAGTGAAGGCCGCGCCTGATGCGTTTGGCGACCTATAACGTCGAATGGTTCTCGAACCTCTTCGATGACGAAGGCCAGCTTCTGGATGACGAGGAATGGTCCGGTCGTCATAACATCACGCGCCGCTCGCAGCTGGAAGCGCTGGCCATCGTCTTCACCGCGCTTGATGCTGACGGCGTCATGATCATCGAAGCCCCCGACAGTCATCGCAGACGCAATGGTGTGAATGCGCTGCAAAATTTTGCTCAAACTGTCGGGCTCCGCGCGCGCGAGGCGGTCATGGGCTTCGTCAACGACACCCAACAGGAGATCGTCTTTCTCTACGACCCGGATGCAATGAGTGTTCGGCACGACCCGCAGGGACACCCGCGCTTTGACGAAACCTATCGCATCGATCTCGACATAGACGCGACCGCAGACAAGGTGCGCTGGTCAAAGCCACCGCTGGAACTTGCGGTCGAAACCGCGTCTGGCACGGCAATGCGCATGATCGGGGTGCATGCGAAATCGAAGGCTCCTCACGGTGCGCGCCGACCGGACCAGGTGATGCGGATCGCAATCGAGAACCGCCGCAAGCAACTGGCGCAATGCATCTGGCTGCGCGAGCGTGTGGAAGATCATCTGGATGCAGGCGATCCCCTGATTGTCCTGGGTGACTTCAACGACGGTCCGGGGCTCGACGAATATGAACGTCTGTTTGGGCGCTCGGGCGTCGAGATCGTCATTGGCGACGAAGAGGACATGCAGCTTTACGACCCGCATGCGGAAACCGTCATTCGGCGTCCGCTTGGATGGATGCCAACCAGCGCGCGCTTCTGGATGTCGGACAAGCGACGGTGGATCCAGACGCTTCTGGACTATGTCATGGTTTCGCCCGATCTCCGAGACAAGGCGCGCGATTGGCGCATATGGCATCCTTTCGACGATCCGGCTTGTGAACGCTCCCCTGAGTTGCGCGAGGCGCTTCTGACTGCGTCCGACCACTTTCCGGTCTCGGTCGAGCTGGATATCTAGCGTTTTATCCACAAGGTCACCCAAAATCTTGTAAGACCTTGCTTCATCCCCTGTTAACCATGATGTAGTTTCTCGGAGACCAGAGAAGAGAATCGGGAGCGGAGATCATGGCAGGTTCAGTCAACAAGGTGATTTTGGTGGGCAATCTGGGCCGCGACCCGGAAGTGCGCACCTTTCAGAACGGTGGCAAGGTCTGCAATCTGCGCGTTGCGACCTCGGAAAACTGGAAGGATCGGAATACCGGCGAACGCCGTGAACGCACGGAATGGCATTCTGTCGCGATTTTCTCCGAACCGCTCGCGCGCATCGCCGAGCAGTATCTGCGGAAGGGCTCCAAGGTCTATCTTGAAGGCCAGTTGGAAACCCGGAAGTGGCAGGACCAGTCCGGCCAGGATCGTTACACCACCGAGGTCGTGCTTCGCCCCTACAAGGGCGAACTGACCCTTCTCGATGGTCGCGGCGACAACGCCGGCGGCGGAGGCGGTGGCTACGAAGACCGGGGCGACAGCTACGGCGGCGGTAGCAGCAGTCCGGCACCCGCCAGCCAGGACCTTGACGACGAGATCCCGTTCTAAGGCGTGAAAAACGGCCCCTTTGCGCAAGCCTCAAAGTGCCGGTGAACTTCGTTTATTTGCTCTTCAATGCATCGGCCAGTAGCGTGACAACGGCCTCGCGGGGCACGTCGCTGGTGACATAAGTCTCGCCGATGCCACGCGCCATGATGAAGCGCAACTGCCCGTCGATCACCTTCTTGTCTTGCCCCATCAGGTCGACAAGGGCTTCGGCGTCCGGCAATTCTCCTGGAATATCAGATAGATCGGTCTTCATCCCCATCGCCTTCAGATGCGCCCGCACGCGGCTTGGGTCTTCCTGCGCACAAAACCCCAGGCGCGACGATAGCTCGAAGGCCAGTGCGCAGCCGATGGCGACGCCTTCCCCGTGCAGCAGCCGGTCGGAATAGCCGGTCGCAGCTTCCAGCGCATGGCAAAACGTGTGGCCAAGGTTCAGAAGCGCGCGGTCACCTTGTTCCGTTTCATCACGTGCCACGATCTCGGCCTTCATCTCGACCGAGCGCCTGACCGCATAGGCGCGCATTGCGGCATCGCCTGCCGCCAGAGCCGGGCCATTGGTTTCAAGCCACTCGAAGAACGCGGCATCGCCCAACAACCCGTACTTCACGACTTCGCCGTAACCGGCCAGAAAGTCGCGCTTTGTCAGTGTGTTAAGGACGCTAATATCGGCCAGCACCAGGGCCGGTTGGTGAAAGGCGCCGATCAGGTTCTTGCCCGCGGGCGAGTTGATCGCCGTCTTGCCGCCGACCGAACTGTCGACCTGCGCCAGAAGCGACGTGGGGATCTGAACATAGCGAATGCCACGGCGCAGAATGGCCGCCGCGAACCCGCCCAGATCACCGATGACACCGCCGCCCAGGGCGATCAGCACGTCGCGCCGTTCGATCTTCTCGGCCAGCATCCACTCGACCGTCCGCTCAAGCGCGGCCCAGCTTTTCGTCGCTTCCCCTGGGGGAAGGGCAAGGGAGGTGACCTCGATGGAACCAAGTCCCGTCTTCAGACGTTCAAGATGAGCCTCCGCGACCGTTTCATCGGTCAGAACGGCGACC
The DNA here is from genome assembly GCA_030065075.1 of Paracoccaceae bacterium. Taxonomy (GTDB): domain Bacteria; phylum Pseudomonadota; class Alphaproteobacteria; order Rhodobacterales; family Rhodobacteraceae; genus JAJDOD01. Next base: position 4,632 of record JASJDQ010000160.1, on the reverse strand, counting down.
CGTGGCCGGTCCAGAACCGGAGCAAATTCAGCGGCGGCGGCCTCGATCAGCCCTTCGCCGATGCGGACGTTGTAGCTGCGGTCACCAAGGGGGACATGAACGGTTTCGGTCTGCATGGGGTTCATGGCTCCAGAATGTCAGGGTATTGCGAGAGTGCCGTGATCACTTTGCTTGTCATGTCTTCGATCGAGACATCGAACTCGGCATCCACAATGATATCCGCCAGCCCGTAAATGGGATCACGCTCGGCTTGAATTCCCGCAAGCGTTGCCCGCGGGTTCTCGGTGTGCAGAAGCGGACGGGTCGTTTTGTGGCGTACCCGTTGCCACAAAAGTTCCAACTCGGCGCGAAGCCAGACCGACACCCCTTTGGAAGAAATCATGGTGCGGTTCCCTTCGCGCAGGAATGCACCGCCACCCGTGGACAGGACGGCGGGTTCCCCATCCAAAAGCCGCGAAATCACTTCGGTTTCGCGGTCGCGGAAAAACGCTTCGCCGTCGCGTTCGAAAATCTCGGCAATCGTCAGATTGGCGGCTTTGACGATTTCGGCGTCGCTGTCCAGAAAAGGCACGCCCAGGCGTTTGGCAAGGGCCGTGCCGATGGCGGTCTTTCCGGCCCCCATCATGCCCACCATCACAACAGTTTTCTTGAGCCTGAATGGCAAAACAGCCGCGTCCCAGAGTTCTTTTCCGACCGATCCCCTGAATGGCGTGATCTTCGCAAGAATACCAGTTATAAATGGCGGAATACCGGCCGGAGAGCAGGGTGGACCCCGCGAAAGTGGGGTGAGAGGCAGAAAGGTTTCGCGATGTTGAGACTGCTGAAATTTCTATTCGTCATCGCCGTCTTCCTCGGCGCGCTCGTTGTGGGCTATGCCTATCTGGGTGACCTCAGCCCCGAGCAGCGTGAGGTCAGTGAACCCGTGACGCTTGATGCGAATTAGGCGCCTCCTTTCACTGGCGCTGGCCAGCACATTGGCGACCGCCACTTTCGCCGAGACCGATGCGCCGCTTTCGGCCATCGATTGGTTGTCGGATTCCGTCGACGACAGCCCGCAGCGGCCCACGCCCGAGAGCGCGCCGGCCACGGCCGTACCGAACGATATCCGCGTCGTGCCATTGGATGCGCCCGTTGCGGATCGTGTCGGACTGATTGGTGCCGAGGCATTGTCTGTGCCGGTCGATCTTTGGGGGCAAAGCTCGGCGCGGGACTTGGCCCGCGAACTCGGGCTTTTGCAGTTCGGTGCGGATACCCCTCCCGTTATAGAGGGGTTCGTTGCCAGCGTCTTGCAGGCTGGGCTGGAACCTCCCGTCGATGCGGCGGTTGACGACCAGTTCTTTCTCGCGCGCGTTGATCGCTTGCTGGAACTCGGACACCTTGATGCTGCAGAGGCGCTTTTGACAATGGCCGGGCTCGAAGACGCGCAGCGGTTCCGTCGCGCTTTCGATATCGGCCTGTTGAAGGGTACCGAAACCGAAACCTGCCGTTTGGTCGAAGAAACACCGGAGTTATCGCCGACCTATCCAACACGAATCTTTTGCCTCGCAAGGCTTGGGCAGTTTGATGTGGCCGCGCTGACGCTTGGCAATGCGAAAACGCTGGGCATTTTGAGCGAGGAAGAGGATGCCTTGCTTCTCCGCTTTCTGGACCCCGAGTTATTCGACGAAGGTACCTTGCCACCGGCTCCACGCGTCCCCACGCCATTGGAATACCGTCTGTTCGAGGCCGTCGGAGAACGGCTTCCCACTGATCAACTGCCCGTCGCCTTCGCGGTTGCCGACCTAACGCCCACCGTTGGCTGGAAAACGCGATTGCGTGCAGCCGAGCGGTTGGCCGCGACAGGTGCGCTGGGTTTCCAGGACCTGCTGGCCGTGTTTTCCGAGCGCGAAGCCGCAGCCTCGGGTGGCGTTTGGGAGCGCGTGCGCGCGGTGCAAGACTTGGCCGAGGCGCAGCGCAGAAACGACGGGCGCGCGCTCGCCGAAGCCTTGCCATTAGCCTGGGCTGCGGCGGGCGAAGCGGGGTATCGCGCGGCTCTGGCGGATTGGATCGCCCCTTCGCTTGGACGACTGTCCGATCGGGACGGCGGCGCACATCTGGCCTTCGAGATCGCGCTTCTGGCCGAGGCGGAGGAAGAGGTCCGCCGTTTTGCCGGCCCGTCGGCCGAGGATCAGTTTCTGTTGGCCCTATCGCGCAAGGCCTCTGCGCCACCGCCCATTGGGTTCCCATTGGCCCGCGCCGTGGCGCGCGGGCTGGCGGCACCCCAGACGAATGAGACGTTCGAAACGCTTCTGGGCGAAGGGCGCACCGGCGAGGTCGTGTTTCGCGCGCTCGCTGGTCTCGCCGATGGCGCAGGCGGAAATCCGGACATGACGGCGCATTCGCTCGCAGCGCTGCGGCGCGCGGGCTTGGATGATCTGGCTCATCAGATCGCGGTCGAGCTGATCTTGCTGGAGGGGTCGGCATGAGGCGCGAGAATCAGATCGCGGCCTTCCTTGAGGCGCAGGCGGCTGAATTGGATGCGGCCGAGAACACGCGGCTTGCTTATGCCCGCGATCTCAAGGACTTCGGTGCATGGCTGGACTTGCGCAAGCTCGACATGCTGGCCGCGCTGCAATCCGACATCGAACGCTATCTGATCGATCTGGACGCGGCAGGGATGAGCCAGGCAACCCGCGCCCGAAGACTGTCTGCTGTACGCCAGTTCTATCGTTTCGCCTTCGAAGAGGGGTGGCGCCAGGATAATCCGGCCATCCAGATCAAGGGACCGGGGCGAACCAAGAGCCTGCCAAAGACGCTGTCAGAGGACGAGGTCGACCGTCTGCTGGCAGCAGCCCGCGAGACCGGTCGTGGCGACGACATAGTACGCAACACCTGTTTGATGGAACTTCTTTATGCCACGGGCATGCGCGTGTCGGAACTCGTCTCTTTGCCCGTTGCAGCGGCGCGCGGTGACCCCCGCATGTTGCTGGTGCGCGGCAAGGGCGGGAAGGAGCGCATGGTGCCGCTCTCGGCCCCGGCAAAAGAGGCGCTGGCGGCCTGGCTGACGGTTCGCGATGCCGCCGAAGACGTGGCACGCGTTGAACGTGGCACGCCTTTATCGCGTTATCTCTTTCCGTCGCGCGGGAAATCGGGGCATCTGACACGTCACAGGTTTTACGGGCTGATCAAGGACATCGCGGTTGCCGCCGGTGTATCGCCGGGCAAGGTCACGCCGCACACGTTGCGGCACGCGTTCGCGACCCACCTTTTGGCGAGGGGCGCCGATTTGCGCACCATTCAGACGCTACTGGGCCATGCCGATGTCGCCACGACCGAGATCTATACCCATGTGCTGGAAGAGCGCTTGAAGGATCTGGTGCTGGAACATCATCCCTTGGCTCAGGACTGAATTAACAAGCCCAGAACGTCAGGTGCGGCGCAATGCAGTGGGCAACGTATCCTCGGACGGCCAGAGGCCGGTTTCGAGCGCGTCATGGTAGCCTTGGGTCAATCCGGCGACCTGCATGGCTTTCGCGGCTTCCTGATGGTCGTATGCCAACCGCTCGATGGTCACATCCCCGTTGGACAGGACCGCATACCGGGTTTCGGGTCGGCCATCATGCGGCGGCATGCCGATGACGCCGCCGTTGATCCATCGACAGCCATCGATGACACGATGGAAAGCGATGCCCGAGTGGCCCGAGACGACACCGTCGACTTTTCCTGTGTGGACTTCCAACGCGGCAATCTCTTCGCGAAACGCATCGGCTGGCGAGTTTGGCCAGAGAAACCGGTTCACCGCAGCGACGCCGCCATGGATCACGGCATAGCGTCTGTCCTGATGGGTGAAGACCCCGATGTCAGGAAGCCCACGCATCCAGTCCACCGCGGCCTGATTGCAGGCCTTTTTGGCAAAAGGGTACCACCCACGCGACAACAGGTTGCAGGATGATCCGTCGTCGAATCCGCAGCCGCAATCATCCTGGCCTGTCGCAATCTGCTGTTCGCAGTTTCCGGCAATGCAGGGAATGGCGCGGGATTGCATCAACGCGACGGTTTGGGCGGGATCGCCGCAATAGGCAACGACATCGCCGGTGCAAATCGCGTCGCCATCGCCGATGATGCGCACCATCGCCTCAAGGGCCTGCAGGTTCGAATAGGGTCCGCCGAACAGGAACACCTTGCCGTCCATTCGCCCGAAGTCTTTAACGTGCATTTCCCAGCACTCCCTTGAATGGAACGGTCTTGACCCCCATAAGACGGGAAACCTTTACGCAAACAAGGAAAAATGGAAAACGCCTCGTCAACACTCGATGCCGCCTTCTGGATTATCAGCGGCTCGATCCTTTTGTTGCTGGTATTGTCGGCCTTCTTTTCGGGCAGCGAAACCGCATTGACGGCCTCCTCGCGGGGCCAGCTGAAGTCGCGTGCGGAAAAGGGTGACCGCGGGGCCAAGCGAGCGCTTGGTCTGACTGAAGACAATGAACGGCTGATCGGGTCGATTCTGCTTGGCAACAACCTCGTCAACATCCTTGCGACCTCGCTGGCCACGGCCATGTTCACGCGCGCGTTCGGTGAAAGCGGTGTCGCGCTGGCGACGCTTGTGATGACTCTGCTGGTGCTGATTTTTGCCGAGGTCCTGCCAAAGACCTA
>JASJDQ010000010.1 GCA_030065075.1 Paracoccaceae bacterium | reverse complement strand
CCGGGGCTCGGGCTGCCGCGCCCGTGGAACTCGCCCTACATCTGGGGCACGGTGGCGCTGGTCCTGACCTATGCGGCCTATGTCGCGGAGGTGTTCCGGACGGGCATCGAGAGCATCCATGCGAGCCAGCGGTCGGCGGCAGCGTCGCTCGGCCTTTCGGAGGCGGACACGATGCGCTATGTGATCCTGCCGCAGGCAATCCGGAAGGTGGTGCCGGCGAACATGAACCTCTTCATCGCGCTGCAGAAGGACGTCGCCCTTCTGTCCTTCATCGGCCCGGTGGAAATCTTCCGGCAGGCGGGGGTCTACAAGTCGCTGATGGCGAATTTCACGCCCTATGTGGGCGCGGCAATTATCTTTCTCGCGATCACGATACCGGCGACGCGCTATGCGGATTACCTGCTGGCACGGCAGCGGAAGGCGCGAAGCTGATGGCGAAGCTGGAGGTGCGCGGGCTTCGCAAGGCCTTCGGCGGGACGGAGGTCTGCAAGGGCATCGACCTCGACGTCGGGACCGACGAGATGGTCTGCCTGATCGGGGCCTCCGGGTCCGGCAAGTCGACACTGCTCAAATGCCTCAACCTGCTGGAGCCCATTGATGACGGGCAAATCCTCCTGGATGGGGTCGACATCTCCGTCCCCGGCCTCGACCCGCAGCCAGTGCGGCAGCGGATCGGGATGGTGTTTCAGAGCTTCAACCTGTTTCCGCACATGACGGCGGCGGAAAACGTGATGCTGGCGCCGCGTCGGGTGCACGGGAAGTCGCGCGAGGTATTGTTGCCGGAGGTCACGGCGCTGTTCGAGCGGTTCGGGCTGGCCGACCGGATGGGGCATTACCCCGATCAGCTTTCGGGCGGGCAGCAACAGCGGGTCGCCATCGTACGGGCGCTGGCGATGAAACCCGAGATCATGCTCTTCGACGAGATCACCAGCGCGCTGGACCCGGAACTGGTGGGCGAGGTTCTGGATGCGCTCCGCGAACTCAGGGAGGCGGGGATGACGATGGTGCTCGCCACGCACGAGATGGGGTTCGCGCGGGAACTGGCCGACAAGGTCTGTTTTCTGGACGCCGGCGTGATCCGCGAGGCCGGACCGCCCGAACAAATATTCGACAATCCGGTCGAAGACCGGACCCGCGCGTTCCTGCGCCGGGTGGTGAATTAGGAGAGCGCGAATGTCGATTGCCGTCACGGCCCTTTACGCCGGTCTTCTTGGGCTCTGGTTTCTCGTCTTGTCGGCCCGGGTCATCCTGCAGCGGCGTGCAGCGTCGATCTCGATTGGGCACGGGACGGACCGGACGCTGGAACGGCGTGTGCGGGGGCACGGTAATTTCGCGGAGTACGTTCCGCTGGCGCTTGTACTGCTCGCCTTGCTGGAGATGCAGGGGGCAGCCCTGTGGATGGTTCACGCCTTGGGGGCTGCGTTGCTGGTGGCGCGGCTGTTGCATGGCTATGCGCTCAGCTTCACCGACTATTCTCCCTTACGGGTGCCGGGCGCCGCGCTGACGCTGTTCGTCCTCGGTCTGCTGGCGCTTGCGAACGTGGCGTATGCGCTGACCTAGCGGCGGGTTGCCGACGCGCCTCAGTCGGACAGCGGTTTCCCGATCAATTCGTAGGTCAGCAGATCGGTCATCGCGCGGGGGTCGCGGACAAGCGGCATGAGACTTTTCTTCAGTCTTTTCAATGTGTCCGCGTCCGAAATCCATAGCGCCTCCGCCTCCTCCACGGTTACGAAACGGAAGCGGAGCGTCTGGCCGGGCATGGCTTGCGCGATACGGGGCAGGTCGCCGGGGAGCACCGTGCCGATGCGGGGATAGCCGCCCATGGTCTGGCAATCGGCGAGGAGGACATAGGGCGTCCCGTCTCCGGTCATCTGGATGTCGCCCTCGGAGATGAAGTCGGAAACCCGCTGCAGCTGCGACCCGGCGGAAAAGGGATCACCCTCCTGTTCGAGGCGGACGCCCTGGCGGTTGGCCTTGGCGCTGCGGGTGAACGTCGTCGCCTCGAAGCGCGCGCGCGTGTCGTCGTTGAACAGGGTCGTCTGGGGCCCAGGCATGACGCGGATCGGGCCGGTCTCGGGAGACGGCGCAGGGAGCCTCATCGGCGGCGCGTCGGGCGCGGGGTCCGGCAGGATGGGCAGGCGATCCCCCTCCTCCAGCGCACGGCCCAGCCCGGCGATCCGGTGGAAGCCGCGCCCGCCAAGTTCCTCGGGCGTGTCGAGGCCGCCGCCCGGTAAAAGATAGCCGTAGACACCTTTTTCCGCCGCGCCGATGTCGAGAATGCTGCCCGCCTCCACGATATGGGCGGCGTTCCAGGCGACGGGAGCGCCATCGACGGTGGCCCGCATCGGTGTGCCCGCAAGAGCGATGCGGGTGGTGGCTTCAAGCCGAAACCGCCCGCCGAAGCCCGCCATCTCGATCGCGGCGCTGCCGATGGGCACGCCTGCCAGAGCGCAAGCGGCGAGGTAGGCCAGCCGGTCCGCCGCGCCGCCGCGCGAGAGGCCGAGCCCCATGCCGCCTGCCCGTCCGGCATCCTGGATGCTGACCGCCGGGCCGATGCGCTGGATCGACAGGCTCACCCGATCGCCTCTTCTTCCGCACCGCCGCGCGGGGCGTCCGACAGGCGGGCGAAGTCATCGGCAGTGACCCCGCGAAACCGCAACTCGTCGCCGGGCTTAAGCGCGATGGGAGGGTCTGCTGCGGGATCGTGACAGCGAAACGCGGTGCGCCCCACCTGCCACCAGCCGGTCGGCGCGGCATTGGCGAAGGGGATCACCTGCCGGACGGCGACGACCACGGCGCCGCGCGGCACTTCCGGGGTCACCTCCGTCCGGCGCGGGATGTTCCAGTGGTCGGGGAGAAAGCCGAGATAAGGCTGCCCGGGCGCGAAGCCGAGGGCCAGGACCCGCAGGGGCTCTGCCGTCAGTTCGGCGATGGCCGTGTCCGGATCGCGGCCGATTTCGCGGGCGACGGCTTCGAGATCGGGGGCGTCCGGCCCTTCGAAGAGCGCGGGGATATGCCAGAGCGTGCGGCCATCGGGAAGCGGTGCGTCGGACCAGTCGCGCGCCTCGGCGATGTCGCCCAGCACCTGTTCGAGATCGGCGCGGCGCACGTGGTTGGGAAGGAAGCGGATCAGGGCCGAGGTCAGCGAGGTTGCGGTCTCGGTCACGCCATCGGGTGCCGCGTCGTCGACCAACGCGCGAAAGGCGAGTGCCGCGCGGTTGGCTGGTTCGCTCAACGCATCCGCAAACCGGACGAGGATGCCGTCCGGGCCTAGCGGCAGTATCTCTGGCGTGGTCATGGCGCGCACCGTTTCACAGTCTTGATGGGTTGGAAATGGCAAAGCTCGGAGCGAGGCGCAAAACCCGTCCGCGAGGGCTTGACGCCCGTGCCGCGCTTCACTAGGAGAACCGGGCTTCTGGCGGAGTAGCTCAGTTGGTTAGAGCAGTGGAATCATAATCCATGTGTCGGGGGTTCAAGTCCCTCCTCCGCTACCAAATCTTTTAGATTTTTTGTTTTTTATCATTGATTTGCGATTATTAAGCAGGATGTAGTCCACCCCGTAATCCACCTTTTCGAAGCGACATCGAGAACGTGATGTTGACAAACGGTTATGAGGATCGTCCGCCGTTCTGTGGCGGGCTGTGCTTTAATCTGTTGGTAGCCTCCGTTCCCGACCCCAAAGCAGCTTCATAAAATTAGCGATAGTACTTGACCCAATGGGCGGAAAGTGTGAATTCGCCGCTTTGCAGCAAAGACTTTCAGCGACCGCCAAAGCGGACCTTCGGCACCACGAAAAATGAGCAGTCCTGTTTCAAAACGGTTCTTCACAAGAGTGGCAAGACCTCCGCTAAACATATACCAAGAGAATCTTAGTCTGGGGCGGTCGAACTCTCTCGAAGCGGTGGTCGGATGATATAGGATTTTGCCGCCGAATGCTGTCGGAAAGCGCTGACAACATCGCACTTCCGGCTTGGACAGCCTAGTCCTCTCCAAACAGATCCGGGTTTTCGCTTCTCGCAAGTTGCTCTGCTTCTGCCGCGATCTCTGGTTCCCGTTTTCGAAAATTCAGATATGAACCAGCCGATACTCCAAATCGTTTCGCGGTGTCTTTGTAAGGCACGCCCTTTACCAGTTTTTCCTCTTCAAATACTTTTGCCATGTCTAAGGTTATGATCGGAGTGGCACCCTTCGCAGGGGCCCGTCTCTTGAAGGAATTGATGTAAAAATAGTCAGGATGATCTTCGTCAGGCGGGAGCAAAGATGGAGATAAATTGATGACCCATTTTCTTATATTTTGACCGTTTCTCTTCTTAGAGCCTAGAGACCAATTCAGACCAAAGTGATCGCTAACAGCGGCTCCCAGTTCTGTGGTTCCAATCCTTACATTGCCTTGAACTACAGACTCTGCATATTCGAACCAGTTCCCAGCCAGCAAAGCTCTAAATACCGCAACATCGGCGGTCCCGCCAAACTTTCTGAACCTGATCTTGCCGAGCTTTCGGTTTCCTTCGAAAAAACCCATCACGGATAGATCATTGTATGTGTTTTCGCCAATTTCCGACTTAAGTGCTTCAATCTCATACTCTTCGGACTGATGTGCTGAGTTGAGCTTCTCCAATGCCTCTAATGCAGAGAATACTGTGCCCTGCGGCGCAAAGCTGCGGCTCGATTTGCGACTGCTAGAGGCCCCCGTTTTCTTTGGCGTCTCAAGAGCCTTCGAAATAGCAAGGAACACCGCTCTGGCGTCTGCCTCCTCTGCATCCAAGAACTTGCCTAGAAGTTCCGAATTGATGGGAATACTGCCGGGCCCACCAATATCAAGTTGATGCTCCGATGGGCTTCCATCGCCCGGAAGCAAGATTCGAGCTACTTGATCAAGTGTCGCTTCACGTTCATTCTTTGTGCTGAGACCGTGGATTGCGAGGCGTTTAAGCAAGTCTTCGAAGAGAGCTCTTTTCTCAGTGCCCTTGAACTCATTGCTGTACAAGAGCCGCCTCACAGATGCGCCTAAGGTGCCATTGGAATGAGTTTCAACCTTAGAAAACCTCAACCACGGCTCGCGTACGACTAGGTCCAGCCGCACGCCCGAAGGTTTCGCCTTGTCAACAGGTTGAACAACCCAACCCGCGTACCCATCGACAATCGGACCATCCAAAACTCGGCCATCGGCAAACTTCAAGCGCAAAGTTTCCAATGTTGAGTGATAGAATCCAAGCTCTTGTGCCGCCGTCGCAGCATGCTTCACGTTACTAACACTGCCTGCGGAAATACGGCCTGAAGGGCCTGCCGTATCGAGGCCAATATTCCTCGAAGTTGAATGCGTGTCAGAAGTTTCTACGGTAGCTGGTTTCGTCCACTGAGATTTCTTTGATTGGCTGATTTCGAGATAGTCCGATCCTGGAAGAAGATCACTGTTTGCTGATGTTAAACGGACTTCAGCTTCAACTATCTCGCAAAGTACTTCGATCTCCTCGGCACCTGCTTGCAGCAAAATCGTTTGTGGCGTGAGGGAAGCCGACAGCGTAACATCATAGCCGTTCTCCGGCATCTCATTGGACGTGTGTCGCACGTACAAAGACGCTAGGCTTCTGTCGAATGGCGGCGCAACTCTGAACGCATCTATAGATCTCAATTTGGTCTCAGCGTTCTTCGACAAGATGTGCTCCTTCGTGGTTCCAAAAGACGCCGCGGATGAACGTGTGTGCACCAAGCAAGGGCTTCCCCTAAAGTTCCTCAATCCAGCCTACCATTTTGAAGCTTGTCGGCAACGTCCTCCGCTTGTGAGGTCGATCTGATCTCGATTTTGCGACTGCCACGAATGGCGGCTAAGCGGACTGCGATCGCAGCGCACGAGCAAGGTTCTTGGAGTCCGGTATGGGCCGGAAGCGGGCCTGATTGCTTAGGTGCACCAGTGTCCGCGTTGCGGGACAAACCAGAAGTTCGCGGTACGGACTTGAATGGCTGCTTTGAACGCTTCACGGCTTTGTTTCGGAAATTCTTGTGGGGATAACCAAGCTATGCCGCGAGCTGTCCGCGTCTCCATAGCGTTCACCGTGAATCACTCTCCAAGCCCAAGCCATTGGTCCAACTTGAAAAGTGGATTGGGTGGCCGACTGCGCCTCCTGTCACACACTTTTGCAAGCAATGGAGAGCGAAATGAACACTGCAATGAAGACATCGACCGGCCTTGGCAGGCTGGCCAAAATGGCCGCCGTTGGTGGCATTCTGGCGGTCGTCACGGCCTGTACGACGGTGGAGGAATTCATCATCTCGAAGGAACTCGACGGCACGTCCTGGCGTGCGGTCAGCATCGACGGCGTCTCAATTCCCGAAGGCGTCGACGTGACTATGAACTTTGGCACCGACCAGAGTGTCAGCGGGCTGGCCGGCTGCAACAACTACATGATCAAGAACGTTCGCACCGAAGGGGGCGTCGCCTTCACGCAGATCGCCACGACGCGCAAGCTGTGCCCAGAACCTCAGATGAGCACCGAGAACCTGTTTGTGGATTCGCTATCGCGCGTGAACAATTTCCGCCACAATAGGGAAGGCCAGCTTCTGATCTTTGGGCGGGATGTGGTGGTCACACTCGATCCGGTAACTTGAAGTTTCGGGCTTGATGCGACGAAGGGCGGCAAAGGTGCCGCCCCTTTTTTTATGCGGATCACGGTGCCAATGGGTACCTCGATACAGCGCCGAGCTTTTGGGTGAAGCTGAGTTGGCTGTCCTGCGGGTGCAAGGCAACGGTTGCGGCAAGCATCAATGTCAATGCGGCGAAGAAGATGGCGGTTCGTCCCTTGGTCAAACCCTTTAGAAGGAACCAAAGACACAGGGCAGACAGGGCAAGGAGTGGCCAGATGAGGTATATGATAGCCATACCTCCCATCCCGACATTTGGCATAGCACCCCAGAGCACGACTTGCCAAAGAACTGCCAGAGCGAGGTAGACAAGGGACAGAAGCAGCTGTCGGTGCATGATCGAAGGCTACCTTTGGCGGAAAGTCAGTTCCGCGCCAGTGCCGAAGAGGATCAAGTCTTCGCTTCTCATTGCCCATCCATCCACCTTGCCCAAGGCGTCCAGAAAGCGGTGTTCGGCTGTCATCTCGATCTCGGGGCACATACGGCGTGTCCCGCCGATCCCGTCAATCTTGAGGTTGCGTCGGTCCAGATCGTAGATGGCGAAGAACCGGTTGCAGCCTGAGGACCCGGTGAGCCTTCCGTCATGGCCAAAGGTCAGGTTGATGTCGATGTCGCCGGGGATGGTGTCGCCTGCAATGCGAACTCCCACCCATGAGGTGCCGGGCAGTGATGTTGTTTGTGCGCTCAATTCCGTAATCCGATCATTGTAGGTATCGACCACGCATTGGTGCGGGTCGAAAGATTTCCAGCAATCGTTGCGACCCTTGATCCAACCGCGCTGTTCGGCGCGCAACAGGCGTCGGTCTGCGGGCGTCGCTGTTGCGATCCGGTCGGCGTAGGCCCCGTTCAACTGCTGATCCAGTCGCGCCAGTTCTGCACTTTCGCAAATCAGGTCCGCAATCGACCCGCTGGCTTTCGAACAATCGAACGCAGGGCCGAGTGAATGAGCGGTGGGCGGTTTGACAACGCCGGTGAAACGATCCGGACGCCAGACTACTTGGGAGATAGTCCAGTGTTCAAGGATGGATCTCGGCGGCACCTGACCGTCGGGCCCGTACCAGCGCCCAGAGAACACATAGATGATGCGTCTGGTTTGCACGGCCTCGCAAATGACGGTGCCCGACTGCGCCTCCATTCCGGGCCAGCACGAACCGATCAGACCGTTTCGTCTGGTTGTTTGGTAGGCATCGCCGACGCGCGGTCCCAGGTCATTGCCAACCAGACGGCTGACAATTTCGATCGCCACCACGCGTCCACGTCCATCGCTGTATAGAGTGAAACCGGTCTTTCCCTGTCGCGTCGCCAGAATGACGGTTCTCGAGCCATCTTCGGTTTGCTGTTCTATGCGTTTCCAGTCGACGCTTGGGATGATGTTGCGCAAGACTGGGATGTCGAAAGGCGTCGCAGCGGTCACACCGGCAAGCCCCTTTTCGTTGAGCGTCAGCGTCGTTTGCGCCGTCCCCGCGACGGGAATGATGTAGAAGCCAAGCACTGTCAGCAGCGCAAAACACTTGGTTCGGATCGTGGGGGAGAACATTGGTGGACGGTCCATTCAAAAGGAAACCGGGGCCTGGTGGCGGCCCCGGATAGTGTTTCAGGCTGTTTGTTCCTCGGGCTCTTCTGCCTCTTCTGGCTTGGCACTTCCCAATGCGACGAACGAGGCGCCTGCAAAGATGAAGTTTATCCCCAGAAGAAGACCGATAAAGCCCAGCGACGCGCCAGTGGCAAAGCCGCCAAAGACGAGCATGGCCAGGATAACGGACATCGCACCGGAGGCGACCATCCAGCCCCAATTGCGCTCGGAGCGCATCTGGAACCCCATCACCATGCGCGCGATGCCTTCGACAAGGAAGACGGCGCCCAGGAATACGGTCAGCGCGATCACGCCGCCGAACGGGTTGACAAGGAAGACTAAACCGCCGGCCATGTAGACAATGCCAACGGCAAGTTGCCAGAAGACGCTGCCCCACTCTTTCTCTTGGAAAGCATGAAAGAGTGTTGCGATACCACTTACCAGAAACGTGACGCCCACGAGCAGCTCGACCGAGAGCGATGCGATCAACGGGAAGGCAAATGCGCCCATGCCCGTCAAGATCATGATCACGCCAAGGGCCACGAACCAGCCATTGCCACGATGCGCGTCGAGATTGGAAGAAGGTGTCATGTGATTTCCCCAACCCGATTATTGCGCGTAGCGGAAGGATGGCATCTTGGATAGTTCTTCCTCGGTTGCTTTCGGCAGAACGAAATGTCCGCCTTTGCCGGGTTCGAACATATCCGCCGGAACAGCAACCCATTTGCTGTCGATGCCGATGAAGCCGCCAACTTCCACAATCGCAAGGCTGACGTCGCCTTTGGGCGCGATGATCAGATCGTGGACAGCGCCAACGCGGGCACCTTTGTCGTTTTGAACGTCCGAACCGATCAGCGTGTTGGCGCTGTAACCGGCTGCGCGAATTTTGGCGACGTTGACTTCGACGCCGAGGATGGTCTCACCCGCCATCGGTGGGCTTGAAGTGGTCATTTGAAATCTCCTTGTTGACGTATGTGCTGAGAAATCAGCCTTTGTACTTGAAAGCTGGAATTTTCTTCAGCTCTTCAGCAGTGGCTTTCGGCAGGATCACGATGTTGTCCTTGTGGCCGGGCTGGAAAAGCTCGGCAGGCACGGCGACCCACTTCGACCCGAGACCAAGGAAACCGCCGACTTCGACGATGGCCAGACTCAGGTCGCCTTCGGTGCCGAGGATCAGGTCGTGGACATAGCCGACGCTTTTGTCCTGATCGTTGTGGACATTGGCCCCGATCAGCTTGTTGGCGCTGTAGCCTTTGGTGACGACCTTGGCGACGTTGACTTCAACGCCGAGAACAGTCTCGCCGACGGTCTGCGCTGTGGCGACAGTTGCACCGGCCAGGATCAGAGCGCCGGTTGCGATCATTTTGATGGTGGAGTTCATGAGTAGTTCCTTTCAATAGGGTTGGGGTTTCCGCCGGGATGGCGGCTTAGGTATCGGCCACCTGCTCCAGGTGATCGCGATAGGCTTTGACGGCCGCTTGCAGGGCTTCGTAGTGGCGTTCGGCCTTTTCTTTGGCGTCACGAACGGCCTCTTCGCCCTCGGCTTTGGCGCGGTCGGCAATGTCTTCCATGTCTTCTTTGGCCTGGCTCCAGTCTTCCTTCAGCTTTTCAACTTGTGCCGCGGACCAATCGTCCGCGCGGTCTCCGGCTGCTTTGGCTTTCTGCTCCAGTTCACTGAGCTCGGCCCCGATATCGTCGATGCAGGCCTTTGCTTTTTCGACGAATTTCGAGGTTTCTGTTGTTGTTTCCATTGGTGTTCGCCTCAGGTTGAGTTAATCGATTTCGATGGCGCCAACCTGCCGAAACCCGGCCTTGAACGTGAGTGAGTCACCGTGAACCCTTGGGTGTTCACGGGTGGGCGGGTGGTTTCCGAGGTGAATTTGACGTAGGGTAAGATCTGAGCATTTTCATGCGTGCCCAAACCGTTTTGCTGATGTCCGGGAGCACAACAAACAAAAGACCGTTGCCAGTAAGGCCATTGACGCCAAACGCCTTTTTTAGCTGGGGGGTAAAATTATGACCGCTGTCGCATCGGCCCCGATGGAGCCTGGGGTTGTCCAACAACAATTGGACCGCGTCCTGTCCAGTCGCCAGTTTGTTGACACAACGCGACTGGCCCGGTTTCTGAGATATCTGGTCGAACAAACATTGGCCGGAAATGATGACGCGCTCAAAGGCTATTCAATTGGTTTGGATGTTTTCGACAAACCCGATGATTTCGATCCGGCGATAGATACCATTGTCCGGGTGCAAGCCAGCAAGCTTAGAAGCCGCCTGGAACTCTATTATGCAACCGAGGGCGCCGATGACCCGTTGCGCATTCTTGTCCCAAAGGGATCATACGTACCGGTCTTTCAGGTTGCTTTCGAACCCGGGGTGGCGAACGAAAGCACAGCACCGAGCGACGTGGCCCAAAGCCGTTACAGCATCGCAGTCATGCCCTTCGACAACCTCAGCGGCAGCCCGGATCAGGAGTTTTTGGCCGACGGGTTTACCGAAGAAATCCTGAACGCGCTCGCCCGGTTCCGGGAGTTTCGTGTGGCGGCGCGGCATTCGACCTTTCGCTACAAGAATGCCAAGGGCGACGCGCGCGAGATAGGGGCCGAACTGGGTGTGCGCTATATTCTTGAGGGCAGCGTTCGGCGCTGGAAGGACAAAATCCGGGTAACGTCGCAGTTGATCGATACGCAAGACGGCGCACACATGCTGAGTGAGAGCTATGATGACGACATGAGTGTCGAAAGTCTGTTCGACATTCAGGAAACCATTGCCTCGCAAATCGCCGCCGAAATCGCCGAGCCGCACGGTGTGATCCACAAGACCGGTGCAGCGCACCGGCGGGCCGCGACCAACAATCTGGACGCATATCAAGCGCGATTGCTGGCCAGCGAATACTGGCGTCACCCAAGCGATGAGACGCACGCGCAAACGGTGAAGCATCTGGAACGCGCCGTCGGGCTTGATCCCAACTACTCCGGGGCCTGGGCGATGTTGTCGATCCTTTATGGCGACGAAGTGCGCTTTGGCTTTGCGCGCGAAATCAGCGAACCGCCACTGGACCGCGCTTTGCTGGCTGCGAAGCGGGCCGTTGACACTGATCCCAAGGACGCCTCCGGTTACCACGCGCTGTTCATGACCCATTTCCATCGCAACGAACTGTCGGCCTGCAAGTCAGCCGCGGATCGCGCGCTTGCCCTTAACCCGAACTATCCTGACATGCTGGCAGATTATGGTATGTGCGTCGGGTATTCTGGTCAGCGCGAACTCGGGCTGAGATACCTGCGCAAAGCCATGGACCTTAGCCCTGACCCGCCAGGTTGGTACCGGGCTACGATGGCAGTGATACACTACTTGATGAAGGACTACGAAGCTGCCCGAGACATCATCGAAGGTTTTGGCCTCGGATCGTCTTATCTGGGCGATTTCGTTCGTGCCATGGTATACGCCCAGCTTGGAGAGATGCAGGAAGCAAACCTGCACATAAAGAGCGGCCTGGAGCGTTTGCCCAGCCCTGCAGGTCTGTCCCGAAACTATCTGAGGATTTGGAATTTCAAGCCCTCGGAGATGGACCATTTATTCGACGGTTGGCAAAAAGCAGGGTTGAAAGCACCGACCTGATCAAGCGGACACCGTGACTCACTGATGTCACCTGGCACATCCGAACATGATGTCGGCACCTTGCACCAAAAAGGAGCCGACGCATGTCCGACAGCACCATGACCGAAGAGAAAGAGGCCGAAACTCGCGCCTTCATGCTGTCCTCCATCGCGATCGCAACCACCGTTTTCAGCATCGCTTTTTTCTATGGCGTCTTCGGAACAATCTTCTTTGAAAACCTGTTCTATGTCTGGGTGGCCTCCACAGTGGCGATGGTTGCCAGCCTTTTCGTGCCGCCTGTCGATGGCCTGCCCGCGCTGGTGTCGTGGCGCGGGCGGTTCGTGCTGCTATTGCCATCCCTGCTAATGGCTTGGCTATTCTTCAGTGACAACCCATCGCTCGACATCGCCACCACCGGCTGGTTCGAATGGGCGCTTGCCTTAATCGTTGTCGGCTTGTCGCTACCCTATCTTCTGCTCGTGCTCATCATCGTTGCGATCCCGGATGTCGAGCAGTTGAAACAACCCAAGCTGAAGGCGGTGATTCTTGGCATCTGTTTGGCGACGGTTGTGGCAGGCTACGTTATCGGTACGCATCACTACAGGTTCATCACCTGCCACGACTTCGAGGTGTCAGGGAACTTCTTGCCTGACAACTGCAACAAAAGCGCAGGGGCTTCACGGTAAATCACTGATGCGGCGGCGCCGCGCCCGCCAGGCTGGGACATCAACTTATTGGAAGGATGTCCCAGATGCTTGAACAACTCCCGCAATTTCTCTGGCTCGGGCTGGTTGCCACCACGCTTGATGTCGACAACGCGCTTTACATGACCTCGTCCATTCAGGGGCGAGATGAAAAAGAACAGAAACGTCTGATTTTCTGGGGCCTTGTCGCGGAATACATTGCCCGGTTCGCGCTGGTGCTGGTGGCGTTTTATCTGGCGACCGGGAAAGAGGTGCTGTTCACCATCGGCAGGTTTGAGGTCACGCCGCAAACCATGGCGCTTCTGGGGGCCGGGCTGTTCCTGTTCTATTCCAGCTCCAAGGACCTCTTCGCGTTTTACGCGGGCGAAGAAGAAGACGAGGACACCGGGAAAGCCGTGGCCAACGCTTTTGGCACGGTGCTCTTGCAGATGACGGTGGTGAACACTGTCTTGTCCATCGACACGGTGATCGCGGTTGCTGGCATGACGAAACTGCTTTTCGGGGCCGCTGTCATTCTGGGTGTCTCGGCTGTGATCCGGTTCATGTTTGTTCGCCAGATCGCCGGGTTCCTGTCAGATCACCCCGAAACCAAGATCGTGATCTATACCTTCCTGATGCTGATCGGACTGCAACTGATCCTGCAGGCATTGCATGACGATCTGCCAGAAAGTGCCTTCAATATCATCATGGTGATCGCCATTGCCGTCGCCCTGTTCGCGAGACGCAACAAGGTGAGCACGCAGGCTTAACGGTGAGTCACTCCTGAGACTGGCCCGCGTGACGCATGGTCAGTCTCGGAAGCACACTCCCGTTTCCACTTCCCTGGGTCCTCCCGCCGCCAACTCCTCCCTGTCCCGCGCAGGTGGGGGGGCCACCCAAACCAGAGGAAAGACAATGAACACGCTCGCCCTCTCCGGCGCCGACCGGACCCAGATCAACACACTTCTGACGGCAACGCTGACCATGGGGCTTGTCTTGATGACGGTTTTCGCACTGATGGCCGGAAAATCGGTGCTGGTGCCCTTCGCGATGGCGATCCTCTTGTGGTTCATCATCAATGCGCTGGCCCGCCGTTTAGCCAAACTTGCCGGAAATACAGGCGCGCCCGGCCTGGGCGCCATCGCGGCTTCGGTTCTGATCGTAATTGCAGTTTGCATCGGCGTGGCCGAAGTCGTGGCCACCAATGTGGCCGCGATGGTTGAGCGGGCACCAAGCTACCTTGCCAATATCGACGTGCTGACCGGGAAATTGTCGGGTCTGATTGGTCTGAAAGCCTTCGGTGAACTAACAGCAGCGATCGACGCATTTGACTTTGACGGCATTCTGCTGGCCCTTGCCAATGGGGCGGCTGGAGTCGCGGGCAGTATTGGGACCGTTGTTCTCTACATCGCGTTCCTACTGGCCGAACAGCATTTCATGGGCAAGAAGCTCAAAGCGATGGCCGCCGATGATGCGCGTCATGCCAAAATCAGTGCGGTTCTGGCCGAGGTCGGCCAGCGCGTGCGCACCTACCTGTTCACCAAGAGCCTGACGAGTGCGGCGATGGCCGCGATGGTCTGGGTCGCGCTGGAGATCGCGGGCGTCGACTTCGCCGGATTCTGGGCGTTCCTTGTCTTCGTCCTGAACTTCATCCCCGTTGTGGGTGGCATCATCAGTGGTGTCTTCCCCGCCGCCCTCGCCTTGGTGCAGTTTCCGACGCTGACGCCTTTCATCATAGTCGTTGCCGGTGTGGGGCTTGCCCACCTGATCATCGGCAACATCGTCGAGCCGCGCTTCGTCGGAAGCTCGGTCAACCTCAGCCCCCTCGTGGTCATCCTTGCGCTGTCCATCTGGGGCTTCATCTGGGGCGTTGCAGGCATGTTCCTGTGTGTCCCTATCACCGTGATCGGAATGATCATCTTCTCGGAATTCCGATCCACGCGACCTATCGCCATCGCCCTATCCGAAAACGGCGAAATCGACTGATCTCTCAACCCAAGGAGACTGACATGTCCAAACATTCCACTGCTGCAAAAGTCGAAGACCTCGCGCAGGAAGCTGCAAGCCTCCCCGCCAATGACGGCAAGACCCTGTCTGACGAGGTCACCGACCTGCTCGCCCGCCTCGCCAAGGAAAACGACGCGATGAAGGAAGAGATGCACGCGATGAAAAAGAGCGTCCAAAACACCATGAAGATGGGCAAGGATGAGCTGAAGTCTGAAATCGCGCACCATCCGATCCAGTCGATCGCTACTGCCTTTGCGCTTGGCTTCATCGCCTCGCTCTTCGTGCGGCGCTAAGGGGCGACGGGCTAATGGTTAACTCCACCACCTTCCGTCGCCTGGCCCTTCTGGGGCGCATCAAATCGATGCGTCTCAAGATCGCCGCGCAACATGGGGCGAAACAGGCGGCTATCGTCGCGTTTGCGCTGCTTTTGGCTTTGGGCGGCATCGGCTTTCTGATGTTCTGCCTCTTCACGGCGCTTGCCGCAGAATTCGGCGTCATCGTCGGAGCTTTGACGGCTGGCGTGCTGTTGCTTGTCTTTGCCGGTATCGCGCTCGCCGCCGCCTCAAACCTCAAGTCGCCAGCCGAGGCCAAGATGCTGGATAGCGTCGAGCAAACGCTGGTTGGCGAAATCTCGGCCGAGCTGGCCGGGCTTGAGAACGGTTTCAAGCGCCTGGAAAGCGGCACTTCGGCGCTCTTCAAGGGCGACTACCTGACAGCCGTCGCCAATTTCGCAGGCGCCATCAAATAGGGCATTCGATGAACTGGAAGACGATTGCGATCACGGTATTCGTAGCTGTCTTGACGACGGTACCGGTGCAGGGGCGTGCGCAATCAGCGGATCAAAGTGCGGCGTCCGTTTCTGACCCGTACGGTCGCGCAACCCCGCGCGGCACCGTTGACGGATACCTCAAGGCCATGCGCGAGGCCGATCTGGCCAAGGCAGCGCTGTTTCTGGATACGCGAGGTCTGACAGAGGCCGAAGGCTCGCGCCGCGCCATGCAACTCAAACGACTGCTTGACGATGGCGGTTACTTCCTGCTGACCGACGAAATCTCAGCCAACCCGGAGGGCAACCTCAGCGATGAGATGAGTGCGGACCTTGAAGAGGTCGGTGCGCTGAGAGACGGACACCGGGAGGTCCCGCTTATCCTCCAACGTGTTGCGGATGGTGGCGGCGCCTATGTCTGGCTATTTGCCCGCACGACGATCGAAGAAATCCCCGAGCTTCATCGGAGGGCAAGCGAAAGCCTTCTCGACAGGGTCCTTCCCGAACGGTTTAAAACCTACAAGGTTCTGACTGTCCCGATCGGACACTGGTTGGGCATGGCAGTGGTCGCCGCCTTCGCCGCAGCACTGGGATACGCGCTGGCACGGTTGATCTTGAAGGCGCTGGACTGGCTATTCATGGCAAGAACCGGATCTCCGCTGAATGTGCGATCCATCGTAGTTCCCTTGGGAACCGTCATCGCAGTGGCGCTCTATCGTGAAACGGTCATTCTGATTGGCGTTCAGGTGGTGGCCCGCGGTGCAACCGATTGGATCGCGGTAACGGTGCTTTGGTTGGCGATTGCGTTCCTCTGTCTGAAGCTGGTTGATCTGATCGCCGACGTTCTGAGAAATGCCGTGCAACCCGACGACCACCGCGCCTCGCTCGCCGCATTGATCCTGCTGCGCAAGGTCGTAAAGGCCATCATTCTTGCAGTGATCACAATACAGGTCCTTGAAATTCTGGGATTTGACGTGACGACCGCCATCGCAGCGCTTGGCATTGGCGGCTTGGCCCTTGCTCTCGGCGCTCAGAAAACCGTCGAGAATCTGGTAGGTTCCGTAAACGTTGTGGCGGACCGCCCCGTTGAGGTCGGCGATTTCTGCAAATTCGGCGACATATCCGGCACGGTCGAAGATATCGGCATCCGTTCGACTAAGATCAGAACACCTGCCCGTACAATCGTGACGGTGCCGAACGGTACATTTGCATCAATGCAGATCGAGAATTTCTCGGTCCGGGATCAGTTTCTGTTCACTACGGTGCTGTCCCTCAGATGCGACACGTCAGCCGATCAGGTCACCGGGATCATCGAAGCCGTGCGCCAAAAGCTTGAAACCTCGGAACACATCGCGCCCGGCCCCCGCGTGAATCTGATCGAATTGACCCGTGCGTCCCTCGATATCGAGGTATTCAGTTACGTCATCGCGCCGGACTATGTGTCCTTTCTCAACGTCCGCGAAAAGTTGCTATTGTTCCTGTTCGACACGGTCACCACGAAAGGCTCGGTTTTGGCCTTCCCACCATCGCGCCTGCATATCTTGCCAGACGCGTCAGGCGACTGAAGCGGTCTGATCGTGCGCCTCCAGATACATATGGGAGATTTCCAGTGCCAATTCGTCATGATGTCCATATCGAAGTGCGTTTGATCCACGTCACGTATTCTGAAAATCTCACAACCCGAGATGTTCTGAAGTTCCTTGATCGCTACGAACGGTGTCTTCAGCGGCATCCAGGTTTTGCGGAGTTCGTTGATCTTTCGAACGTGTCAAAGGTCTCAATTCCATCAAACCAAGTTACGTGCCTTATGTCGCTTATCTGCGGGATATACCGGCGTAATTTGCCGATGAGGAACGTCATGCTTGTTTCACAAGGCGGTCTCGGGAGATCACTGTCGGAGAACTTCGTCGAATTTGCGGCCGGGCAATCAGTTGTTGCCCGGCACCATTGTGGAAACGCAAGTGAGGCACTTTCCAAGCTAAGAACGGGAACAATTCACAGCTTCTCCGGCTATTACCATTGATTGAACCTTCATTCGCATATGTCGTTGGTACCCGACTGGTAGAATTGTAGCATCGCACAAGGACCGAATAGCGTCGAAATCGGCCGTTAATTCATTCTGCAGCATCTGTCACTTTGGGCTCTGAGCAGCCGCTCGTTACAGACTGTCTGTAGGGCAGTTAAGCGGACGGACCTGCCATTCGCTGCAGTGCGCACGAACGTCAGCAGCGCGGGACGAAGCGGAACTTTGCGATTGCTTCTCAAATGGCGGCTATTCGCGATTGCGGCCCAGTCACCACGATTGAATGCTTGATCTGCGTCGTACGATTTGCCGAGTGCAACCGTGTGACAACAAGCATGGCGCACGTGGCGTGCGCTACCAATCTCGGGAGCTCTGATAGTCGGCGACCAGTCTATTCAGGTCTTCTTGTGCAAACCAACGTCCACTGACCATCACACCAGCGCGCTCACGCGTCGCGCTGACGTCAACCAGTGGATTGGATGTCAGAAGGATCAGGTCCGCCGCACTTCCGACCGTGAGCGTGCCTTGCCTGCCGCCTCCCATTTCGCCAATTATTCGGCCTGCTGACCTTGTTCCCGCTGCGAGCGCCTCGAAGTTCGTGAACCCCGCTTCGACGAGGAGCTCAAGTTCGCGGTGGATGTCACTTGGTATGGAGCCCTCCGGTGTGAACCCTCCCGCGTCGGTTCCGATCGTGACCAAAACTCCAGCGTCGTGTAGCGCCTTGACAAGAGCTGACAGGAACGGCTGAAATACATCGCGACGATGTTCTCCCTGACCTGCGAACGGTCCGAGATGTCGCCCCCTTGTCTTCCAGCCCTGAACATAGTCCTGCCGAAACTCGCCGAACCGAGGTTCAGCCAACGTTCCTTCCAAATCCAGCAACAAACGATACAGCGCTTCGTCGGTCGATAAGTTTGAAACGACGGATACGCCATTCTTAGTGACCAGTTCGACGGTTGCCGGAATGCTTGCCGGATCGACCGGGTAATCCTGGATTTCGCTGAACCGGGGATCGGGGTCTTGTCCCAGATTGTAGCCGATCCAATGGTGCGACAGAAACTCGTCGACATGCGCCACTTCGCGCATCCCTGATGACAACTGAGTTTCCAGAGGCACATGGTTCAAAAGATGGCCGGTCGAGTAGAGACCTTGCCTTGTGGCTTCGTCAGCTGCGGATAGAAGTTGAGCTTCGCTCAATCCATCATAAAGTTTCACGCCGTCGAAACCGCGCGCTCGATAACTCCTAATCACAGACCGAAGAGGAGATACACGGTCCTCGAACGCGTGCGCCTGAGGCGCGTCAAAGACCGGATTCAGTATGTTTAGGGGCGGTTGTTCGGTGGCGACGAGGAAAGCGCCTGACGTGGCCCCTGCCAAGCCTGCAATCAAGAAGCCACGTCGTGAGCGGTATCGTCTGACGACAACCACGAACACCAACGCCAAGAGCACCGGCACTACGAATCTCGCAACGTTGAAACCCAAGAGAATTGAGCCGAATCCCATCTCGTCGTCATAGTTTCCTATTAGCGTTGGACCCATGG
Source organism: Paracoccaceae bacterium (assembly GCA_030065075.1). Taxonomy (GTDB): domain Bacteria; phylum Pseudomonadota; class Alphaproteobacteria; order Rhodobacterales; family Rhodobacteraceae; genus JAJDOD01. Next base: position 22,943 of record JASJDQ010000010.1, on the reverse strand, counting down.
CGTATATCCTCGGTCCAACAACATCACCGGAAAGCACGTCTTCGCGCCACTTGAGCGCGATTGGAGGTGCACCGAGCACCCGAATGGTCGTTGTTCCTTGCGACAGAAAGAAGAGCAACTGCTCTGGATCACGATATGTGAAATCGCCCACCAGATGCATGTGCATGTCGGCGAGGCCAGGCATCAAGTAACCGCCCTGACCTTGAATGATGGTTGACCCGTCTGGGACCTCAATAGCGGTTTCGGGGCCGATACCGGTGATCTTGCCGTCTTCGACCACGACAACCTGGTCGGTCAGCACCCGTTCACTGTCCATCGGAATAACGTTGACGTCTGTGACGGCGGTCGATTGCGCGAATGTGGTGCTTGCAAACGCCATAAGCATGGCAGCGAAAAGCCAAACAGTCCGCATAACAAATCCCCCCGATTGTATGCGAGTCGGCGGACAGGATCGCATATTGACTTATATAAAACAATACGTACCGTTTCGTAAAGATGACGGAAGATCACGCCACAAGAGCAGGAGCTTGAATTGACGGATGAATCAGCCGACGTCCCGCCGCGTCGTGGGCGGCCTCGAAGTACGAAGACACGTGAGGCCGTTTTGGCCGCCGCGCGGGAGCTTCTTCTTGAGTCTGGCTACCAACGGCTCACGATGGAGGGAGTCGCAAGTCGTGCTGGAGCAAGCAAGTCGACCGTTTATAGATGGTGGCCCACAAAGGGTGTCCTTGTGCTGGATGCCGCGGCGGACGAGATCGCCATTGGCTCGGTTCCCGACAGAGGGACGACGGAGGACGACCTTAGAAGCGCCATCGAGCAACTCATCGAGACCTTTTCCCGCCCGCTGGCATCCATCGTGATTTTCGCGGCGATCACGACCGTCGAGGCCGATCCCGAGATGGCAGCAGTGTTCCGAGAGAAGTATGTTTATCCGTGGCGCTTGACTGCCGCGCAGGCGATCGAGCGCGGGATCGAGCGCGGCGACATGGCGTCCGATAACACGCAGTTTATCCTGGACGTCATAGTGGGAACGGTCTTTCAACGCACCCTGATCATAAAAGAGCCCATGACGGAGGGGTTGGCGGATCACCTGTTAGGACTGTTGATTTCGTAAGAGCAATCAGCAAGCAAAGCCCTTATGGCCACCGCTGGCAACGTCCGTCCTCTCGTTTTGCTTTTCCAAAGCGATACGATGGAGTATGCTGCAGCCATTGTCACTGTCTATGAACCGCGGAGAAGAGGGGTGGGGTCCTTTTTTGACTTGCGGAGGAACCTTTGGCTTCACAGCCTGATCGTTTGCGCAGCGGCTGTTCTGATTCTTACGGCCTCGCGGACTGTCGGAGCCGCAGGTAACGGCACTGACCTGACCGGTGTCTTCATACACTCGGTGATCCTGGTCGCCGTGTCGTATCCGTTTCAGACGCTTTTTGCGTCGTCTGCCATGTCTGCCTTTAGTGGCCGCATTCCGCTTTCGGTATGCGCGATCGCTGGATGCTTTCTTGCTGCCTTCCCGGCGGCGATTCTCAGTCCGTCGCTCAGTTGGCTCGCAGGTGTCATGCCGACCGGTTCGGCCATTGTCGAAACAAGGCAACAGTTCTTCGAGAACGTCGCCTCCCGCCTGCACTTCATTTTCTTCGGCTTTGCCACGCTTGGCCCGCTGCTCTGGATGCTGCTCAACTTTCGCTGGTGGGTGGCGCATCTGGAAGACCAGCCGCCGTCCGAGAAAGCCGATAGTGTGCCCAACGCCATTGTCACGGACGAGACCAGGAGTTTGCAGCGAAAGCTGCCGCCCGAGAAACGGGGCCGACTTCTCGCGATATCCGCGGAGCAGCACTATGTCCGCATTCACACCAATGTCGGTGACGACCTTGTGCTTATGCCTTTCAGCGAGGCCATTGGAAAGGTTCCGAGCGAACAAGGCATGCGCATTCACCGGTCGCATTGGATCAGCTATGACGCAGTACAAGCCTTGCAAGCCGCCGGAAACAACCTCTCCGTCCAACTTGAGAACGATATCGAGTTGCCTGTGTCCAGAAGTTTCAGCGGCGCGGTCAGAGAGGAACTGGCCGAATTTCTACCCGCGTAAGAGCTGAACGAATGGCGTCTCGTGCATGATGGGACACCATTCGTGCAACCAAAGTGGAATTGATGAGACTCTACGCGCACGCTGTCGGTTAATCGATAGCGGGGGCGATTGGTGTCTTGGCAATTCTTCAAGATCATAGCTTTTGGCGGCACCATATCGGGGTTCTATTCGCGGCGTTCCTGATCGTTGGCCTGTCGCGCTTGATCGGCGAATTCGGCGACGCAGCGGCGATCACCAATGTTCTCCTTCAATCCATCGTCTTGGTCACGATCGCCCTGCCACTGCAAACCGCCTTCGCGGTGTTGATGGCGCGATATTGCACCTTGTGCTCGACCCGCGCCGCGTCGCTGATCGGATGTGTGTTGGCAGCCATTCCATCGACGGCGCTTTCGATGAATGCCTTGTGGATTTCCGGCTTGGTCGTCGGGTCGGATGCGACGCGCGACGCGTTCTGGGTCTGGCTGAAGGCAACCTATCCGGCAGGTCTGGTGCTTCACGCCACCTTGGGGTCAATGCTCTGGATGGTCCTGAGCTTTCGTTGGTGGAAATCGCGCCTTCCCGAAGAACGTCAACCGGAGGCCTCAACCGAAACCGACACCGCGACCTCCGCCGACGATCTCGAAGCGCCGCCCGATTTCTTCAAGCGGCTCTCTCCCAAGACGGTCGGTCAGTTGTGGGCCCTGTCGGCGGAGCGGCACTATGTGCGGGTGGCGACGGAGGCGGGCGAGGAGTTGCTTCTCATGCGGCTCTCTGACGCCGTGGAGCAGTGTCACGCAATGACCGGACTGCAAGTCCACCGCTCTCATTGGGTGCATCGCGCCGGCATTGAAAAACTCGTTCGGACGAACGGCAAGATGTGCGTTGAACTGAAGAATGGGACGCGCCTGCCGGTCTCGCGCAGCCATCAAGCCGAGATGGCGAGATTTGCCGACGACATAGGCTTCAGTGACGCTTCGTGACGCACGAACCGCCGTTCGTGCATCCGTTCGTTCATTCGTGCACCGGGTGTCGTCAGTGCCAAGTTTCCTGCGCAGACTTTCCCTAAGGTCATTTCAGACGAGGGGCTAGTCGTGCAATGAACTTTGAACTTTTGGTAAGCAAAGAAGCATTCATCAAGAGGCTATTACTGGCCGTCTTCATCTGCGTGATCGGACTGGCGCAGTTCGCAATCGCGCAGGACAAACGCCCGAACTTTGTGGTGATCGTAGCCGACGATCTGGGCTTCTCCGACATCGGTGCGTTCGGCGGCGAAATCCGGACGCCGAACCTGAATCGTCTGGCGAAAGAGGGGCATCGCTATACCGAATTCTATGTCGGCGCGACCTGTTCTCCGACAAGAGCCATGCTGCTCACCGGGATCGACAATCACCGGGTCGGTCTTGGCAACATGTATGAGCAGACCGCCCCGAACCAGCTCGATCTCGAAGGCTATGAAGGGGTGCTTTCGACCCGCGTGCCCACGCTGCCTGAGCGTCTGAAGGCGGCGGGCTACCGGACCTACATGGCTGGTAAGTGGCACCTGGGCCATTCACCTCGCCACATTCCTGCGGCGCGTGGGTTTGACCGCAGCTTCTCGCTCCTGAACGCCGCAGGCAGCCATTTTGACCTGACCGGAGCAAACGAAGTCAGCCCCAAAAGCGAGTTCGTGGAAAATACCAAATATCTTCGCCGCCTGCCGCGCGGCTATTACTCCTCGTTGACCTTCACCGACAAGCTCGAGGGCTACATCGAAGAGGGACGGAAGAACGGGAAACCCTTCTTTGCGTACCTGTCCTTCCAGGCGCCTCATGATCCGCTGCAGGTGCCGAAGAAATGGCTCTGGAGGTACAAGGGCAAGTACGACATGGGCTGGGACAAGCTGCGACAGCAGCGCTTGGCCCGGCAAAAACGGTTGGGCGTCGTGCCAAGGACTGCGAAACTGCCGCCCCGTCTGTGGTACATCCCCGAGTTCGACGACCTGCTTGGAGCGGCGCAGGTCCAGCAAGCTCGCCGGATGGAAGTTTATGCCGCGATGGTCGAATATCTCGACTTCCAGGTCGGCGAGTTGATGAAGTATCTGGAAAAGTCCGGACAAGCCGACAACACCATTGTGCTGTTTTTTTCGGATAACGGGCCCGAGGGCAACGATCCGATCCAGAACGCAAAGAACCGACCGGCCCTATCCAGCTCGGCGTGGTATCCGAACAACTACCGTGTCGATTTCTCGTCCTATGGCCGGAGCTACAGCTACATGGCCTATGGCGCCCCGTGGGCACAGGTCTCGGCCACGCCGTTCAAGGCCTACAAGGGTTCGGGCTATGAGGGTGGCATCCGGTCGCCGCTGATCGTCTGGCACAAGGGAATAGGCGATAAAGGCAAGGTCAACCGCAGCGCGCTGATGCACGTCAAGGACATCGCGCCGACACTGACGCGGTTGGCGGGTGCGAACAGCAAGGGCATGCAAGGCCGCTCCTGGGTGCCCCTCCTACAGGGCAAATCCTCCAACCCACGCTCGGATGGCGGCATTATCGCAGGGCAGTTCTTCGGCGCGCAATACGCGCGAAGCGGCCGCTATAAGGTCGTGTGGATGCCGAAGCCATTTGGCTACGACCGCTGGGAATTGTTCGACGTCTCCCGCGATCCCGGCGAGACACGCGACCTGTCGGCCAGCCAGCCCGGGCGACGGGCCGCACTGATCAACGCCTACAAGAAATACGCGCGGGCCAACAACATCGTGCGCCCGAACCGTTCATTCTACGACGGCTTGGAACAAATCTTGCCGCCGCGTCCGCCGGTCGATGACGACAGGTATCCGCGCGGACAGGAACCAAACTACGCAATCACCGAGTAAGCGGGGGCTCTGATGAAAAAGGCACTATGTATCGCGGCACTTTGCCTCTCCGGCGGCACACCCGCCGTCGCAGAATTCGACGGGCCACGGGTGTACTGGCCGATCCCGAAGAACACGAACATCATCAGTTTCTCGCGCTTCGATGGGCGCGCGAACCTGAAGTTCCCCGTCTTCGACAACTACCGCGGCACGCTAGATGTCGCGCCGGATTTCTGGGTCGGAACCTATGTTCGCAGCCAGCCGTTGTTCGGACGCACAATCCTCTGGCAGGCCAGCCTTCCGTTCGGTAGCCTCGACACCGACAGTTCCCTGCCATTGGGTGCGACCAACACCTTCGCGGATGGCATCGGCGATCTGACATTCGGTGCGGCGGTAAACGTGGCCGGGGTGCCCGAGCTTGCTGTCCGGGACTTCCTGCGCTGGGAAGAAACGCTTTCGGTCAATATCGGCCTACATTTCAGCGCTCCAACCGGAACCTACGACGCAAACGAAGCGCTCAACTTGGGCTCCAACCGCTGGAGTGCCCGTCTCTCGGCGCCGATCCTGTGGAACATCGGCGATTGGGTGCCCGGACGCCGCACGACATTCGAAGTCATGCCCGCTGTCCGTTGGTTCGGCGATAACGACAACAGCTTCGGCGACACCATCGAGCAAGACCCGCTCTACTCGGTCGAAGCGCACCTGACGCGGGACATCACCAAGAATGCCTTTGCCTCGCTAGACTGGACTTACCTGAACGGCGGCGCCCAGACATTCGTCAGCAACTCCACCGGATTGACGACCGGCACAAGCGACGAGATCGACGCGCACTTCCTGGGCTTCACCTTTGGCTATCAGGTCAATGACAATGCCAGCTTCCAATTGAGCCATATGCAGGCCGTCAGTGGCGACATCGGCGGGTTCGATGCGGATGCAGCGGTCACCAAGCTGCAATTTGTCTGGTCCTGGCATGACGTGCTGGAACGACGCAGCGATTTCTGACGCATGAAACGCCTCGCTCTCTCCCTCGTGTGCGTCCTTTTCGCCGGTCAGGTGTCTGCCCAGGGCAACTGCACCGACGAACTGATCGCCGAGCCCGGGTCCACGCTTGATGCCCTTTTGCAGGCCGGGTGTGAGCTGACATCAGATCAGATCAGCCGGGCGATGGACAACCCTGTGGGCGAAATGGTGTCTGTGCCGTTCGTCTATGAGAGGAAGACCGTGACCGAACCATTCTTCGGCACCGAGCAGGTAATCAAGAATGTCAAATTGATCCCGACGTTCCCAATCCGGTTGAACGATCGCTGGAGTCTTGTGAACCGCGTCGTGTTGAGCTTTCCCAAGGTTCCGATCAATAGCGATGCGCTATCGAACGTGAGTTTTGACGCTAACGGGCTGAACTTCGGTATCACCGGACCCGCTCCCACGCCCGCTGACTTAGCAGGGTCAACGCGCGGCTTCGGCGACATCACCTATGTCGGTCTCTTCACACCGAATGAAACGACGCCAATCGGCAACGGAAAGTTGATCTGGGCCATTGGGCCGACCTTCATCTTTCCGACAGCAAGCGAGGATTTCCTCGGTCAGGGCAAATTCCAGGCAGGGATTGCGGGCGCGCTTGCCTATCTGGGAGAGGATTGGACGCTAGGCCTCTTTCCGCAGCACTGGTGGTCGTTTGCGGGTGACGACAATCGGGCGGACGTGAACCGGACAAACATCCAGTACTTCGTCTATCGCAAGTTGCCGAACCAATGGTCCATCGGGGCATCTCCCACGATCTCGATCAACTGGAACGGCGTTGGCGGAACAGAGGTCGATGTTCCCGTCGGCATTGGTTTGAACAAGACAACCTTTGTCGGCAAACTGCCGGTCCGCTTCAGCCTTGAGTACCAAGACTACATCACCACTTCGAGCGGCATCAATCCGGAGAGCTCGATCAAGTTCTCGATCTCTCCGGCGGTGCCCGCAGCATTTCTGAGGAACCGATGAAGACAGCTTTGCTTGCCAGTTTCGCGGCTCTGACGACCATTGGCGTACTTGGCGCGACTGTCGAGCGTGGGCATCTGACCGCAGCTGGCCCGATATGTGTTCAGCCCCTAGGCGACGTTGCCATTGAAGGTGGCACCTTCGACATGGGAGACACCGGATTCTACGCCGAAGAAGGTCCGATCGTTCGACTGAGTGTCGAACCATTCCGGATTGACGCGCACGAAATAACGAACCGTCAGTTTGCTAAATTCGTAGCGGCGACGGGATACGTGACCAGCGCAGAACGTATGGTCGAGACGGGCTGGCCTGCCAACGGGTCCGCCGTCTTCGACGCCATGCAATGGCAGTTTGTGGAAGGTGCAAACTGGCGTCACCCCGAGGGCCCACACAGTTCGATTGAAGGCCGTGACAACGATCCTGTCGTTCAAGTCTCTCTGGAAGATGCTCAAGCCTATGCGGATTGGAGGGGCCGTGCATTGCCGACCGAAGCGGAATGGGAATATGCGGCACGAGGAGGCTTGGACGGCAAGCCGTTTGCGTGGGGAGATGTCTTCACCCCAGGAGGGGTCTATATGGCGAATACCTGGCAAGGCATGTTCCCGGAGAACGACGCAGCTGAAGACGGTCACATGGGACGCGCTCAAGTCGGATGCTTTCCAGCCAACGGATATGGGCTCTACGATATGATCGGAAACGTTTGGGAATGGACCGAAGACCCCTACTACCCTGACAAGCGCTTCGAACCGCCAGAAGGAGTAGATTCCACCGGCTTCGACCCCGTGCAGCCTGATATTCCGGTTGCCGTGATCAAGGGAGGGTCATTCCTCTGCTCGCCAGATTTCTGCGGTCGCTACAGACCGGCAGCCAGACACGCTCAGGACACGGGTCTTGGGACAAATCACATCGGCTTTCGGACGGTGTCGACACATCCTTCGGAGTAGTTGCCAAAGTCGGCTGTGAGCGCTCTGTGGACGTTGGACCCATGTGCAGCATCTGGTAATTTTGGGCTCAAAGCGGAAGTTGGCTGCGAGCCGGCTGAACGGCTGCTTTATGTCGAGCATTCCCATTTGCTGTAGACGGCTGGAAGACGGCCTTCTCCGCACTTGAGACATCAAGCTGCGATGAGTTAGTTGCCGTATTTTGATCTGTACGATCCGTCATGCAGCAGTAGCAAAGGTCTGCTTCGTCCACATGCAGGCGGAAGCACGGCGTCGACCTGGTCCACTAAGCGATCAAAGGTGGATATTTAGGTGGATTACATAAGGTCTTTGTTCCAGGATGCGATTTTTTCAGACTTTTAGACATCCATGTTCGGGTCCGAGTGTAGGAGTGGACGGTTAATCGTGCACGAATGAAGTTGGATTGAGGATTGGCGCGAGGGACGCAGAGGCGACTTGCGAACTCGCGCCAAGGCGAGCTACGAGACCTCAAAAATTAACTCAGGTACGACAACCTCCCATGCATCTCGCCTAAGTGTATGGTGGTAGGCTTCGTCGCTGTCCTCTTTCCGCCTACTAACGATTGCTGCCACTTCCCCGCGCAAAAACTTGGTGTTGGGCGGAGCGGAGAAGCTCTTTGCCATACGGCCGATGGTCCTACCCTGTGCGTCTCTAATTGAGTACGGATGTTCCTGAAGATTCAAATCAATTGGGTCGGCGACTTTCGCATCAGCAATCGCATTCAGCGCTTCATTTTGGTGGCCGAGGCGACCTGCGAACGACAAATCGACACTGCTCGTTTCAGCGGATTGGAAATACCGCCTGGGACCTGGGAAGGTTGAAAGGTCGGGCGTTACGGTTCGGCTGATAATTGCGGGTGTTCGCGTCGGAAGATACTCGTGATTGTCGTTGCTCATAACTATCAGGTTTCGGCGCGCGCGGGTCATCGCGACATAAAACAACCGTCGTGGCGCGTCCTGGTCTTCGTTCCGGGATGGGCGTTCCCAACCTCCATCGAGGATGACAACACTATCGAACTCGAGCCCCTTTGCTCGGTGTGCTGTTAGGAGCTTCAGTCCGCGTTGCTCACCCCAGGATTCCCGAGACCATTCGGCCAGCCATTCAATTGCATCTGCAGCCGGCATGCTGCGATCATCGATCTCGCGTGCAAGCAAGCCCAATCCCTCTCCAATGCGATTGGTCCAACGCGAGCAAGGGATCGAGTTCAGAATGTTGGTCAAATCGGATACCGAGACCACTCGGCTGTGGTCCTTGCGAAGCGCTTCGACAAACGCCTGCGTTTCGCGCATTCGCCAGAGACCGGGCAGCTGTTCATTTGCGACCTCGACTGGAATGTTTAGCGCTTCCGCGAAATCCCGGACGGGCGCGAGTTTCTTCCAATCTCGCGAGATGATGGCGGCCTTTGACCAAGACCAGTCGGGAATCAACCGAGATAAGCGAACAAGCTCGTCGATCGCTGCCATCGCTTGTGCATCGTTGCCTTCAGGACATTCCAGAATCTGGACTCTTCCTTGGGCAACCGGATCAAGCCCGGCCATTTCGCCGCCTGGCGGATCGCTTCGCCTCGCTGGGTCGACCGTGATGTCGTGGCCTGTCTTCATCCTGTCTGCAGCGCGTTCGATTACCGCATTCGCCGCAGTAATGATGTTGTTTGTTGATCGGTAGTTATCGGTCAGAAAGACAGGCCTAGCAGAATAGTCTTCTTCGAACTGCCGGATATGGCGAATTGAAGCGCCTGCGAATGAGTAGATGTTCTGATCGTCGTCGCCCACCGCAAAGAGGCTGATACGCAAGTCCGGATCATCAAGACTCCGGCCGGCAACTGTGGAAATGAGAGCATATTCTTCCGGGCCGACATCTTGGTACTCGTCGACAAGAAGCCAGCGATATCCCTGTATTAGAGTATCTCGCAATGACTCGGCGGCGATTTTGTCCATGCCGTCGCCGCGCAGAAGTCGAACGGCATCCATCAGTAGTGTGTCAAAATCTGGATTCTCGGCAGCGGCCGTTCCTGCAAAGCTCGCTCCCACGAGCCGCATCGCTAGGGAGTGAATGGTCGAAACAGTTACAAAGCGGGCTTCATCACCAATCAGGATGCGCAATCGCTCGCGGATTTCAGCAGCGGCATGTCGATTGTAGGCAAGAACAAGAATGCCTCTCGGGTCTTCCCGCTTGATCTTTACCAGGTAGGCAATGCGATGCACCAGAACGCGAGTTTTCCCCGAGCCCGGGCCGGCTAGCACAAGAACATTGGTCTGCTCGCGATCGTCACGGACGATGTGCTCTTGGGTGCTGTTGCCCAACGAGTCGACGATATTGGTCCAAGACGCACCCGTTGCTTGCCTGCGAAACTCCGTGCCGCGTCCAGGCATCCAGCGCCGCATAAATGCATCGCGCTCCAAAACGAAGTAATCCTCCGCCAACCTTTCGGCGTCGTCGATGCTTTCGAGGCCCTTCTCAGCATAGGCCGCCATGACGTGAGTTTGGATGGTCTGCTCAGTATAGTGTTCTTCAAGCGGCGCGAAGTTCTGAACCGTGAAGTTCCCTCCCTTAGGGTCAAGGTGAAGAGTTATCGCCGGTCGGAAAACCGAAAGTCCTTTGCCGAGCGTTACGACTTCCTGTTCATGGAGCCAGAGAAGCGCGCGATCCATTAGTTTGTTTGGGTCACTAACGGCTCCTCGAAGCATGGCGTCGCCGTTTATTGCAGCCAACAAGCCTCCCAAGGTCGTTTCGACCGCGATGTCCTTACCCCTAACGCCCTTCGGGACTTTCCCGATTAAATGAGAGAGAAGTCGCTCGGCGCCTAGGCGCCGGATTTCGGCGGTCTTGTCGACAATGGACCAGGAGCGCTGCAGCCGAACAAACAGGCTTCCGCGCGAGGCCTTTCTAACGTGCAGATTTCCTCGGCCGCCTTCCATGTCCCGGCCGTCTTGCGCCATTCCTCGCAGAAGACCCTCCACAATGTCTGGGCGCACTGTGTCGTGGCCGACTTCTCTGAGGACCTGGCTGGTTGCTGCGAGATTGAACGGTGTTGGCTCTCCATCATCAGCATCGGGTGCCTCTTCCCGCAGTATAGAGACTAATCCTGCTTCAAGTTTTGCAGCCGCTTCAAACCGAGCCTGCGAAGCGTTCTCTACACCGACATGAACAAAAATCGTAATGTTGGTGTCGTCATTGGCGATGCCCAGCGCTTCCAGATCGGTGAGCGCTCTGCGCAGGGCTGGACCCGTAAGCCCACTGGCGCCACTCAGGTCGTCTGTCGAAATCCCCTCCGCGGGGGATGCGTTGATGATGTGCTGGACAATCTTGAGAAGCTGTCGCCGTCGCGTGTCGGTGATGTCTGCGCGATCGAGGATCGACTTGGCCTGATTAATGTCCCTTACGAGCAATGAGGCTGGGAACACCTGAACGCGGTTCTCCTCGCGCCGAAGGAGTTTTGACTCTTCGAGCCAAGCCACGGCTGTTTTGACACGCGTATCGTCAGTGGCGCTGTCGCGCTGGAAATCCTGGTCTTTTTCTTCTTTGACGATTTCACCCGAAGTCGCGACGACCTCCCCGTTCTTGCGTGTCTTCCCGTCAAGCCTTCGGACGGCTTTAAGAATTGCGCTTATCTCATGCCGCGCCAACCGCGAGCGGGCACTCAGGCTAAACTGGCGATCAACATCCTCAGTACTGAAAAGGAGCGTGCAACGAGCAGGCGCACGGTCCCGACCCGCTCGACCCGCTTCTTGTAGGTAATTCTCCAATGAACCGGGTACGTCTCCGTGCACAACAAGACGAATATCAGGTTTGTCGATGCCCATCCCGAACGCATTGGTTGCCGCGATGATGCGAAGCTCGCCGACGCGAAACGCTTCCTGGATTTCTCGCTTCTCGTCTGCGGAAAGACCTGCGTGATAGCGCTCGGCAGCCAAACCCTGTTGCTTCAGGAACTCGGCGACACGTTCCGTGGCGCTCCGTGTCGCGCAATAAACAACAGCGCCAGATGCGCCGGTAGCAGGTAGGTATTCCTCTATTCGATCGAGGATGTCGGCCAATTTGGTAGATCGTTGGGTCGGGAGAACCTCGAAGCTTAGATTGGAGCGAGAAGCACCGCCGTCGAGTAAGGTGAGTTCAAGTCCAAGGTGCTCGCTGAAGTGTCCTCGGATGTCCTGAACGACATCCGGTTTCGCCGTAGCCGTGAGACAAAGAATCGGGGCGATCTCTTGATCTGACCGCTCCTTGATGAAGCGCCCAACATATCGATAGTCCGGCCTAAAATCGTGCCCCCATTTCGAGACGCAGTGCGCTTCGTCGAGAACCCATAACCCGACTTCGCGTTGCGCGAGCACAGAGCGTACCGACACGCTACGCAACTGTTCCGGCGAAATCAGAAGAATGGCTGCGTCTCCCATGCGCACCTTGTCCAGTGCGTCCTGCCGCTCAGGAAGCGAAAGCAATCCGTTTATTGTCACCGCTGACGAGATACCCGCCCGCGCTAACCCTTGAACCTGGTCCGCCATGAGCGCGACGAGCGGAGATATCACAACAGTCAGCGCACCGGTCTTGTCAAAACGCGAGAGCGCTGGGATTTGGTAGCAGATCGATTTGCCGGTACCCGTAGGGAGAATGCCCAAAACGCTTTCGCCCTGCATCGCACTCTCAACGATACGTTCTTGTAGGGGACGTCCGAACTCATCTATTGGCTCGGGACGAAAGTCGTCAAACCCAAACCACCGCTTTAGAGCCTGTTTTGGGTCGTTATGAGCGCGGCAATACTCGCAAGTTGGACTACCACAGTTCGTATCCCTAAGGGCCTTCACAATATGCGATGCTTCGCGGAACTGCATGCGAACCCACGGCGGCATAACAGAATCTCCGCCAGCCACTGAAATCCAAGAAAGTGCGTAGGCCATGGGCCAGCACAAACTGGTATCTTCGAGTCCAGATAGGGCCTCCTCGACCATTGCGGAGCAAGCGGCCCCCTCAAGTAATCGACGAATTGCATTCTCAGCTTCGCTTTGCTTCGGGACCGCGGCCCCGCGGATTTCTGAGAACAACTGACCAAAGCCGCCGCTATTTGGTGTGTGACAGCACAAATAGTGATAGGCAATCAGGGCATCTGGCGCCCGCTCGTCAAGCCGGCGAAACTCGCTGATTTGGTTTTCCAAGACTTCGAACACCAGACGTGCATCGAACTCAGGATCATTGATGTGACCCGTCTGCAGGCGACCATCTTGGTAATGTTTGACCAGGTGGTGATAAGGATTGCGTGGAAAGGCCAATGGGTTGAGCCACAACGTGTCGATTGGAGCTTCAGCCAACTTCATAAACCTGGGTGAGGCGGCTGCGAGATGTGGCAAGTCATGGCGAAGAATGTTGTGCCCGATGACGTGATCGAAGCCTCGACAGAAATCATCGAGCCGCGGCAGTCCCGCTTCGACGTGACCCTTCACAACGAGGCTAGGGCTATCTGGGTCGCGCACGACGGCCGCGAAAGCGAATATCTTCGCTTTCTCAGGATCGACTTCGAGATCGATTGAGACACATCGATCAAGAATATCCGATTGCCGTATGTCCGCGGCGGTGTTCATTCCCGGTCTGCTAACTGCCTTGCGTCAACCCTTTGAGGGTAAATCTTTTTATTGTTGAAAATATGACCTGAGCTTACACCTGCAGTCCAGTGAAAGAGACCTAAATCAGCAATTTTCGACCAGCAGCGCTGCCACCGTTACCCGGCGAGATGAAAGGGTTCTCCGTAATCCCGAGATACCCTGAACGGGTCACTTTTGTGTCGGATGGTTACCCCACGGTACCCCCGGCAGTTTTTTAAGTGGGGAGTGAGGGAATGAGGTTCCATAAAGGCCGCATCGACGTATGTAAGCTGCTGCTACCACTGCTCACGCTATTGCGTGATTTTCACTCCCCTCACTCCCCTAGGTAGCTCAAAGAGAGGAAAAACACGGACCAAGCTGGGGGGAGTGCACCAAGTTGGCACTCCCTAGTCACTCCCCACATTCCACAGTATTGAAGCCAGAACTGAGCACGACGTTGCCTCCGCTCTCTCTCGCGGCGATGGCGGCGAGGCTCTCCTCGGGGAGCGACTCCTTCTCGCGCGTCCAGCGCATTCGTCCTTTGTTCTTGGCCTTGCGCCATTTGAGTAGTCCAATCGCCTCGTTGATCTCTTTACCGATTGCGGATTTGGCGCTGATCACACGTCCCTCGAACACCGCGTCGATCACTTGTTGGGTCGATATCCACCGACCAAAGTGTACATCGGCGAGTACGCGCTCGACCTGTCCAAGGTAGCCGTTCTCTATTTCGAATTCGCTCGCAGCAGCTACGCGCAATTCCTCCTCATCCTCGGTGAGCCACCACGGCTCACCCTCCTCATAGGCCGCGCGGGCCTCTGCAAGGAGTTGACCGCGCTCTACCTTAAGGCGTTCGAGTGGTGCACGCCTTTCGGCCTTGACCGGCCAGTAGCGCCGCGAGCCGGTAGGATCGTTGAGGACCTCCTCCTCATTAGTAGGCATGACGAACACGCACGCCCTCGGGAAGGACTGCACGTTGCGTCCATAAGGAGGGCGGTACTTGTCCACTCGGCGACTCATGAACCCCTTGAGGAGCTTCCGATCAGTCTTGGTCACGACGTCGCCCTCGGCGAACTCGCAAATCCAGCGGCCGCCAATGTTCTCTTGGGCCTCTTTGCCACCAATGTCGCCGACGTGATCGGTGAACAACTCCTCATACCCAGCGAGGCATGCAAAGAACTCGCTCTTGTGGAGGCCCTGAGCGCCGGTGATGACCAGCACTGTGTCGCATTTCACTGGATTGCCCGGCATGGCGTGCCCACGAGCGATCAAGCTGATCATGAACTTGCGTGCGTAAGCGCGGTGAAGCGGCGTGTCCTCGACGCCGAAGTAGTCCCGAAGCCAGGTATCGAGCCGAGGCCGCCCATCCCACGCCGAAAGCGCCCTAATCATTTCCCGCACCGGCTGCACCGGCTTCGCCCCACCTTCGATGCCCTGCTTGATCTGCTCAAGGCGCCAATGGGAAAAGATCGGCGTGCCCTCTTTTCTGCATCCTTGTATCGTCTGTATGGCGCGGTGCATGTCGATATCAGTCCATTCGACCGGGTAGTCGAGCGGGACAAAGTCCCACTCTCTGAGCCGTACAAGCCCACCAGTGAGCACGTTTCGACCGATCAGACCGGCGAGCTTTGGCATGTGGCGCACCACCTTGACCGCGTTCATGTAGTTTGCGATTGCCCGCGTTTTTTTGGTCTTGCCCGCGCCGATCTTCTCGGTGTCAAGGTTTTTTAGGAAGCCCCACTCGTCCTCTTGCTCAGGAGAGAGCTCGATCACGTCCCTGCGTTCCCATCCGCCCTCTTGAGCGAGTTTTATCACAGTCGCCAGCGTAGTGCGTTTCTTGGCCTTGCCGTCGAGTGGCTCGTCCCACCGGTCGCGGTTGTGCACCGGGTCATAGTCGCCGCCTTTACGTGAGGCGGTCCACGTATCAAACACCTCCCAAGCCTCCTCACCGAGCCCACGGGGCTCGAACGCTTCCCGCACGGCTTTTCCGATCCCGATCCACTTGTCGCGGTCGAACCGGTCGTCGTTGGTGATGCGCGCGAACATCTGTTCGAGGTCGTCGATCGAGATATGCGCGAACTCAAGCGCCACCTCGTCGAGGCCGCTAGTATCGCCGTGGTGGGTCTTGCTTTTCACCTCCCGCCGCGCCCCGTCCCGGCGGGCGATCAACGGGTCGAACACGAACCCACGCTCCCACTCGAACAGCGGCGAGAGCGGGCACAGCGTCAACGCCATGCCCTTGTGCTGTTCGGCCTTGGCCATGAAGCCAACACCGCCCCACTCGCCCCTGTCCGAGTGCCTCTCGTCGCCCTTCTCACGGGGCATAAGAACCCGCAGACCCGTGCCGCTGGTTGAGCGTTCCACGTAGCCGGTGAACCCGCCGAGGATTGCCGCGATTTCGCCGTCGGTGATATCACCGGTCAAAGGATCGCGACAGTCGTCTAGATCGAACACAACAAGCGCCGACCCCGCCCGGGGCACGAACCCAACCTCGAACCGGAGTATCGGGTAGAAGACCCGTCCTTCCTTTTCGCACCATGCTTTGCGCCACTCGTTGAACTGAGCAACCTGCTTCGGACGGCTGTGCTTGTCGCGCCGAAGAACTGACTGGTGCAACGTGTCCTTCGCCGCCCAGTCCGTCCGGCTATTCTTCCACGGTTGATCCGATCTTGCAGGGACTTTTCCGGGCTTTTTGCCCATGCCCTGATCTAGGATCATGTAGAGGAAATAGTTCTTCTCGTCGGCAGCGGCCCCAAACTGCTCAAGGAGGCTCGGTGTGCTGATCATGTTCACTGCACCCCTCCCGCCGTCGGTTCGAGCATGAGGCCCACGTCCTGAGCACACGCCATTTTCCGGCGCTCGTTGCTGAACTTCCACATGGCTCGCTCAACCGGGTCCGGGCGGCTCTCGAAGTGCGCGGGAACCGCGAGGCTCACAAAGTGCCCGCGGGGGCCGAGGTTGTAGCACCGGGCCACATTCTGCATGGGGAGCTTGACCCACCAAAGGGCGATCGAGCAGCGCTCTACGCTCTCGTCCACAACGGCCACCTCGGGCTCGTCGAGGAGCCAATCGAACCGCCATGCACATTGGCGCGCAAGATGTGTCAAAGCTCTCACGCGACCGTTTCCTTAAGGCCTACCATGTAGGCGTCTAGGTCATCGACGTCGTAGCGGGTTGCAACGCCTATCTTGATCCGTGCGAGGTCTCCACGTTGGAAGGCACGGTGTAGCGTGGCCCGCGAGAGTCCGGTGTGTTTGATTGCCTCTTTGACGGTCAAATACTGTTTGCCGTTGTTCGCCATAGCGGCCTCCGTGTTGCTTGGTGCAACCAGCGCTACTCGACGCGGCTATGCTATGTCGTCGACGAAAAATCGGCTATTTCGGCCGGGTTTTTCGTTGGTGCTCCTCGAATTGATACTGGATCCAGTCCTCAACGTTGCGGAGCTGTAGAGGCTCTGGGGGTGTTGGGCGCTGCCCCTCGCTCTTTCTGAGATAGTCCAGAAGCTGTTCCTCTGTCGCATTCACTGAACTTGGCGGATATTTGTCCGAAAGCGCCTCTTTGGCCGCATTCTTGTGTGTGTGTCCCTCGAACTCAACAAGTATAGCGGCCCTAACGTGAGCACTTCGCATAAACTCTTCCCAGTATCGGAATTTGCGTTGCCGGCCACGTCCATTTTTCAGACGTACTAGCTTCCCTTCCAAAAACATCGCTAGAGCTAGTCGTGTACGATCTCCCAACGACTTCTCTGAACGAAGAAGACTGGCGAGGGGGCTCGGATTTCCAAGGGCCGCCTCGAAGACCTCAATTGGTTCTCTTCGGTCAGCCATTATGCCGCGCGACCTTTGTTCGGCCATTTTGGTGTGTCGGCGCCGGACGCTGTGCTAAGCAGGCCGGTCAGGAATTCAGCCCAGCGACTAAGGACCTCTGCGCGCTGGGCGAGGAAATCGTCTCTGCGGTACGCGCGTTCGACCCGGTTTCCGACTGCGTGTCCGAGGCACAACTCAGCGAGGTCGTACCGTATGCCCTGAGCTTCGGCCCAGTCGCGGAAGGAGGACCGGAACCCATGCGGCCTGGCAACAATCTCCCGGCGATCGAGGACCCGCGCCATCGCAGCATCGGACAAAGGCTTCCCAGTCGCGCCAACAAAGACGTGACCCTGGCGTCTGAGCGGCTCGGTCAGGTCGAGGACGCGCTGGGCCTCATCGGAGACTGGGACCCGCCACCCGCCGTCGACCTCAATCGGGATCGCTTTCATCTTTTCGGCGGGAATGATCCAAACAAGCGGGGAGCCGGGCTCGGCCTCGTCGTGATATCGGAAGAGCTCGTCCTGGTGCATGAGTCGAACAGGCCCTGATCTAGAGGCAGTCAGGATCGCGAACTTCAGTGCGAGTTCGGCCGGGTTCCTGCCGAGGCTCTGGTAAAAAGCCGGGACCTCGCGCCAATCCATCGCCGGGATATGCCGTGCTTTGGCCTTCTGCTTTCCTAGGAGTGCCTTTGCCTTGTCGATCGCCTGAAGGTCTACGTCGAGCCCAAGCGCGGCAGCGTAGGTCATGACCTGACCAAGCCGGTTGATTGTCTTGCGCGCAGTTTCGGCCTTGTCGTTCCAGATAGGTTTGAGCGCGTCGCGAATGTCCGACGCGTCGAGCTCTGCGATAGGGACCTTCCCGAGCTTTTGGATCAAATGGGTCCTGAGTGGCGCGTCCCATCGCACCCAGGAAGCCTCGGTCTTTAGCTCACCCCGCTTTTTCTCATGGGTTTCTGCGATCATGTCGGCAAGTGTGTGTGCGGCCCGCTCGGCTTCCCTTCTGAGACGGGCGCGCTCTTTAATGGGGTCAACCCCCCGTCGCGCGAGCTTGCGCCACTTGTCAGCCTCTGTTCGCGCCTCGGACAGAAGCATGTCCGAGCCTCCGAGGCCCATTTCCCTGCGCCGACCGTGAATTGTGACCCGGAGTACCCACTGAAGACCGCCGTCTTCCCGCTTCCAGAGCCATAATCCACCGCCGTCATTGTACTTCCCTGGCCCGAGGGCCTTCACTCTTGCGGCTGATAGCTTATTGAGCGGCACGCAATATCCTCCGTTCTATCCACCTTTTTCGGATGGATCAGAGAGCTACAATGAGACGCATCAGGAAGCAATGGAAAACGCTTAGTGTCTGATACTAGATAATTTTGTGACACATCAGGACGCGTTGAGAAGCCAAAGGGCACACGAGGTCCACGCTCTCCTCCGCTACCAGCCTTCCCTCGCATACCCTGTTTCTGCAGCGTGAGCGGCCCGGGGCCCGACCGACGCACATCGCTGGCGCGATGCACTGGGTCGGGAGGTCAAGTCCCTCCTCCGTTCCCAGCCTTTCCTTTGGTCCTTAACGTACGGGGTTCAAATTGCGCGCTTGCAGCGCACGCCATTTTTCCATGGGGCTCTGCCCCGTCTCGCTGCGCGAGACACCCCGGCATATTTGGGCCAGAAAGAAGGACGGGCTGGTGTGATCTTGGGGCGGTGCGGCTCGCGCAGATCTTCGGGGTCATCGAATGCGGATACTGCGCTGCAAGTGTCTTTCGAGCCATGCGCGCATCTCGGCCTTGAGGGCGGTGCCAAGCTCTGCCCTTTCAGGCATATCTCGTATCCAGGTGACGAGGCGGGCTTTGCCGCGGTTGCCGAGTTCGGGAAACAGGTAGGCGCAGCCGAGATAGGTGCTGTTCCCGTCGCGCGCGATCCAGGAGAAGGACCGGCGGCAGGTGAATTCCCGGTCGTGCCAATGCAGGTCGGTGAGATCGTCGGCGCGGGTCAGGCCTTCGGGCCAGTCGCCGAAGATGCCTTTCAGCACATGGGCGGAGCTCATGACGGCCTCGTAATCCTCGTCCACCTGTTCGGCGGTGAGCGGTGTCATGCGGAAGCTGGTCAGGTCGAAGCTGCGGGGCAGATCGACCTCGGCAAAGTCGGGATGCGGGTCCACCTCAGGGCGCCTTGGCGTCCCGCTTGAAGGGGTTTTCGTCGGGGACGTCGTAGTCGGGGACCAAGTCTCCCGCCGCCTTGGCCTCGGCCATGTAGCGGAAGGCGTTGATCGACATGCGCATCAGGTGTTCGCCGGCCTTCATCGGCGGGTATTTTTCGAGCGTCTCGGACGTGCGGAACTTTTCGAGCGGCTCGACGACCGCGTGATAATCGAGGCCGAAGAAGAGCGGGAAGGAATAGCGTTCGTTGCCGGAGTTGATGACGCGGTGTTGGGTGGACTTGAACTGACCGCCGGACCAGGTCTCGAAGATGTCGCCGATATTGACGATGAAGCAGCCGGGGATGGGTGGGGCTTCGATCCAGACGTCTTCCGCATTCATGACCTGAAGGCCCGGTCCGCCCTGAAGGAGGATAGTGAAGCATTCGAAATCGGAATGGGCTGCGATGCCGACGAGGTCCTTCGTCCCGGGCATGTCGTTCGGGACGTAGCGGAGCAGGCGAAGCTGCGAGGTCGGATAGGTGATGTGGCGGGTGAGTTCTTCGGGCTCGACGCCGAGTTCCAGCGCCAGCGCATCGAGGAGGCGAAGGCCGAGGTCGAAGATCGTGTCGTAATAGGTGGAGACCGTGTCCTTCCAGCCGGGAATGTCAGGCCATATGTTGGGGCCGGTCATGCGCCACCCCGCGAGGTAGTCGGGATGGTCCTCCGGCGCCTCGTAGGACATGTCCCAAGCTTCGTTGAAGTTGATCGATTTCGGGAAGTCGGAGCCGTTCTCCTCGAACGGGACATAGCCGCGGTGATTGGTGGTGAAACCCGACCAGTACTTCATCTTGAAGCTGCGGGGCTTGGAGTGGAAGGCCTTCGAGGCGGCGAACATCTCCTCAATCAGCGTCTCGGGGACGCCGTGGCCGGTGATGTAGAAGAAGCCGGAGGTGCGGGCTGCGTCCCCCAGTGCGGCGGCGACCCTGGCCTTGTCGTCCGCTTCGCACGAGAAGAGGCCGGAGAGGTCGATGACCGGCAGGGTCGCGTCGTCCAGCGTCAGTGCTTTCTGGTCTTCGGAAATCGTTGCGCGCGCCATATGAGCCTCCGCTGTTCACCCGTCTGCGCAGCATGACGCAGGGTCAGTCGATTGGAATCACCCGCGCACAGGAAACTCCCTTCGACACGTGCGCTTGCTGAAAATTTAGTCGTCTGCCTCCGGCCAAGCCCGGTTAAGGGTCGGTGTTTGTTGACCGGTTGCGCGGGGATGCTCGCTCATTGGACATCACATGGGGTGCGGTGGGGCTTTGGCGACAACCGCGACTGGGTCAGAGGATATCACTATGACTGGAATGAACAGACGATCCCTTCTCAAGACGGGTGCAGCCGCCGTTGCGGCCACGAGCCTGGGTGCGCCGCTCATCGCGCAGAGCCGGAGCCTGAAAATCGGCTCCTACGGCGGGTATTTCGAGAACAGCTTCAAGGAGCATGTCTATCCGCTTTTCACCGAAGCGACGGGGATCGCGGTGGAAAGCGTGACGCAGCCGAACTCGACCGACTGGCTGGTGACGATGCAGCAGGCGACGGCGGCAGGAAACGTGCCCGCCGACCTTTCGCTCTATGCGCGCGACACGCTGATCAAGGCGAGCCGGATCGGCGAGCTTCTGGCGCCGCTCGACCTCACGAAGATGCCGGCGACACAGAACCTCGACGGGTATTTCGTGTTCGAAGCCTCCGATGGGCCGCTGGGTGTGGGCGCGATGAGCTGGTTCACGGCGATGGTGATCAACCCGGGCGAAGTGGAAGCACCCGCAAGTTGGGCCGAGTTCTGGGACAGCAACACTTACGAGTCGTCGCTCGGCCTCAGCCGGAACTACAACTCGCAGTTCCTCGACATCGTTGCCGCGACCTTCTTCGACGGCGAAGCGACCTTCGCGACCGAGGAGGGTATTATCGCGCTCATCGAGAAAGCCGCCGAGATCAAGCCGAATGTCGCGCTCTGGTGGTCGGCGGAAAGCCAGATGGAACAGTCGATGAAGAACGGCGACGTGATCGGCGGACAGTATTACCTCGACGTGGCGAACCTGATGGCCGCCGACGGGTTCCCGATCAAACCGGTCTTCCCGAAAGAGGGGAACCCGCAAGACTACGGCTCGTGGTGCCTGTCGATCCTGTCCGACAAGGCGGATGAGGCGGCGGAGTTCATCAACTTCTCCTCCGACCCGGCGACGCAGGCCCTGATGAGCCGCAAGATCGGGACCGCGCCGCTGGTCGACAAGTCGAAGACGGACCTGACGGATGACGAATTTGCCTTCGTCTCCGGCACGCCGTCGATCAAGCCCGCCTACGAGGCCTATCTCGACAAGGAGACCTTCATCAAGGAGAGCTGGGACAAGATGCTGGCGGGAGCCTGAGCGCGCCCATGTCCGGCCTTCAGCTGAAGGGCATCTCCAAGAGTTTCGGCGGCGTTCGCGCCGTCGAACCGACGGACCTGACTTTCAGGCAGGGGGAACTGACCGCGCTTCTCGGGCCTTCGGGCTGCGGGAAGACGACGCTTCTGCGCATGATCGCAGGGCTGGAAGTGCCGTCAACGGGAGCAATCCTGCTCTCGGGACGGAGCATCACGGAACTGCCGGCGCACAGGCGCAAATTCGGCATGGTTTTCCAGAGCTTCGCGCTTTTTCCTCATTTGACCGTGCGGGACAATGTGGCGTATTCGCTGACCATTTCCGGGGTGGCGCGCGGTGAGGCCGCGGGACGGGCGAACGAGCTTCTGGACCTTGTCCAGCTTGGCGGTTTCGGCGACCGCCGGATCGGAGAGCTGTCAGGCGGGCAGCGGCAGCGGGTGGCGATTGCACGCGCGCTGGCGCAGGAGCCGGATGTTTTCCTGCTGGACGAGCCGATGTCGGCCCTGGACGCGAAGCTTCGGGAAGAGATGCAGGTGGAGTTGCGCCTGCTCCAGCAGCGCCTCGGCATCACCACCATCGTCGTGACCCATGACCAGCGGGAGGCGATGACCATGGCCGACAGCATCGTGGTCATGTCGAACGGGCGGGTCGAGCAGATGGGCGCCCCGCAGGACATTTATCACCGGCCCGAGAACGCGTTTGTTGCGGATTTCATCGGCAAGGCGAATTTCTTTGACGGGATCGTGCGAAGCGAGGGGATCGATGTCGGCGGAGCGCTGCTGACGGCGTCCGCGGAGTTTCTGAAAGGCTCGCCGGTGCGCGTGGCGATCCGGCCGGAGCGGGCATGTCTCGACAATGAACCGGGCCCGAACCGGATCGCGGCGGAGGTGACCTTCGTGCGCGATCTGGGGCCGGTGCGGGAATATCACCTGAAGACAGGATTTGGGCCGGTGATCGTGGAGTACGCGCTTGGCGAGGGGGATCTGGGCCTCAAGACCGGCGATCCCTGTGAGGTGCGCCTGCCGCCGGATGCGCTGCACGTGTTTCCTGCCGAACCGCCTGCGATGGCTGCCGAATGACAGTCGCGGAGAGCCTGTCGGATGTGGCGGAGGAGATACCTCCTCGAACCGGTGCGACCCTCCGGTGGCAAAAGGTTCTGCCCTGGGTTCTGACGGGTGTCATCCTCCTCCTT
>JASJDQ010000159.1 GCA_030065075.1 Paracoccaceae bacterium | reverse complement strand
CCCCCTCGCGCTCCCCCAGGATATTTGCGGGTCTATAGAAACACCTACGCTGACCGAGATGGCCGTCGAGGTTCTGGAAACCGCGGACGGACGCGCCAAGACGGCGCTGAGCCGTGCAAATGCCGCAACGTGGTTTACAGCCCGCGCGGCGGGCGAGCGCCTGGCCATTGGCGTTGGTGCACCACCCGACAGGCCCGCACGCCCTGTGAAACCAGAGCTTCTGGACCCCCGTGAAGTGCCGAGGCGCAAGCCCGGCTCACCCGAAGGGCGGAAGGCGCTTTTGCATGCGGTCGCGCATATCGAGTTGAACGCTGTCGATTTGCACTGGGACCTGATCGCACGGTTCGGCCATGTCGAGATGCCGATTGGATTTTACGACGACTGGGTGCGGGCGGCGGACGAGGAGTCGAAGCATTTCAACCTTGTCTCGGACTGTCTTGAGGAGATCGGCAGCCATTATGGCGATCTGCCGGCGCATGCGGGCATGTGGCGGGCCGCCGAGGACACCGTGGACGACCTGATGGGGCGCCTGGCCGTCGTGCCGATGGTTCTGGAGGCCCGCGGGTTGGATGTGACGCCGGGTATGATCGAGATCTTTCGGAAAGCGAAGGAAGACAAGGCCGTAGACGCGCTGGAAGTGATCTATTCCGACGAAGTGGGGCACGTCGCCTATGGCTCCAAATGGTTCCATTTCCTTTGCGGGCGCCAGAACCTGGATCCGAAGCCTGTGTTCCACGATCTGGTGCGCAAGTATTTCCACGGCCGCCTGAAGCCGCCCTTCAATGAAGAAAAGCGCGCCGAGGCAGGATTGCCGCCCGATTTCTATTGGCCCCTCGCCGACACGGCTTGACGATTGGCAAAAATCCGCCCATTCGGCGCTCAATCCGGGACGCTAGGTCAGCAAGGTTGCCTGAGTTTTCCCGAAAAGTTAACACTTTGAGCGCAGATCGGGACAGGATCTGCTTTGGACACGACCAACCGGGCAACGGGACAGACAATTGACGCGACCATTCTTGGCCAGAGTTCACTCGGCAATCGAACGCACGTTCCCGGAACAAAGGTTGTTCCTGAGATCGGACACTGAAACCCGATTCATTCGCTTGTCGCCTCTGACGCAATTCGTCGGCGTGACGGGCAGCGCGCTGTTGCTGGGTTGGACGATCATTTCCTCTGCCATCCTGCTGATGCATGCGCTTGGTGCGGGCGATATCCGCGAACAGGCGCTTCGCGAGCAGGCGATTTACGAAGCGCGTTTGAACGAACTGGCGAGCGAGCGGGACGCACGCGCAACAGAGGCCGCTGCGGCGCACGAGCGTTTTGCAGTGGCGCTGGCCGAGGTGTCGGCCATGCAATCGCGCCTTCTGGCGTCGGAAGACCGACGCCGCGAGTTGGAAACCGGGATCGACGTAATCGCGGGCACGCTTCGGGACACCATGAAGGCCCGCGATGCCGCGCGGAGCGAAGTGGAAACGCTGGTCGCCGAACTGGCGGAAACGGAGGCCGAGCAGCCTGACGTCACGCGACTGGAAGACCTTGAGGCGACACTGGAATTCATGACCACCGCGCTCGGCGACATGGCGGTCAAACGCGACACTATGAGCGACTATGTCTCGGAGGCCGAGATGCATCTGGACCGGGTGGCGCTGGATCAGAAGCTCGAAGCGCAGCGCAACGAACGCATATTCAGCCAGATCGAAGACGCGGTTAATTCGTCGTTGAAGCCCATCGACGAAATGTTCAGCGCGGTCGGACTGCCGACCGACAGCATTATCGAGCAGGTGCGGCGCAGCTATTCCGGACAGGGTGGCCCGTGGATGCCTATCGTCTTTTCAACAAGCGGCGATCCCGAACCCGATCCGCTGACCGAACGTGCGAATGGTGTCCTGGGCCAGTTGGACGCTTTGAACCTTTACCGAATTGCGGCCGAGAAACTGCCGTTCAGTTTCCCGGTCAAAGGCACCTACCGGTCGACATCCGGTTTCGGGCCACGCTGGGGCAGAATGCATGAAGGTCACGATTGGGCGGGTCCGGTGGGCACGCCAATCCATGCAACGGCGGACGGTGTTGTGTCCTTTGCCGGAAGATCTGGCGGATATGGTAACCTCATCAAGATAAAGCATGAATTCGGCTATGAGACACGATACGCACATCTGTCGCGAATTCGCGTAAAGGTGGGTGATAGGGTCTCGCGTGGGGATAGGATCGGTGATATGGGGAACACGGGGCGATCAACCGGCCCCCACCTTCACTACGAAATCCGTATCGGTGGGGCAGCCACTAACCCGATGAAATACATCAAGGCAGCGAGAGATGTTTTCTAAAAGCAAAATCAACGAACCTGGTCCGAAAACGGACGCAGAGGCAGAAGAAAAAAAGGACGAAAAGGCCCCCATCATGAGCGATACTCCCACACCATCGACACCCAAGGCCAAACCGCCCGCATCCGTGCTGTCGGCTGATCTGCAGATCACCGGCAACATCAAGACGACGGGCGACATCAATATCGAGGGTAACGTCGAAGGGGACATTCGCGCGCATCTGCTCACGGTCGGCGAAGGTGCCACCGTCAAGGGCGAATGCATGGCCGACGACGTCGTCGTCAACGGTCGCGTGGTGGGCAAGGTCCGGGGCCTGAAGGTCCGCCTGACGTCGACCGCGCGGGTCGAAGGCGACATCATCCACAAGACGATCGCCATCGAATCGGGCGCGCACTTCGAAGGCTCGGTTCAGCGCCAGGAAGACCCGCTGAACTCCAAGGGCAGTGCTTCGGCGGCACCGAAGCCCGCGGCGGCTCCGGCAGCGGCGACCGCCAAGGTCTGAGGCAATACTGAAACGGGAATCCAAAGGGCGCCTTGAGGCGCCCTTTTCCTTTGGTGAAACGAAATATTGAAAGGACTTCGGCCCTTTTTTCAAGAACGCGCCGCGTCACTCACAGGATGATACAGCGCGCGGCGATAGATGTGCCAAGTCGCATGGCCCAAAACGGGCAGCGCGATGAACAGACCCAGAAACGCAGGCAGCATAGCAACAAACAGGCTGACCGCGATTATTACCGCCCAAAGCCCCATCACGACCTTGTTCGCGTTGACCGTTTGCAGGCTGATGATCATGGCGCTGACGAAGTCGACTTCCTTTTCCACCAGAAGCGGCAGCGAAATTGCCGTAAGCCCGAAGGTCAGAAAGGCCACCAGCGCCCCGGTCAGAAACTGGACGGCAAGCATCATCTGACCGTCCTGCGTTGTCATGAAGGTCTCCAGCGAGGTGTTGCCGACGTTCGATACGCCCAGAAAGAGGGCCACGGTCATGTGGGCAAAGAAGCTCCAGAACAGGAAGATCAGCGCCAGAACGAGACCGATCCATGGCAGTTGGCGGCGGCGCTCGCTCCAGACCACGCTCAGGATTTCCCGCATTTCCAGCGGTTCTTCGGCTTCCAGCCGACGGCTGACCTCGTAAAATCCGACGGCCGCGAAGGGCGCTACCAAGGGAAAGCCCAGCGCCATCGCCAGGGTCCAAAGGAATGTGCCCGCGCCGACGAGCGTCAGGATATTGCCGCCCAGTGCGTAAGCGGCGGCAAAGAGCAGTCCATAGATCGGCGCACGCCGAAAATCCCAAAGCCCGTACTTCAGGGACGTCCAGATCTCCGGCAGGGTAACCCGCGCGATTTCCGGCCTAGGCGCTGCCTTGGCCGCCTCCTCCATCGTCATGACGGCATCTTGTCGGACGACAAGCGTCCGAACCTTGATCCAGATCAGTTCGCGTTTGCTTGAAGCCACCCGCGCCGGTTGCTATCAGCAGCCATCACGCCCAATCGGAGACAAGCCCCATGCGCGCCGAGGCCGAAAACCTGGTCGCCCAAATCGAAAAGTCGCTCAACCTGCTGGCCCAGCGCATGGACTGGGAGACGGCGGGTCACCGGCTGGAAGAGTTCAATGCGCGTGTCGAAGACCCGAATCTCTGGGATGACCCGGAAAAGGCGCAGAAACTGATGCGCGACCGCCAGGCGCTGGTCAATGCGATGGAGCGTTATTCGGGCATGAAACAGGAAATTTCCGACAACGTCGAGCTGATCGAGCTTGGCGAAATGGAAGACGACGACGAGGTCGTCAAGGAAGCCGAGGGCGCGCTGAAGACACTGGCCGACCGCGCCGCCGAGGCCGAGATCGAAGCGCTTCTGGACGGCGAGGCGGACGCAAACGACACGTTTCTGGAGATCAACTCGGGCGCAGGTGGGACGGAAAGCTGCGACTGGGCGTCAATGCTGGCGCGCATGTATGTCCGCTGGGCCGAGAAGAAGGGCTACAAGGTCGAGCTTCAGTCCGAAACGCCCGGCGAAGAGGCCGGCATCAAATCGGCATCCTACAAGATCAGCGGGCACAACGCCTATGGCTGGCTTAAATCGGAATCGGGCGTGCACCGGTTGGTCCGGATTTCTCCCTTCGACTCGGCTGCAAAGCGGCATACTTCGTTTTCCAGCGTTTGGGTCTATCCGGTGGTCGACGACAATATCGAAATCGAGGTCAACCCAGCCGACATTCGCATCGACACCTATCGCTCGTCCGGCGCCGGCGGCCAGCACGTGAACACGACCGACTCGGCCGTTCGGATCACCCACGCCCCCACCGGCATCGTCGTGACGTCCTCCGAAAAGTCCCAGCACCAGAACCGCGACATCGCGATGAAGGCGCTGAAGTCCCGGCTTTACCAGATGGAGTTGGAGAAACGGAACGCCGCCATCACGGAAGCGCACGAAAACAAAGGCGACGCGGGCTGGGGTAACCAGATCCGCTCGTATGTGCTGCAGCCCTACCAGATGGTGAAGGACCTGCGCACGAACTTCGAGACCTCGGACACCAGCGGGGTCCTCGACGGCGATCTCGACGGGTTCATGGCCGCAACGCTCGCCATGGGCGTTTCAGGTCTGAAGCGCGACGAGGCGCAGGCGGACGGTTAGCCCGGACGCGATTGCCATAAAAGCGCCATAAAACCAACATCTTGCAGCCACAAGTCAACGCCGACTTTGCGCTTTGCGACAACAAACTGTTGCGCGTTTGCGGCTATTTATGCGGCGAGGCAACTTGCTGCGAAAGCCGCGCGAATATTCCGCTCCCCGCTTCCCGGCCCGTGATATCCCCAAACCATTGCCTTCACCCTAAGGAGTTCCTCAGGTGACCAGAGAATTTTCCGGCCTACTCGTTGTTCTTGTCCTTATTGGTGGCTTCGCGCTGTTCTATCCCCCGCTCCGGTACGAGCCCGTCGCGCCCCTTCCACCGACGCCCACCGAAGATGAAGCCGCAAGCCTTTTGGCCCATGCCCAATCAGAGCGCCCCGATCCCAAAAGCGTTGCCTTTGTCGGTGAACGTCGTCGCCGCGAAAGCGAAACGCCCGATCCGACCGACATCCTGATTGCCCCCGAAACCGGGATCGGTTTGGGATGGGGCTGGAACGAATTCCACGGCGAAGCCATTCCCACGCAATGCGTCGAATTCGTTCGAGCTCAACCGTTCGATGGCCAGACTTCCAGCCTCGATTTCACGGAGGTGAACGACCAGTACGAATTGCAGGCCGCCATGGATATGAGCGCCTCTGCCTCGGTCAAAACGGCCGGCTACGAAGTGGAAGGCGAGGCCAAGTTCAGCTCCGAAACCAAGGTGAACGGATCGGCCCTGACCTATCTGATCGAAGCCGAGGTCCTGAATGCCCCTTGGGTGGCGCAGCCTCCCGGCGATGGCGGCGGCACTTCGGTTCGCCTCACGGACGCCGCCATGCGCCTTGCCGAGCGCGATCTGGAGCTATTCAAGGACGTCTGCGGCACCGGGTATATCTCTGCGACTTATGGCGGGGCCAAATTGTCCATCGTCGTTGAAATCAAAACCTTCAGCCAGGCCACACGGCAAGCCATGTCCGCCTCCGTCAAGGGCGGCGGCTGGGGCGTCAAGGTCAGCGCGGCGATGAGCGGATCGTCCGCAGCGAAGAACGAAAAGGCCACGCGGGAAATCCACTTTCACCAGACCGGCGGCAAGCCGGCGGTTCTGCCAACAACCCCCGACGCGATCATCGAGGCCGCCGAAACGCTTGCGGTACAGGCTGACCAGGCCGAGAAAATCTTTCGCATCGCCGTGACGCCCTATGAAGTGCTTCGAAACTGGCCGCGCGAGCAAAACCTGACGGGTTCGGATTTGGAATACGAAGAATTGGCTGCTCTATGGGGCAGTTATCAGGCGCTCTACGAAGGCCTTCAGGACGCGTTGGATGCGCCCGACGACTATGTCCTGCCGCAACGCATCTGCACGGGCGACGCCACATGCGATGTCGCCTTCATGCCGGCCAGCAACGATCTGATCGAAACCCAGATCAAATCCCTGCAAGACGAGGTGATCATCTGGCTGGACCGACTGGAATTGGCCGCGCGCGCCTGCATCACAGCGGAAGAAGAATGCGACACCAACGCCGCGCTCTATCGTTCACCTTACGCCTATCAGGTGGCCATGCCGATCCGATCCTGCATGTTCGATCAGGATTTCACCGAGGCAGACGAAGACGCTTATGACGCCGCGCGTGAAGAGATCTACAAGGTGAGTTTCGGCGAGCCTGTTCTGAAGAAAAGCAATGGCGACCAGAAAGATGAAAACCGCCCCTTCCTCGAAGATTTCTTCCCCGAAGTCAAACTAACCTGCAATGGCAACGCCCTGGCGACCGCCCTGGGCGATGGCGCCACCGAGATTTTTGCCGCAATGATGATCGAGGACACGGCAAAGGGGCGTTGTGCCTTGGGATCGCTGACCCCCGGGTGTCTGGACAATGCAGCGATCGCCGACTGGGAAGACCGCATCGGTCAACGTTCGCTGATCCTGACAAGCGATGACAAGGTAAAGACCCTGATGGCTGCGGTGGCTGAAGACTATGGAAAGGAAGAACCGACCCTGCCGTCCCAATGCTCCGGCCTCAAGACGCCGGAAAGCTGGATCAAGGGCGATCCCGGCACGCCCTTCAAGACCACCGTCTGGCTTCCCCGCGCCTGTTTTGATGACGTCCGGGATCTCGCCATGAGGCTCGATAAGACAGATGCTGTTGCCGACCGGCAGGAATAGGTAAGGTCCCGTAAAAGCCGGAGAGAAATTCATGTCGACCTGGGAGGCGTTCGCCATCCGCTATGCGGATCAACAGGACCGGACGCGCGCCCGCGCGTTCCTGATGGACGATAACCACAACGCGCCCTATCCGATTGATTTCTACATCTGGCTCCTCAGGCGCGGCGACGAGGTGATCCTGGTCGATACAGGGTTCGACGGACCAGAGGCCAAACGGCGCGGCTTTGCGCTTCGCCAAGACATCGGTCAAGCGCTTCAACCCTTCGGCCTGACGCCCGAAGACATCACACAACTGATCGTGACGCATCTTCACTTCGATCACGCAGGCGGGCTGCACTTGTTTCCGAATGCCACGATCTATCTGCAACCGTCAGAGATGGCCTATGCCACCGGCCCATGTATGTGCCACGACGCGCTTCGCGCGCCCTTCACCGGCGCACATGTTTGCGAAGCAGTTTCAAAGCTCTATGCGGGCAAGCTCATCTTCACCGAGGGCGAGGCGCAGATCGCCGATGGTGTCACCGTGCATGAAATAGGCGGCCACTCGCGCGGTCTTCAGGCGGTGCGCGTGCGGACAGAAGCCGGGTGGCTTGTCCTGGCCTCGGACGCTTCCCATTTCTATGAAAATTTTGAAGCGCGAAGGCCCTTCCCCATCGTCGTTGATATGGAAGACATGCTGACCGGCTTTGAAACGCTCTATCGCCTTGCCTCCACACCTGACCTGATCGTCCCGGGCCATGACCCCCTGGTCAGGACTTATTTCCCAAACGATCTGGGCGACGAGATCTGGCGTCTGGACCGCGGTCGCTCGGGCTGAAGCGGCAGGACCGGGGCGCTGCCCCGGACCCCGGGATATTTTAGATCGGGCGAAGTCGGATGCGTCCCGCGCCCTGCGTCAGTAAAGACCACCAGACGAGATCTCGCTCGCGGTCGCCTTCTTTGGAATCTTGACCTTCTTGCCCTGCGCGTTCTCGACCGTGGTCGTGGGCCGGCCCAATTCGGCATCCGTGAACATCGGAAGGTTCGCCCCCATGGCGAAACCGCCGTCGAAGGCGACACCAAAGACCGGCTCTTCACCGTCGCGGAAGTACTCGGCCACCACATGATCGCCCGTCGCGTAGTCGGGAAGCCGCGCGCCGTTGAACCGGTTGATCTTGATGAACCGCCCGCCCGGCGGGATCGAGAACCGGCCACCGCCGTATTTTTCGACCGCCTTTTTCATGAACTTCTGGAAAACAGGCGCGCACATGCCACCGCCCGAAGCCTTGCGGCCAAGCGACTTCGGCTGGTCGTAGCCGATGTAGCAGCCCGCCGAGATGGTCGAGGTGAAGCCCACGAACCACACATCGCGTGCGTCGTTCGTCGTACCCGTCTTGCCCGCTGTCGGGACGCCCAGGTTCACCTTGCCGCTCGCGGTTCCGCGTTCTACCACACCGCGCATCATCGACGTCAGCTGATAGGCCGTGATCGGGTTCATCACCTGCTTGCGGTTGGTCGTGATCCTCGGCAAGGCCCCGGGCAGGACCTCAGCCGTTGCGCTGTCTTCGAAGGTGCGCTGGTCGTGGCGATAGATCGTCGTGCCCCAGCGATCCTGCACCCGGTCGACCAAGGTCGGCTCCACCCGTTCGCCGCCGTTGGCGAACATCGCATAGGCCGAGACCATATTGTAAAGCGTTGTCTCCTGGCTGCCGAGCGAGTTGGCCAGGAACGGATCCATCCGGTCATAGACCCCGAAGCGTTCCGCATAGCCCGCAATCACCGGCATGCTGACTTCTTCGGCAAGCCGCACGGTCATCAGGTTCCGCGAGCGTTCGATGCCTGTGCGCAAAGGCGTCGGTCCATAGAATTGGTTCGAAGCGTTCTTGGGACGCCAGACCTCGCCCCCCGGCAAAGAGACCTCGATTGGCGCGTCGATCACGATCGTCGCAGGTGTGAACCCGCTGTCGAGTGCCGCGGCATAGACAAACGGTTTGAATGACGATCCCGGTTGGCGGCGACCTTGCGTGGCGCGGTTGAAGTTCGACACCTGATAGGAGAACCCGCCCTGCATCGCCAGTACGCGCCCGGTGTTCACGTCCATCGCCATGAACCCGCCCTGAACGCCCGGAACCTGACGTAGGGAAAATACCGGGTCCGAGGGTGAGCCGCCTTCGTGGCGCACATGCACCACGTCACCCACGCTCAGAATATCGCCCGCGACATTGGCGCCGCGGATCCAGCTCAGATCGTCGGGTGTGATCCAATGACCGTCCGTGCCGTCGGACCAGCCTTCGACACCGACCCGGGCCGACGATCCGCCGACTTCCAGCACGACCGCCGGGAACCATTTCTCGACATCGCGCGCCAGTTTGGGCGTGGCCTCAAGCGCGACACGCCACGCCGCCCGACCGTCAACTTCGCCGCTCAGCTCTTCCGGCGGGATGGTGGCCGCGGCCCCACGCCATTCGCCCTGTGCGCGGTCGTAGTCCTCTAGCGCCTCGCGAAGTGCCTCGGCCGCAAGCTTCTGCATGTCCGGATCAACGGTTGCGCGAATTGTCAGACCGGCGGCCTTGAACCCTTCCGCCCCGAAGTCCCGCGTCAACTGGCGGCTGATCTCTTCGGTGAAATAATCGCGGTCCGGCAGTTTGGTGGCGAAGGCCTCGTGATCGCCCGCCTGAACCGTCAGCAATGGCGCGACGCGAGACGTTTCGTACGTCGCCTCGTCGATATAGCCGTTCTGGAACATCTCGCGCAGGACGAAGTT
>JASJDQ010000158.1 GCA_030065075.1 Paracoccaceae bacterium | reverse complement strand
CAGGGCGAAGGCATGAGCGTCGAGGTCGTCGACCTGCGCGTGCTGAAGGAGATGGACACCGAAACGCTGGTGAACTCGGTCGGCAAGACCAAGCGCCTGCTGACGGTGGACCAGTCCTACTACACGCTCGGCCCCGGGGCGGAGGTGATCGCGCGCGTTGCGACCGAGGTCGAGGGCGCGAAGTACAAGCGCGTCGCTTTCCCCGATGCGCCGCCGCCCGCATCGCCCGAGATGTTCGTCTGGATGCGGCCCGATGCCGAGAAGATTGCGGGAGCGGCCCGTGAGCTTGTCTGAACACGGAACTGGAGTGCCGGAGGGCGACATGCCTTCCGGCGTGGCTTCGGACGCATCCTGCTCAGCCTGCAGTTCCGGCCAATTGGTGCCCGACCGTGTGAAGACTGCATTCTGGGAGGACGAACGCCTGATCGTCGTGGAGGACATCCCGGCGCTGGTCTGTACGACCTGCGGCGAACAATATCTGGATGACGAGGCTGCACTTCAACTCGACCTTATGAAGGGCGGCGGCTTCCCGAAAGGGAAGGCGGTGCGGGAGATGACCGTCCAAGTCTTCGCCTATGGTGGGGAGGACGCATGATGCCTGCCATGCGACGGACTTGGCTTGCCGGGCTCGCGTCGATCGGCGTCGCTGCGGCAGCCGTCGCCAGCGACGAGATGTACGATTTCATGCCGGAGGGCGGCCGCACGCTTCTATTGCAGATCATCGGAGACGACGCGCTCGCCGAAATCGCGGCGAAGGACGAGAATGCTGAGGCTTGGATAGCCTGGGCACTTGCGCGAGCGCCCGACATGGGCGCCAAAGAAGCGGAGACGCTTGCGGGCTACGCCGAGATCAACTTCCCGCTCGCCCCTGATGTGCTCGCCGAACTGGCCGCAACCAGTGAGGCGGGGCTTCTGCCGCAGGATGGCAAGGACCTCGCCATCGCGCAGTGCCAGTTTTGCCACTCGTTGTTCTCCGGCTACCTGATGCACAGGCGCGACGAGACCGGATGGCGCGGGACGTTCAAGGCACCGTTCCACAAGGAAATCCCGATGACCGAGACCGAGCGCGACACCTTCGCGCGCTATTCGGCCATCAACATGCCGCTGAAATTCGAGGACGTGCCCCCCGAGCTGCGTTTTTGAACAGGGGCAGAAGGAGTTACGCCGTGCGCAACATCATCCCATTTGCAGCGTCGCTCGCAGTCCTACTTGTTCTAGGAGCGCCGCTGCGTGGCAGCACCGAAGACGACGTATTTGCGTTTATACCAGATGGCGGTCGCACGCTGGTCGAGCGCCTGAGGGAACATGGCCTGTCAGACAGGCTGGCATCCGCCGTATCGGCGGAGCGAAAGGGTGTCGAGGATTGGGCCGCCTTGCTTACCGCCGAGGCAGGCGAAGCGGAACTGGATGACTGGCAACTCGACACGCTGGCGCATTACCTGGCTTCGAACGCGCCGTTCGACCCGGCAGGCGAATTGCCGCGCGACGGGCGGGACATGA
The DNA here is from genome assembly GCA_030065075.1 of Paracoccaceae bacterium. Taxonomy (GTDB): domain Bacteria; phylum Pseudomonadota; class Alphaproteobacteria; order Rhodobacterales; family Rhodobacteraceae; genus JAJDOD01. The sequence goes on along the minus strand of JASJDQ010000158.1, from coordinate 8,348 downwards.
CACTTAACCTGTGCCAGTCCTGCCATATTGTAACGGTGGTCGTCACGCAGGACCGGACGCGGGAAGCTTGGCTCGGCACAATGAACTCGCCCAGCCATGTCGAGATCGAGACATCCCCGGCTGAACGAGAAGCACTGGCCGACTATCTGGTCATCAACGGCGGCATCCCGATCGATCTCGTTCCACCCGCCCTCCGCGCGGGAGGCGCGTCCTACTGAACGTGAGGAGGACGGCCGATGCTCTTCAATTCGCTGAGCTTTCTGGTCTTCCTCCCACCCGCGCTCCTGGTGTTCTGGCTGCTGCCTTCTCGGCTGAGGCTCGGTTACATGCTGGGTCTCAGCCTTGTCTTCTACGCGAGCTTTGGCGCGCTCAACCTGGCCTATCTCGGTGCGGTTGCCCTGGTCGTTATCGTGACTGTCCAGTACCTTGCCTCACCGGAACGCTTGCACCGGCGAGCGGCGATGCTGGCCGGCGTCGGCACCATTCTCACCTTCATGTTCCTGCTGCGCTACTACGACCCGCTCGTCGAAGGCACTGGCCTGCCCACCCATGGGCTAACGGCCCCGGCAGGCTTTTCCTTCTACGCCTTCATGGCCATCGCCTTGCTGATCGACCGTTATCGCAGTCGGGCCCGCGCGCATATTGCGGTGGAGACGACCTATCTGGCCTGGTTTCCGAAGATCCTCGCCGGGCCGATCCAGAGAGTCGACGATTTCTCCCGCGAGATCCGCAAACGGCAGAAGCCAAAAGCCCTTTTCCTTGCTATCGGAGCTCAACTCTTTCTCTGGGGGCTCGTCAAGAAGGTCGTGGTCGCCGACAACCTCGCACCGTTTGTCGACCGCACCTACGCGATCCCGGATTATGCCGTGCCGCTTGAGCTTCTGATCGCGACTTACTTTTTCGCGTTCCAGATATACTGCGATTTCTCGGGCTACACCGATATGGCGCGCGGCAGCTCCATGATGTTCGGGTTGAAGCTGCCCGAGAACTTTCGGCGCCCCTATTTTGCAGGTTCCATCGGTGAGTTCTGGGGGCGGCGCTGGCACATCACGCTGTCGGACTGGTTCCGCGACTACGTCTACCGCCCGTTCACCGGCGAACGCAGGCCGCTTCACCGGATGTATATCGGCATCATGCTGGTCTTCGTCCTGAGCGGTATCTGGCATGCGGGGCTTGGCTACGGGATCGGGTGGGGGTTTCTCATTTGGGGAGCGCTGAACGGTCTGTATCTTTGCATCGAGCGCGTGTTTCGAACGCCGCGAAAGGCCTTGTCGGCGCGTCTCGGAACAGGCTTTTGGGCCGCTCTTTACCGCATCATGGCGGCGGTCTTAGTTTTCCATCTGGTCCTGATCACCTGGATCTTCTTCCGGGCGGGCGATCTGGGCGACGGGCTTACCGTGCTGTCCCGCATCTGCTCGGCCCTGCCGGAGGTGCCTGCACTCATTGGCCGCTACCCGTTCACGGCCGAGCATGGGTTTCTCGCCGCGCTGATCCTCGGGCTTGTCCTGGTCGAGATTGTTTTTGAGCACAAGGATTGGGCGCGCGCATTCTTCCGCGCCCCGCGCGCACTCCGCTGGACGGCCTGGCTTGCCTGCCTTTTCGCGCTGATCCTGCTGGGCCGCTGGCAGGGCGAAAACTTTGTCTACATGCAGTTCTGAGGTCGCCGATGCAGATGCTTTTTCCAAGATCACGCACCACCTCCCCAGTCCGGGCGTTTGGGGCTTTCCTCGCCGTTTTCCTCGTGCTCTACGTATCCGCCCTCACGATCGCGGAACGGCGCGTGCGCCAAGAGGAACCCGAAAGCGCGTTTCAGTGGCTCGAGGCCTACGACGGGTCGTCGGTGGATTGGCTCGTCGTAGGGGCCTCACACGCCCTGCCGCTGGAGTTCGGCGATATCCCGGAACGCCTCCTCGCCGAGACCGGGCAATCCATGCTGATCCTCGCCGAGGTCGGTGCCGGACCGGCCTACATGTCTTTGGTGCTGGACCGCGCGCTTCAGGGACTGGATGTGGCGCAGGTGCTCTACATCGCCGATAGTTTTGCCTTCGCCAGCCGCGACTGGAACGAAGAGCGGATTTCGGACCGGAAGCTTCTGGCGCGAATTCCCCTCGACATCGCTACGGTGAGACTGCTGGCCCAACGCGCCGTCAAAGGTGAGGCGCCGATGGCCGCGCTGGCCGATTACGTGAGCGGATTTTCCAAGCTCAATCCGGTCGAACGCTTTCCGGTGGAGGGCTGGCGCGGGGCTGCCGATTTCGACAACGCCTATCGGCCCTCCCGACATGCGGTCGCCGCGCGCATGGCGTTTCTCTACCCGGACGGCGCTCCCGAGGCGGACATCGTCGCGGGTTATCTCGGGAAGTTCGGCGAAATGCTCGACCGCGCCAGGGCGGCGGGCGCCATGGTAACCGTTCTCAAACCTCCGGTTCCCGAAGGCTTCGCCAAGGCTCTGCCGAAGGAGAGCGAATTCAACGCGGCGCTTCGGTCGCTTCTCGAAGCGAAGGACATCCCGTTCTTCGACTTTTCCGAGCTGGTCCCGGAGAACATGCACTATTTCGACACCGATCATCTGAACCGGCAGGGCGTCGATCTGTTCTACGAACGCGCGCTAAAGCAGGTTCTGGGCGTGCACCCATGAACGGAGCTATTGGTTAGCGGCGGACTACTGGGCCACTTTTTTCCACCAAGGTGAAACACGCGGCACTCGCTTTCGCGTCCGCGCACGATGCGCTTGCCTTGCAGGGGGTCTCGGTGACCACGGTGCGTTGGTGCTCTCTATCGCCGGGACAGCCGAAGTAAATGACGACCCAGTCCTCGGTCCGCTTCAATTGATGGGCTAGGGCCGTGTTTGAAAAAGTGCCGTCAACTCCCACCCGTCCGCCGCGCGGTGCAGGATCGGAAGCCAAGCGTCACCCGAGGGGTTGAACCGGCGCGGCGCTATCTTGCGCAAGCAGCCCGCCGCCGCTTCCTTGCAGTGCATGACGTCAAAATCCAGAAGCAGACGCACCGGAGATTCATCGTGATCGTCGGCGCTGCGCCGCCGCCGCCGCGCGAGCATGTCTGCAAAGCCGCCGCGAATGGTCGCGGCCCGGCGTGGTCCGATGCCCGGAACCGCCTCAAGACGGTCGTCATGAGCCGCAGTCTCCACCGCCTCCAGCGTGTCGATCTGCATTTCGTCATGGATGAGACGCGCCGTCTTCGGGCCGACACCGGGCACGGTCTGCAAAAGGCTTTCCGCGTCGCTTTCGCCGCGCAACCGTTCAATCTGCATCCAGCGCCCGGTCGTCGCCATTTCGTCGATCGCCCATGCGAGGCCCTCGCCGATAGTGGGCAGGTCGATCAGACCCTGAAGACCCTCGCGCGCAAGGATTTCTCCGGGATCCTCGGCTAGCGAGCGCACCGTTCCGGCTGCCTGCCGGTAGGCGCGCACACGAAACCGATCCGCGCCCTGCGTTTCCAGCAACTCGGCCGCTTCTTCAAGGCGCTCGGCGATTTGTCCGCGGGAAAGCTGCCCCGCATTTGGTGAGACGGATTCACTCATGCGACCGGGTGCTCCGTAGGTGGTGATGCAGTCGACAGCGCAAGCAGGCCATCAGGTTTTTGCTCAAAATGACCTCCAAAGGCCGCACACTCGCTGTTGATCCGCGCAGCGAGCCAATCCCGCTCGTCGCCATTGGCGCGCTGCAACCGAAAAGAGGCGATCCGATACGGAAGGAGGCGTAGCGACGAAAGATTTCCGTCTGCGCCGAACTCGGCAAGATAGCCAAAGACCAGGTCGCTCCGGTATTCTTCGTGCCCACCGATGCCCTCGTAATCGTTGATCAGATCGCCCGCGCCGTAGAGGATCAGACCGCCGTTCCACAACTCGAGGGCCTTCGGATGGTGGGACGAATGCCCGAAGACGATCTGGATGCCGCACTCATCGACAAGCGCATGCGCGAGCGCCTGCTGCCATTTCGGGACCGTGTATCCCCAGTTGCCGCCCCAGTGAATGGATAGGACGACGATATCCCCGTCGCGCCTGACCGGGGCAAGTTGCCGCCGCACCTCTGAAACGGTGTCGTCGACCCGCGGCGGCAAGAGATTCACGCCGGGCCGATCGTCATCCGCCGCCCAGGATGCCGGGATGCCACTATCCTCCGACCCGAAAGCCAGAGCGATCACGCGGCGGTCCGGTCCGAGGCTGACGATGCGTGGCGCCGCTGCCTCCGCCGCATTGCGACCGGCGCCGACCATCTGAATACCTTTGGATTTCAGGACGTCCAATGTCTCGACCAGTCCGCCGATGCCCCAATCCAAGACGTGGTTGTTGGCCAGCACGCAGACATCGGTGGGCAGCGCTTCAAGCACCGGCACGTTCGCGGGATGCATGCGGTAGTTGATGCCTTTCGGTTCTGGCGAGCGGGACAGGGTCACGGCGGTTTCAAGATTGATCAGGCGCAGGTCAACGCCCAGGTCCTCGAGGTCAGGCAAAAGGTCGCCCCAGACGTATTCGGCCGTGACATGTCTCGGCAGTTCGCCGCATTTCCGTTCGGCGAGGCGCACGTAGCCTTCAGCAGAGGTCATCGCCGGTTCGTGCAAGATCGGGTCGCTCGGGTGTTCGAGTATCTGGTCGATGCCTCTGCCGAGCATCACGTCACCGGCGAGGAAGATTCGGAGGTGTTCGCCGTCTCGTAATTCGGCGGTCACGCTTGGCTCTCCTTGCCAGGCAACCATTTCCGGAACCATGCGGCCGCAAGGCGTTCTACCTCTTCAAGGGCGCCCGGCTGCTCGAAAAGATGGGTGGCGCCCGGTACGATCTGGAGGACGTTTTCGCAAAGAAGTGCGCGCTGTGCTGCCTCGTTGAGCTCGATCACGACGTCATCCCTGCCGCCGACAATCAGCAGCGTCGGCGCCTTCACTTTGCCGAGCGCGGCACCAGCGAGGTCTGGGCGGCCGCCGCGAGAGACGACGGCTCCGATATCATCGGGGATGGAGGCGGCGGCGACGAGGGCCGCGGCCGCACCGGTACTCGAACCGAAGAGACCTATTGGCAAATCGTTCAATTCTCTCTCAGCGCGAGCCCACGAAACGGCCTCGACAACTCGCCGCGCAAGAAGGGGGATGTCAAAGACGTTGGACCGATCCGCCGCTTCCGCATCGGTCAGAAGATCGAACAAAAGCGTCGCCAATCCGTTCTCGGCAAGGTTCATGGCGACCCGTCGGTTGCGCGGGCTGAGACGGCTGCTGCCACTGCCATGAGCGAAGACAACGAGGCCGACCGGGGCCTGCGGAAGCATCAGGGTGCCGGGAAGCGGTACGCTTCCGGCTTCGGCGTCAATGACCACGTCCCTATCCATGAGGCGGCCCATGGCCTCTCTTCACATGAAAGACCGCGAAGGGATTTGATTGGCGTCAATGCTAGAACCTGCAAGCAAAAAAGCGATTCTTGCCGCCCAAGCGCCTTGTAGAACACGGCTTTCCTAGCGATCTAGAGCCACATTGCTTCCAGAAGACAGTGTTCTCGTTAAGCTTCGATCAGCAGGTTCTTGCCGAGCTTCAAACGCCCCTGTATCGAACCGCCCCTTATCGAAGTACGTCTTGGGCCCTCCGATGGAGTGACCCAATGAAGAAAGCGCTATTTGCAGTCGCTGCAATCGCCACCTGGACGAGCGGGCATGTCGCCCCTGCGATGGCCGTGGACGTCACATCGAAGCCTGCGCGCTGCACGCTCGACACCGTAGCCACTCTGCCGGCCCGGCCTGCGAGGTCCCGCTCGGGAAGCGCCTTTGTGCGGGAGGTTTTGCATCTTGCAGGCGCGGCGCGCGACAGAGCCGTGACCGAACAGGTGCTGGCGGGCAACGTGCCCGAGTTTCTGCGGGCGCTTGCGCCTGTGACTATGAACGGGACTGGCCCAGAGGGCCAGCGTATCGAGGTCACGATCTGCGTTACCCCTGACTATCTCGCCGTTGGCGACAACAACGACTTCGTTCGAGTCCCTGTCGGTCTGCCAGCAGCGGCAAGCATTGCCGCAGACCTCGGCTTCCACCTCCCGACGACGAAAATGGTCGATGCAATCTTTGCCCAAGCCGACGTGCGCCTGCCGCCCGCGCCGATGCCGCCGACCGCACAGATGGCCTCGACTGATTATTTCTGGCGCCACCATGCCAAGGTCGAAGCTCAGCGGAGCCGCTCGGCACAAGGCGCCTCTGCCCTGACAGCCGGCCAGAAGAAAGACATCGTGATGTCGAACCGGCTTCGTTCGAAACCCGGCCGGGTGGCGATATATGGCTGGCATCGCCCGAACGGTAAGCCAATCCAGCCGCTCAGCACGGTTCATGGCGCGCTTTATGCCGATTACAGCCACGGCGTGCGGTTGGTGAGCGACACGGCCTTCGTCAATGGCGCGCCGTACCCTCTGGCGGAGATCCTTCAGGACCCGCAACTTTCTCGGATCGTCAGCAGCGAGGGCCCGATCCGCAACTCCGAACGACTGCTGGTCTCGCTACGCTAAGCGGATCGGCCGTCGGATCAGTCGACAGTTTTGCAGCACCTGAATCCCAGGTGATAATTCGAATGGCTGTTGGCGGCCATCACCCGGCTGCCGTGCCAGAACGGGGCGCGCCAGCGGCACCAGTCCTCATGTGCGCGGTATCTGTCGAAGATGAACCAGCTGCCTTTCATCTCGGTGACGCCCAGAGTCCTGCTGCCCCGGCTTGCCATCTGGTCGGGCTGAAGCGGCAGGTTCATGTGTTCGGCAGCGTTCCCATGCAGGTCGTACACACCGAGTTTGCTCCGGCAATTCGGAAAGGCGCCTGTGGGATAGGTGTTCGATCCGCAGCGGCTCCAGCCGCCCCCGACGCAGCCCGGGCTCTTCTGGCTCGCCGCGGCACAGATGCCGCGCTGATATGCGGGTCCGTAGCTCCAGCTCTTGGTCGCGGCATACGCGCGGTTGTGGGCCTTGGCAGCACTCGACACCGCCCCCGCTGAGATGCCGAAGCGGTAGTCGGGCGGTTCGAGGGCACCCGCACAGGCCCCCTCCCATTCATGCGCATCGCAAAGCCGTTTGCCCATGGCCGAACAGATTTGCGCCGCCTCGACGGCCCGGACCCAAACCACCGGGTAAGTACACGGGATGTTGGGAAACTCGAACTGGTCGATGCAGGCCGTCGCGTCCTGAGGCCGCTGGCTCCGCGGGTCGTAGAGCGGCGCCATGTACTTCGCGCCGCAAATCCTTCCGAACTGTCTATTGGCATAGCCTTTGCCGCCGCCCGGCGCCCGCGCGCGGCACTCTGCGGTGCTCATCGGGTGCCGTGCAACCGCCGGGTTGCCTTGTCCGACGAAGCCGGAACGGGCGAAGATCGATTTGATCCGGCCCAGCTGTGCCGACGTCAGATTGTGTTCGCGCTGCAATTGCTCAAAGAGCAGTGCGTTTTGTTGCTCGAGCGCTGACTGACCGAGGCTTGGAAGCGAAAGTGCCAAGAACGCGATGAAGGTTGTCGCGAAACGTCTCATGGCTGCGCCTCCCGGGCATATACGTAGAAAAGATCGCGGTTGTCGGGAAACCCGAGAAACCGCGGGATCACGGTCCCACCGCCGCCGGACCTGTCCAGTTGCGTCATGTCGGTGATCAGGTGTTCAACATGGACGGTGCCCGCCTGCCGGGGATAGAGCGCCAGATAGGTGTGCTCGAGCGCGTTCATGTCGAGAAGCATCGCGTGGGAGCAGCCGTAGGCCTGGAAGGTTCGAGCCATGGCCGAGGGCGTGGCGGTGGAGAAATAGCCGTAGATCAGGTAGCGGCGTCCCTCGAATTCCTGCAAGCATCCTCCGGCGCGAAGCGTGCGCAATTCCGCCTTCGCGCTGCCCGACCAATTGCCCGGCCCCCACTGATTGACCCGTTCGCCGGGCACCGGCGCGGCGGTCTCGGGGTCGGTCTGGACAAGAGGGACACCGTTCTGGCGGGCGTGCATCAGGCGCGGCAGAAGCGCGTTGTCTTCCTCCCGCCACATCTTCATGCTGATAGTGCCGTCGTCGAGGACGTAGAGCGTCGAAAGCCCGGTCTTCAACTTGCTGTAGATCACGCCCTTCTCGATGAAGCCGTAGTGCTTGCCGGTATCGATCACCGCGTAATCTCCGAATTTGAATGCTCCGTGCTGGCGCTTGAACCCGGCGGTGAACGTCGCGATCGTTCGGCCCGCGACATCAGGGCTGACCATGCCGCTGCGGACCAGCGGCCGCGCATCTTTGATGCCGTCGGGCCCGGGCAGACCGCGAATGCGCGCCGGCGCTCGCGGGCGAGGCGACCAATCGAGACGCGGGTGATCGGTGCCCAGCGCGAAGCCCAGCCCGTAGCGGTCGATGTCAAAGGC
>JASJDQ010000157.1 GCA_030065075.1 Paracoccaceae bacterium | reverse complement strand
CCTCGCCCCATGAGAACATCCACCAACACCCCAGACCGGCTCATCATCGAAGACCGTCCGTGGTTCCTCTGGGCCGCGCTTTATGGCATGGGCGCGGCGGCGGTGTGGGGTGCGCTGACGGGGCGGGTCGAGGGCGCATTCGAAACGCTTCTGGTCCTCGCCCTCGGCCTTGGGATGCTCTGGATGGCGTGGCGTCTGGCGCCGTATCAGCAGTTCACCTTCGACCGCACGTCCGGCACCTTCACCCACAGCATCCGCCGCCTCGGGCGTCCCGCTGAGACGTGGGAGCGACCGCTGGCCGACATCGAAAAGGCCGTCACCCAAAGTCTTGAGGGATCCGAGCGCGTCGCGCTTTCAACGCCGGATGGCCCGCATCCCTTGGAAGCCGGCTTTACCGGCATGGGACGCAAAGCGCTGACCGCCACGATCAACGACTGGCTCGGCGCCTAGGCGTTTCGGGAATTTCGTGTCGCTTGTTCGCTGCCTCTCCCTACGGTCGAACGCGAATAGCGACGGGTGATGATTATGTTTCCCGGAACGCCCTAGAACACCGCCGCCACATCATATAGCACCGGCTCGAACCGGGTGCAGAGCGCCGAGATCTCACGGTTCCGCTTCCGCATCTCATCGGACCGAAGCATGGCCTGGAAATCCTCACGCCGCTCCCATTGCGAGTAATTCGCGATCCGGCACTGGGCGTCGTTCACGTGCAAACCGGCGGCAATGAACCCGGGTTGTTTCGAGATGAACTCGTCATAGGCCGATTGGAGCGCGTCCAGAAGATCGGCGCAGGTGCCGGGCGAGCATTCGAAAGTGGTGATGACGGTCTGGCAGGGCGTTGACGTGGCGATCTTGGGCATGGGCGGCGTCCTCCTCTTTGCCATCCTAACACAGCCCGGCGCGAGCGCTAAAAGTCGAACAACTCGTCCAGGAACCCGCCCATCTTTTTCTTCTTCCGCGGGCGGTCGTCATAGCCCCGGTCATGTCCGCCCGAAGGTGGCGGTGGCGGCGATCCTGCATGGCTTCGCTCGATGATCTTGTCCAACTCGCCGCGGTCCAGCCAAACGCCACGGCATTTCGGGCAATAGTCAATCTCGACCCCGCTGCGGTCGGTCATCACCAGTTGGGTTCCGTCAATCGGGCAGTTCATCCGGGTTTCTCCAAGCTGTTGGCATCACCTAACAGGTAGGGTTTGCCAACCGCTTAACAACCGTCCCCGACACTCACCCTTCCTCGATCACCCGGATGACTTCCTTTGCCCACTCACCAACGACAGGAATGAAATCGACCCATGACAGCGTGTAGACCAGCATCGAGACCAGAAACGTCGCACCCACGACCGAGCCCAACCCAAAGGTCAGCCCCCGCAAAAAGTTGAACCACATCAAGCGAGCATTGGAGGAATGTGCCCGCATCACCTTGTGATTGTTGATTTTCTCCAACTCGCGTGCAAGCGACGCGACCTCTCTTTCCAAGCCGTCCAAGGAACCCTCCTGCCTTTGGCCAACCCTAGTCCTTTCGGTCGCACCAGACCACCCTAGCCTCCCGCGCGCCGCCCGCTTAGTGTCGCGCGGCACGCAGACACGGGGGAGCCCTCAGGTGAAGTACACCGCAACAGTCCTTGCCCTCGCCGCGCTCCTCGGCCCGGCCCAGGCCGACACCTGCCTTGACCACCCCTATGACGGCGATGGCGACCTCTCTGCGTCCATCGCGGCCACCTACGACGCCCTTTCTCCCTTCAAGCCGCTTCGCGAAACGCTCGACAAGGCCCAACCAACCATCTGCCTCACCGACGGCGCGGCAGAGGCGCTTGGGACCTTCGGCGCGGAAGAGAATATCATCACCGTCGATGCGGGCCTGTCCCCGGAGAAGCGCGTCGCCGTCCTGCTGCACGAAGTCCGCCACCTCGACCAGTTCGCGCGCGGTATCTGTCCGTCGCTATCGCTTGACATGCGCGCCAACGCCCGCGCGATCTTCGCGCTTGAAGCCGATGCCATGGCAATCGCCCATCTGGTCGCCTGGGTCGCGCGCGACCGCGACCCGGGCCTGTTCGACGCACTGAAGACCAGCGAAGAGACAGCCGATATCGCCGCCGCGTTCCTAACCGCGATAGAGGAGACCGGCGACCCGTCGCTTGCCACCGCCGCCGCCTTTGATGCGTGGTATGCGTCCGACACGCGGCGCGAGCGGTACTATGTTTCGACCTGCATGGCCTATCTGGACCGCCTGGAAGACGCGCACAGTTTCGCCGGCACCGCACCGCTTCCGGCCGACTTCCTCGATACGGTCTGTGACATGCCCGATGCCACGCCTTACCCCTGCGTCGAGCCTCCACGTCCCTTGCCGCGCTAGCCCAACCGGCGGAACCGCGCTAGGCTCGATCCAAAAGGGAGACATTGCATGACAATCGATCCATGTTTTGCCCGACTGGATGCTCCGGCGACGTTATTCTGATGGCCCAGTTTCATCTCTTTCCCGACGGTCCGCACCCCGTGGCACCATTTTCCCACGCGGTCGAAACCGATGGCTGGGTGTTTCTGACCGGCCAGATGCCGACCGATCCAAAGGCACCTGACGCCCAGCTGCCCAGCGGCATCGTCGCACAGACGCATCAGGTGATGCAGAACCTGAAGTTGATCCTCGGCAAGCTCGATCTGGACCTCGCACAAGTCATTCAGGTGCGCGCCTATCTGACCGAGTTCGACCGCGATTATGCCGCCTTCAACGCGACCTACCAAAGCTATTTCCCGCAGGACCGGCTGCCTGCACGAACCACCGTGGGCGTCACGGCGCTGGCTGTTGGCGCTCTGGTCGAGATTGACATGATCGCCCGACGCGGTTGAGACCGCGGCGCGCTGCGCTATCGTCGTCTGTCATGAGAACCATCGCTGCATGCTTCTGTCTCGCCAGCCCCGCCGTCGCGTGGGAGGCCACAAGCCAAGGCCCAATTTGCCTGCTAACGCACAGCACCGGCGAGGCGGACATCACCGTTTCGCATGATCCGCGGGAACCACTGCCGTATGCGATCAAGCTTGAACGTAAGGGCGGCTGGGTTTCGGGGCCGGTCTTCGTCATCCGCTTCGATGGGCCCGGTCGGCGCACGATTTCGACCGAGCGGCATATTCTGACCAAGGACAACACCGCGCTGACGGTGACCGACAAAGGGTTTGGCAACGTGCTGGACGGGCTGGCGCTCAACCACGTCGCCATCGCGGTTACCGGCGAGACGGCGGTGGTCATTCCACTGGCGGGTGCCGCGCCCGAGGTCGAGGAATTCCGGTCCTGCACATCAAATACCGGCGTGTAGCGCAATCACGCGGCATTCACGCCAGTCGCGTTTCTGTTGCCGGGTCGGCCACCGCACCCAATACTACCGGCATTTCAATGACGGGAGATTTCCGATGGTCCTGTTTTACGGATTGATGTTCTCGCTCTTCACCGCGCTCGTCGTGATCGTCGGCGATGTCGCGATCAAGGTCGCGGCGGACAAGGCCGCGCTGGTCTCGCCTCAGATGATCGTTGGCGTGATGCTGTATGCTGGCTCGGCAGTGCTCTGGTTCTTTGCGATGCGCCATATCACGCTGGGACAGGCAGCGGTTGCCTATTCCATGCTGACACTCATCGCGTTGTTCCTGATCGGTGCACTTGCCTTCGACGAACCCATCGGTACGCGCGAATGGGCCGGTGTCGCCTGCGCCCTCGCCGCCATGGCGCTGATGAGCCATGCCGAGGCCTGAGACTCAGCGGCGGCGGCTCAGCAACAGATACATGGCCCAGGATCCAATCGCCGCGACGGCAGCGGCGACATAGGTCCAGGCCGCCGCGCGCAGCACTTGGCGCGCGCCCTCCATTTCGCCATCGCCTGTCAGGATCCCCATGCCCTCCAAGAGCTTAAGCGCGCGGCGAGAGGCGTCGAATTCCACCGGCAGCGTAATCAGGGCAAACAGGGATGACGCGCCGAACATGATGGCGCCCGCCCACATCAGCGGCTGCGACGCCATGGCGAGGCCCGCGAAAAACACCAAAGGCGCGATGGTCGATCCTGCCTTCACGACGGGGACGATGGCGCTCCGCGCCTCCAGTGGCAGATAATCCTCGGCATCCTGAATTGCGTGGCCCGCTTCATGTGCCGCGATACCGGCGGCAGCAACTGACCGCACGCCGTAAACCGCCTCGCTCAGGCGCAATACCTTGGCGCGCGGGTCATAGTGATCGCTCAACACGCCCTTCGCCGGCTCGATGCCCACCGATTGCAGACCCCGCGCATCCAGAATGTACCGTGCGATCTGCGCCCCTGTGAGACCCTGCCGGATCGGCACGCGCGAGTATTTCATCACGTTGGATTTCACCCAAGACTGCGCAAGACCGCCCAGCACCATGCCTGGCAAAATCAGGATCCAGATCAGCGCATCTCCGAACATGGCGATCACACGTTTTGGCCTGCCTGGATGGTACGCGGTGCAGGCTAGGGAGAAAGGGGAAAAACGCCGTCAGGTCACCTCAGGACGTGAACCGCGCAAGGCGCATGGCGCACAACGCGCGCCGCCGTGGAGCCAAGGAAATAGTCCGAAAGCCCTGGCTTGTGCGACGCGATCACGATGCAGTCAACGTCCTCGCGTTCGGCGAAGCTGTTGATCTCTGCCGCGGCATGGCCATGCAACACTTCAGCTGAAATCTGCGTTCCCTCGCCCACCAGCGCCTGCAGGTCGGCCAGGGTTTTCTTGCTGGCCTGAAGCTGAATGTCGGGCAAGCTCTCGGCCATCGCGAAGTATCCCGGAACCGGCTCGATCACGGTCAGCGCGAAGATCTTGGCATCCGGGTCCGCCAATGCCTGAGCCGCTTTCAAAGCGTTCTGATGCCGCTCCGAGTGACTTGGTTCCACGGGCACAAGGATTCTCTTGTACAAGGCTCCCTCCATCTCAACGTAAGAGGATCGGAGCAGAAAAAGTCAGGCATTACCTTGATTTGGGTCAAACTGGCTGCGGGGCGTGGCCAGCCCCGCCGCTGCACCATTAAACCGGACGATCCACACGCGCCGTGACATGCACACGGCCCTTGACCGGTTCCGGCCATGTCAGCGTCACCTCGCCCTGGCTCGCGCCAGTCTCGGTCGTGACATAGGGCATCGCGAAGACATCCGCATTCCCGCCATTGGTGATGGCGCCCTCGGTGACCACGCCGGTCACCTCTCGCGCCTTACCACCAAACGGCAGCCAGCCAGCGACATCCACCTGCCAGTCCGTCGCCTCGCTTGCCTGATCAAACTGGATCGTGACCGGGTTCTGCGTCACCTGCCCGATGCCGTTGAACGTATTGCCGTCAAAGACAACGTTCCGGACCGAGCCAAAGACCAGATCGGCGATGGAATCGTCCACCTGTTCGACCCGTTCGGTTGTGCCGTTGAGCGACTTGAACGTGTTCCCGGTGATCGACAGCCCTTGAAGGAAGTGGCCCGAACCAAAGGGCTTGATCACGATCCACGAAAACCAGTTCGCGGCGTCATTCACCGTGAAGATGTTGCCGGTGATCGTCAGCCCGCCAAAGGAAAACTCGTTTGAAAAATCGGGCGTGGCGTCATGCTCGTTCGTCCACTCGATGAACGAGTTGTCGATATAGTTCCCCGTCACCACCGACTTGACGTTCGGCTCGGTGAAGACCAGGCCCGCGACACGCGGCCCGTCCGTGACATTGTCGCCCTGGAACCAGTGATTGCCGACGATCAGGTGCCCGTTGCCGTGCAAGACCATCGTCGTGCCGAAGCGCTGGAACCGGTTGTCGCGGATCTTGGCATCGTTCGCATTGACGTTGAAGCCAAGCGACACCCGCGCCGTCGCCGCCGTCTGTTGTTCGTCCGAGACGAAGTGGCATCGGTCGATCTGCAAATCCTGACACCCGATCCCCGGGCTTGTGATGCCCCGGTCCCTGGGCTTGGTGACGAAGCTGTCTTTCAGGTGAAACGTCTCGCCCGCAGGCGCCAGCAGGATACCCGAGGCGACACCCTGGCAATGGATTTCGACATCCGTCAGCGTGAACTTCGACAGTTTCGAAAACCCGCTGAAATCCAGCACATATTTGAACCGCCGGAACGTATAAGTCTGGCTCGAAGGCGCCGCATGCAAGGGCTGCGACAAGGTCAGCGATCCGGCACCGACGTTGACAGCCGTCACATAGACCTCGCGCGCAACGCCCGTGCCTTCGACCAAGGACCCCGGCGCGATATTCGCGATGTTGACGACATTCGTCAGCTGGTCAGGCGTTCCCGTGTCATAGCTCGCGGTCGAAGTCTGCGCGTCCTCGTCCCAGGCCGAGCCCGGCACAACATTGAACTGACCGTTCCGCACCACGCGACGGATCTCATAGGTGGTCTGCCCGGTCGCTGCCGCCATGTCGATGGGCGCGGTGACTTCCAGACGGCGACCGCCCATGTCAAAACTTTCGTGGTCGGAAAACACCGTCAACGCGCGTATGGCCTTCCGAAAGCCAAGTTCTTCGTCACCGAAAGCCGCCGCGTAGGTCGGCAGATCGAAGTTCCGCCGCAGGATCAAATGCGCGCCCTCCGGCATCGTGACGGTGCCCGCAAACCGCGCGGGGTATTCCAGCGTGACATTGCTATCCAGTTGATAGACACCCTCGGGGATCAGAATACCCCGGCCCGCGGCGGCGGTGTTGGCCGCCTGAAAGGCCGCCGAGTTGTCGGTGACCCCATCGCCAATCGCGCCGAAATCCCGCACATCGACCAAATCCATCATCGTGCGATGAAAAACGCTGGTCACATCCTCGATCTGGATATCGTCGATGCGAACAACGCCGCCCGTTGGCCCGGTCAGGTCCAGCCCGAAGTGGCCGTAGATAACCGGGTCACCCCAAATCAGATCGACACCGGTGCGCGACCCCGAGCCCACGATGGCGCTCACTTCAACCACCTCGCCATAGTCGGTCAGCGCGGTGCTGGCCCCGGTTTCTACCAAACCCGTGACCTGCGACCCGCCCGACTGACCGGCCCAGCCCGAGATACGCACCGACGGCAAAGGTCCGGAAATCGCCTTCACACGCGCGGTCACCCGCAAGTAGCAGCCCGGCAGCAAAGGCGTTTCGCCGGTATAGCGAACGCGCTGCACGGCGTCAGTTTTCAATAGCTCAAGACATCCGCCGAAATCCGCATCCCCGGTCACGACCGCCGCGGTCGCGACGGTGTCATAGGTCACGCCGCCCGGCGTGCCTTGCTCGCTGGACCAAACCGCCAGCCCGTCCGCGAATGCGGGCGGCATCAAGACCAATCCGTCGGTGATCGCCTTGTTCATCGCTTACCCTTTCCTCTCATCGAGTTCGGGCGCGACGTTAGATCGGGCGGCTTAAGCCCCTCTCAACCATGCGTACGGTCGGTGCCTCAGGCGCTGAAACCCGGCCGCTTCAGAATTTGTACACCGTTGATTTTCCAACCGTTTTCCGTCTGGATCATCTGGTAATCCAGCACATGCATGGCCCCGGCCTGATCGCGGATCAAAACCTTCTGCCAAAGGTTCCCCTGGATCTCACGCAGTTCCAGGTACTGCACATCATCCGGACGCCAAACCATCGGATAGCCGTTCCGCACCATCTGGCCGAAGCGGTCGGAATTGCCGAACATCCCCTGAATATTGGGCGAGGCGAAGCTGAAGGCCTCGGCAAAATCGTCCTTCAGAAAAGCATCGATCTGCGCCGTGATCGTAGCTTCGATACCCGCATCAGATGGCATCTCACTTTGCGCCAAAGCCTGCCCTGTCCAAGTCAGGCCGATGATGATTGCAGCCAGTCGAAGTATCCGCATGCCGTTCCTCCTGTTTGTCTAATTACGGACGAAACAGGCAAACGGTTCAAGAACTCTTCTGGCTTAACGCGTCGCCATCACCAGTTCGGTGGGCCCCACACCGTTCGTGAAGACCGAAGCACCAGCATAGGCGCCCCCGATAAACAGCGAGAAAACCCAGAACAGCAGCAGTCGAGCGAGCAGTTTCATTAACCCTACCTCCTGCCCCTTCTTTAAAAGTCAATTGGGCCGAAAGACGGCAAACCTCGGCAGCTTCCAAGGAATTTGTCGGGAAAATTCAGGCAAGCTGACCGGCCAAGGCCCGGTCCAGCAACGCGATCGTCTCGTCGATGCCGTAAAGCGCGATGAAGCCACCGAACCGCGGTCCCTGGCTCGCCCCCAGCAGCACCTCGTATAGCGCCTTGAACCAGTCCCTTAGCGGCTCGAAGCCATGCTCCTTGCCAACGGCAAAGACCATCGACTGCAGCTCTTCCGCGTCCAAGCCGCCTTCCCATGCCGCAAGCCGCGCGCGCAAATCTTCCAAAGCGGCGCGCTCCGTTTCATCGGGCGCGCGGAACACGCGCTCTGGTTTCACGAAGTCGTTGAAGTACCTGACGGCAAATCCCGCCGCTTCATCCAGTTGCGCATGCGTCTCGGCGCTCGCGTCCGGCGCATAACGGCGAATGAAACCCCAAAGCGTTTCCTTGTCCTCGGCACCGCTGACACTCGCCAAGTTCAAGAGCATCGCAAACGGTACGACCATCGTGCTTTCCGGCACGTTGCCATTGTGAATGTGAAACACCGGGTTCGCCGCCTTCTGCACGTCGTCCTGATCGGGATAGGCGCGCAATTGCTGGTGATACTCATCCACCGCCCGCGGGATCACGTCAAAGAACAGCCGCTTCGCCGTCTTCGGCTTCTGATACATGAAATAGCTGAGCGACTCCGTCGACGCATAGGTCAGCCACTCGTCAATCGAAATCCCGTTGCCGGAAGACTTTGAAATCTTCTGCCCCTTGTCGTCCAGAAACAGCTCATAGCTGAAATGCTCCGGCGGCCGCGCCCCCAGTTTCCGACAAATCGCGTCATAGATCTTCTCGTTCGTGGCATGCTCCTTGCCGTACATTTCGAAATCCACGCCCAACGCCGCCCAGCGCGCCCCGAAATCGGGCTTCCATTGCAGCTTTACATGCCCGCCCGTGACCGGCACCGTCCACTCGCGCCCGTCTTCATCATCGAATGTTACGGTCGCTTCCGCCGCATCCACATGCTTCATCGGCACATACAGCACCCGTCCCGTCTCGGGATGGAGCGGCAGGAAGATCGAATAGGTCTCGGCCCGCTCCTCGCGCAACGATTTCAACATGATCGCCATCAGGTCATCATACCGCTCGGCCGAGCGGCGCAGGATCTCGTCGAACTGACCGGACTGATAGAATTCCTTGGCCGAGTAAAACTCATACTCAAACCCGAAGGTATCCAGGAACCGCTTCAGCATCTCGTTGTTGTGGTCGCCGAAACTGGCGTGCGTGCCGAAGGGATCCGGCACGCTGGTCAGCGGCATCTGAAGGTACTCCGCCAGCTTCTCCTGGTTCGGCACGTTGCCCGGCACCTTCCGCATCCCGTCCAGATCGTCCGAAAAACAGATCAGCTTCGTCGGAATATCCGAAATCACCTCGAAAGCGCGCCGCACCATCGTGGTCCGCAGCACCTCGCCAAAGGTCCCGATGTGCGGCAGCCCGCTTGGCCCATAGCCCGTCTCGAACAGCACATAGCCCTTCTCGGGCGGCGCGGCCTCATACCGTTTCAGCAAACGCCGAGCCTCTTCGAACGGCCAGGCCTTCGAGGTCATTGCAGCGTCTCTAAATGCGGTCATCGGTCCATCACCCTTGCGTCAAAGCGCACACCTCCTATTGCGAGGCCCCGCGCGCGTCAATAAGTTCCATGGCATCCCGGAAAGGAATACCGCCCGTGCCCATCGATCCATCCGAATTCACACCCGAAGACGCGCTTGTCGCCGTCATGATCTCGATATCCGCCTCGGACGAGACCATGCGCACCTCGGAGCTTCTTTCGATCGAACGCATGGTCAACC
>JASJDQ010000156.1 GCA_030065075.1 Paracoccaceae bacterium | reverse complement strand
GCACAAGGGCATGCGCGCCATGTTCACCATGATGAACGAAGCGCGACTTGCGGTGGCGTTGCAGGGATACACCCAAGGCGAAGTCGCCTATCAGAACGCGCTCGGGTTTGCTCGCGACCGGCTGCAGGGCCGCGATGTAACTGGTGCGAAAAACCCAGATGGTCCTGCGGATCCGATCATCGTGCACCCCGACGTGCGCCGGAACCTCATGGATCAGAAGTCGATGACAGAAGGCGGTCGTGCACTGACCTACTGGGGCGCGCAGATGATCGATCGGTCCCAACGCATGGGTGATGAGGCGGCAGAAGAGATGATTTCGCTGCTGATCCCGGTCATGAAGGGTTTCTTGACCGACAAGGGTTTCGAGACCTGTGTGCAGGCGCAACAGACGCTTGGCGGCTCGGGCTTTACCCGGGAATGGGGGTTGGAGCAGTTTGTGCGCGATGCGCGCATCGCCATGATCTATGAAGGCACCAACGGCATTCAGTCGCTCGACCTCGTTGGGCGGAAATTGCCCGCGAATGGTGGCAAGGCCATCATGGCCTTTTTCGAAATGGTGAAGACCTTCATCAAAGAGAACGAGGGTAACGCGGATTTGAAAGAGGGCTTCCTTGAACCGCTGAAAGCGGCGTCGAAAGACCTGCAGGCGGCGGGTATGTACTTCATGCAAGAAGGCATGAAAAACCCTTTGAATGCCTTGTCGGGAAGCTACGACTTTATGCATCTCTTTGGCCACACGATCGTCGGTCTTATGTGGGCCCAGATGGCAAAGGCCGCGATGGAAGCGTTGGAGGCCGGTGCCGACGATACCGAGTTCTACGAGACCAAGATCGCGACAGGACGGTATTACATGGCGCGGCAGTTGCCGATGACGGCGACGCACTTGGCCCGCATTCAATCGGGTGCAGAACCGGTCATGGCACTGGACGCGGCGAACTTCTGAGGGAATGGTGGGGGCGACCCCACCCATTCGGAGAGGCCGATGCCAAAACGCCTTCGCTTGACCCGCCGCTTCCCGGTCGCCATGACCGAAGACGGTTATCGGCGTCTGAAGTCTTTTGCGTCCGAAGCGGGCTTGGACGAAGGCGAGGCCTTGTCGTTTCTGTTCGAGAACTTCAACTCGATCATGAACCACGACAACCTGGCGACGCGGCTACGCATCTTCAATTCCGAACTGGATGCGCGAAAACGATGATAAGGACTTGCGCCGACTTCGCCGTCGCGGATGTGAGGGGCGCTGCCCCTCGCGCCTCTCAGTGCATTGCTCGCCAATGCACGAGAGACCCCGACGTTTCTTTCGGCAAGATGAAGGTGCCTGCCGCGCCTTGGTTCAAACATGACATGCGCGGCAGGACTTCACCTTGCGCGGTCATTGGCTCGCCAGCCTGTACCGCCTGATTTTGATGACAGTTCAAAGTTAATGTGCACCTAATTTCACCTTGCCAAAAATGCGCAAAACCAGACTCAGAAAACGACGCCCCGATGGAGGACAAGAATGACCTTGCAACTTCACTGCTTTGGCGAAAGCGGACATAGCTACAAGGCCGCGCTGACGTTGGAGCTTGGCCCCCTCGACTGGGAACCCATCCATGTCGACTTCTTCAACGGGGCGACACGAAGCGATGCCTATCGCGCAGAGGTCAACGAGATGGGCGAGGCACCGGTTCTGGTCGACGGTGATGTGAAACTGGCGCAATCCGGCGTCATTCAGGATTACCTGTCCGAAAAGACCGGCAAGTTCGGCGGCGACACCCCGGAGGAAAGGCGCGAGATCCTTCGCTGGGTCCTTTGGGATAATCACAAGTTGTCCAGCAACACTGGCGTGCTTCGCTTCATGATGAACTTCCTGTCGCCCGAGCACCGGTCCGACGATGTGATCGCTTACCTGACGGGCCGCCAGAAAGCCGCGCTGCAAGTCCTGAATAAGCATCTGACGCAGCGTGACTGGATGGTCGGACGCAGCGTCACAAATGCGGATCTGACCTGCTGTGGATACCTGTTTTATGAAGAACCGTTCGGGTTCGACCGTTCCGAATGGCCGGCGATTGACGCCTGGTTGAACCGTATTTCAGATCTGCCCGGGTGGAAACATCCCTATGACCTGATGCAACCGGCCTTCCCGAACAAAACCCGATCCTGAGGGAGAGATACATGCGTGACGCCTATATCTACGACGCTGTCCGGTCACCACGCGGCAAGGGACGCGCCGATGGCAGCCTGCACGAAGTGACACCGGTAAAGCTCTCGGCCGACATTCTGAACGCGTTGAAGGAACGCAACGGTCTGAAAGGCGACGAGTTGGAAGACGTCATCTGGGGTAACGCCACGCAGGTGAAAGAACAGGGCGGGTGCCTCGCACGTACCGCCGTTCTGGCCTCGGAGCTTGACGAGGGCGTTCCTGGTCTGTCGATCAACCGTTTCTGCGCCTCGGGCATGGAAGCCGTTAACCTTGCTGCCAATCAGATCAGGGGCGGCGCGGGTGAAGCCTATATAGCAGGCGGTGTCGAGTGCATGAGCCGCGTGCCCATGGGCTCGGACGGTGCGGCAATTGCCGCCGACCCAAGTGTTGCGATGAAGACCTACTTCGTGCCTCAAGGCATCTCGGCCGATATCATCGCGACCGAGTTCGGGTTCTCGCGTGACGATGCCGACGCCTTCGCCGTCGAAAGCCAGAGGCGCGCGGCCGAGGCCTGGGCCGATGGTCGTTTCAAGAACTCCGTGGTGGAGATCAAGGACCAGAATGGTTTGCCGATCCTGTCGACGGACGAGTATATGCGTCCCGGCACCGATATGCAGGGACTGGGCGCGCTCAAACCGGCCTTCAAGGACCAGGGCGAAGTCATGCCTGGCTTCGACGCGGTCGCAAAATTGAAGTACCCGCACCTCGAGCGGATCAATCACATCCATCACGCGGGGAACTCGTCGGGCATTGTCGATGGTTCGGCGGGCCTTCTTGTCGGATCAAAGGAGTTTGGCGAAGCCAACGGATTGAAGCCACGTGCCCGGATCAGGGCGACTGCCAAGATCGGAACAGACCCCACCATCATGCTGACCGGACCGGTGCCTGCCACGCAAAAGATCCTTGCAGACAGCGGTATGTCGATCGGCGACATCGACCTTTTCGAGGTGAACGAGGCCTTTTCATCGGTCGTCCTGCGCTTCATGCAGGCGTTCGATGTCGATCATGGCAAGCTCAACGTAAATGGCGGTGCGATTGCGATGGGTCACCCGCTCGGGGCATCAGGCGCGATCATAATCGGCATCCTTCTGGACGAGATGGAACGTCAGGACAAGGAAACCGGCCTTGCCACGCTGTGTGTGGCCAGCGGCATGGGGGCCGCAACCATCCTCGAACGCGCGTGAGAAAATCCTTGCCGCAGGTAAAACCATTGCTAAGCTACAAAAGTCCCGAAGAGCGGCGGGCAACGACCGTTGGACATTTTCCAACGGCGAGGAGGCCGCTTGGACGACGAAAAACTCAAAGACTATTTTCAAAGCCTTCGGGGCGCAGTTCTTCAGGGCGACTTCTCGGCAATAAGCCAGCGCTTCACATTGCCATTGGTTGTCTACAGCGTGGCAGGCGTCACGCTTGTTCGGGACGAAGAAGAGCTGCTTCGAATGTTCGAATTATACCGATCGGCACTTATGGCGTCCCAGGTTGCGAACACCGAAACGACTATCGAGAACGTGGATCAATCGAACCACGGTCGCAGGCGCGTCTGTGTTCGCTTCATCGATACGGACGCCGATGGAAATGGCGTCACCTCGAGCTTGATCCGCTATTTCTTGGTCAATACACCCGACGGCTGCAAGATCGAGATGATGGAATACCTCGAGTCGCCGATCCCTTTGGACGAGATAAAACGCATCGTTCACTGACAATTTCACCACTTCAAAAGAGACAAACAAAGACTGCCACGCCAGCGCGAGCTCGTGCCGGTTGAAGGAGCTGACATGACAGATTTCACTTACGATCTTCACGATGACGGTGTCGCGGTCATCACATGGGATGTTCCCGGCAAGTCGATGAACGTTCTGACGCGCGAGGCATTCGAATTGGTCGAAGGCTTCATCGATCAGGCTTTGGCGGATGATGCCGTCAGGGGTGTGGTGATCACGTCCGGCAAGGACACGTTCGCGGGTGGCATGGACCTGAACGTTCTGGGTAATATCCGTGCCGCTTCGGGCGATAATCCCGCACCGGCCCTTTTCGACTTCATCATGAACGGCCATCGCATCCTGCGAAAGATCGAGCGCGCGGGACTGGACCCGAAGACCAACAAGGGCGGCAAACCGATTGCCTGTGCCATTCCCGGTCTTTGCGCCGGGATCGGCACGGAAATCGCGCTGGCCTGTCATTACCGGATCATGGCCGACACGCCCAAGGGGCGCATTGGCCTGCCCGAGATCCTCTTGGGCATGTTCCCGGGTGCTGGCGGCACGACGCGCTATAGCCGCATGGTCGGGCTGATGGCCTCGGCCCCGGTGCTGTTGGAAGGCAAGATGCTGGAGCCCGCAAAGGCGAAGGGTGCTCAGTTGATCGACGAGGTGGTCGCGCCAGAAGACCTGATGGCACGCGCCAAGGAATGGGTGTTGAACGCCACCGATGCCGACATCGTCAAACCCTGGGACCAAAAGGGTTGGAAGATGCCGGGCGGTGCGCCCTATCACCCGCAGGGCTTCATGACATTCGTCGGCGCCTCTGCCATGATCAACGGCAAGACCAAGGGCGTCTATCCGGCGGCCAAGGCGCTTCTGTCCGCTGCCTATGAGGGCGCGTTGGTGCCGTTCGACACGGCGCTGAAGATCGAGGCGAGGTATTTCACGCAGATCCTGAACAACCCGACCAGTGCTGCGATGATCCGGTCGCTCTTCCTGAACAAGGAAGCATTGGAAAAGGGCGCGAACCGTCCGGATGTTGAAGATCAGAAAGTGACCAAGGTTGGTGTGTTGGGTGCTGGCATGATGGGGGCGGGTATAACCTATGTCAGCGCCAACGCCGGTATTGAGGTCGTGCTGATCGACCAGGCCCAGGAGGCTGCGGACAAGGGCAAGAGCTACTCCGAAGGGATCCTCGACAAGGGCATCAGCCGCAAGAAGGTGACGCCCGAGAAGAAGGAAGAGGTTCTAGGACGGATCAATGCGACCACGGATCTTCAGGCGTTGAAGGGTTGCGACCTGATCGTCGAGGCTGTCTTCGAAGACCCGGGCGTCAAGGCCGAAATGACGAAGAAGGTCGAAGCCATCGTGGGCGAAGACTGTATCTTCGCCACCAATACATCGACCCTGCCCATCACCGATCTTGCAAAGGCCAGCGTCCGGCCCGAGCAGTTCATCGGCATCCACTTCTTCTCGCCCGTCGACAAGATGTTGTTGGTGGAAATCATCAAGGGCGCCGAAACCGGCGATCGCGCGGTGGCCAAGTCGCTCGACTATGTGCGCCAGATCCGGAAAACGCCGATCGTGGTCAACGACGCGCGGTTCTTCTACGCCAACCGCTGCATCATTCCGTACATCAACGAAGGCATCCGCATGGTCGGCGAAGGGGTGAACCCCGCGCTGATCGAGAACGCGGCGCAGCTTCTGGGCTTCCCCGTCGGGCCGCTGCAACTGGTCGATGAAACGAGCGTCGAGTTGGGGGTGAAGATCGCCAAGGCCACCAAGGCGGCCATGGGCGACGCCTATCCCGACGATGCCGTCGACGAGGTCATATTCTGGATGGCCGATCAGGGCCGTATGGGCCGGAAAGCCAATGCCGGCTTCTATGACTATGATGACAAGGGCAAGCGGACCGCGCTCTGGCCCGGTCTGGCGGATCAGTATCCTCACGCAGACGATCAGCCAGACCTGCAAGAGGTGCAGAACCGCCTGATGATGGCGCAGGTTCTGGAAGCGGTGCGTGCCCTTGAAGAAGAAGTACTGGAAGACATCCGCGAAGGTGATGTCGGTGCCATCCTTGGTTGGGGCTTCGCACCGTGGTCTGGCGGCCCGTTTTCGTGGATCGACATGATCGGAGCCGAGCGCGCGGTGGAGATTTGCGAAAGCCTGGCCGATCATGGCCCGCGCTTTGCGGTCCCGGCGTTTCTGTCCGACATGGCGAAAAACGGCGACACCTTCTATCCGCAGGCGGCACAGGCCAGCGCGGCTTAGGTTTCAGCCCTTGCCGAGTTCGATGGCGCGGTCGCGGGCAGCGGTGACGGCGGCCTGGACCAGATCGCCGAATCCGCTGTCCTGAAATGCCATGATGGCTGCGTGGGTCGTGCCGTTAGGCGACGTCACGCGACGTCGAAGTTCCTGCGGTTCGACGTCACCCTTGGCCGCCATGCTGGCGGCTCCAAGCGCTGTTTGCAGAGTGAGCGCGGTGGCCTCTTCTTCAGTGAGGCCCAGCGCCTTTCCTGCCCGGATCATCTCTTCGATCAACAGGAAGAAATAGGCCGGTCCGCTGCCCGAAACGGCCGTGACGGCATCCAGCAACTCCTCCCGCTCAACGGTCACAGAGATGCCGAAGGCGTTCACGATCTTTTCGGCCTCGGCAAGCTCTCTCTGCGTAGTTCTTTCGTTTGCGTAAAGTCCCGTGGCGCCAAGCCCTAGCAGCGCAGGCGTGTTGGGCATGGTGCGCACAATCGAGATATCGCCGAAGAGCGCCTCGAGAGTTTCGACGGTGACGCCGGCGGCGATGCTGATCAGGAGCTTGCCACTGAGGTGGGTAACCTGCTCGGCGACCGCTGGGACGATCTGAGGCTTGACGGCCAGCACTACGATTGCAGCCTCACGGCACGCGGCTTTTGCATCATCAGTCACGACTGCACCAAGCGTTTCCGCAAGATGTGCGCGTTGCGTGGCATTCGGTTCCACGACGGTGATCTCGGTCGGGTTCATACCGTCGGCAATCAACCCGCCAATGATGGCCGAGGCCATGTTACCGCCGCCGATGAAGGTGATCTTTGCCATTGCGTCCTCGCCTGACTGGTTTTTCGTAGTTGCACCGACCATCAGGCGTTTGTCTACCAGCACGGGTGCGGCATTCGGATCCGTGACAAGAGGGATGGGTTCGGCTAATCAAACGCCGAATTGCATTTCGGAGTCGCACCTATGGCTGAACACAAGCACGGCGAGATGGACATCACCGACCATGAGAAGACCTTCGCGGGCTTTATGAGGTGGTCCAGGAACGTCGCCATTGTCAGCATTCTGATCCTGATCTTCCTGGCGATCTTCAATTCGTGACGGTCAGGGCGTTTGCCCTGATCCAATGTTGCGTGCTTCTTGCAGCGTGCGGTTCGGCAGAGCCTCGATGGGCGTCTGACGACGCGCTCCGGCAACACACTTACCGCCCGACAACACAACCCGAGATCCGGCTATATACCGTGATCAGTAGGAGAAGCGGGTCGGGCGCACATTCCGGACTGCTCATCACCACGCCGCAAGAGCGCATTCTCTTTGATCCCGCTGGCACGTTCGAAGTCCCTTTCGCGCCCGAGCGCAACGACGTGCATTATGCGATGAGCCCAAGGGCGCTCGAGGTCTATATCGATTACCACGCGCGTGAGACCTATGATGTGGTGGAACAGCGTCTAAGCATCACACCGTCTCAAGCGAACCGGATTGCGGCTCTTGCGAAAGCCTACGGACCGGTGCCGAAAGCGCAGTGTTCGCTGGCGATCAACAGAATTCTTCGGCAGGTCGCAGGCTTTGAAAGCTTGCGGGTCACCCATTTTCCAAACGCAACCCGCGAGAGATTTCAGGCTATCCCGGGTGTGCGATCTCGCGTGATCTCCGACGATGATACGGATTGGAACGGCGACGTTCTGGTTCAGGCGGGTCGCTCCCGACCCTGATGCACAGGAACGTAGTACTTTCAAAGGCTGCCGGACAGCGTCTGCAATCCGGCCATCGTAGCGGCTCCCGAGAAGGCTCCCCAGAGCATGTTCTTGCGCCACCACGCGACGGCAACGGTCACAATGGCCGCTGCCAAACGGACCGGGTCTGTCGTGCCGCCTGTAGCATCTGGAAAGACCACCAAAGGTGCGACCAGTCCCGGCAGGATGGCAACCGGCGTATACCGTAGGTGTCGAAGAACCCAGTCCGGCATCTGGCGGTCCCCGACCAGCCCCAAAAAGGAAAAACGGATCAAGTACGTGCCGACGCCAAGCACCGCAATAATGAGCCAAATCTGGGCGGACGTGTAACTCATCCCCGTCGCCTTTCGATCTCGGCGCCAACGGCCATTGCAGCAAAACCTGCCAGCAAAAGCCCGATGCCCGAGGGCAAGAAAGCCAACAACAGCGCGCCTGTGACCGAAGTGATCGCGGCGGCAAGATGCGCCAGCGATTTCACCATCGGAGCCACCAGCGCCAGAAACATAATGGGCATCGCAAAGTCCAGCTCAAGCTGGTCCGGCAATGCGTCACCTGTCACAGCGCCGACCCATGTGCCGATCACCCAGAGCGGAAACATCAAGACCATAGTGCCGCAAAAGAAGAAGAACTTGTCCCGCACAGGCCAATTTGGCACGTCTTCGAATTTCTGGATACCAAGGGCATAGCTGGCATCGACATTGATGTATGCCGCAAAGGCGCGCTGTGGAAAACTGGCGCCGCCCAAATGCGGTTGCAGGCTGGCGGAATACATCGCCATCCGCAGGTTCACCGCCAAGGCGGCCACCAGTACGATCCAGACGGGCGCGCTCTCCGTCATGAGTTGGATCGCTGTAAATTGCGAAGCTCCAGCGATCACAACGAGGCTGAAACTGACCGTCTCTGAGATGCTCAACCCGGCTTCCGTCGCGACAACGCCGAACAGGATGGCGAAGGGCACGCCAATCAGCAGGAATGGCAGGCCGGCCAGAAAGCCTGCACGAAACGAGGAATTTTCGGTGGTGGAGACCATAGCGTCGCCCTAATCTTGTGTTTGACGCGTAACGCAGGAAGTCCTCGGGTTCAAATCATGTCCGGTGATGCAGTTGATCAATATCTGATAGCACCGTCGCCCACTGACGCGCGGCTGACCCGCCGCGTGTCTGGTGTTGACGAAACGGGCGCCGCTCGTGAAACGGCGGTTGTGGAAGAACGTCCGCTCACCATCTTTCTGAACGGTCAGGAGATCGTGACTGCGATGACGATCGGCGACTATCCCGAATACCTGGCGCTGGGATTTCTGAAAAACCAGAGCATGTTGGGCGAGGGTGAGACTGTCACGAGCATTGACTATGACGATGATCTGGAAACCGTCGTGGTGCGCACGGATGGCGAGACGACTTACGAAGAGAAGCTGAAGAAGAAGACGCGCACCAGCGGCTGCGCCGTGGGCACCGTCTTTGGCGACATGATGGAGGGACTGCAGGACCTTGCCTTGCCACCTGCCGAGGTTCGCACGTCCTGGCTTTACGCGCTGGCCTCGAAAATCAATCAGACCCCGTCGCTTTATCTCGAAGCAGGTGCCATTCACGGCACCATCCTCTGCTATCAGGACAAGCCGCTCGTCTACATGGAGGACGTGGGTCGCCACAACGCCGTCGACAAGATCGCCGGTTGGATGCTGTCAGAAGGCGTCCAAGGGGCCGACAAGATACTCTACACCACCGGACGGCTTACCTCCGAAATGGTGATCAAATGCGCGCATATGGGCATCCCTGTCTTGGCAAGCCGTTCAGGCTTCACCGCATGGGGCGTCAACATCGCGCGCGAGGTCGGGCTCACTTTGATCGGGCGGATGCGTGGGCAGCGCTTCATTTGTCTTTCGGGCGAAGAGCGGCTGATACGCGACGCTGACCCGGCCCATGTGTCGGCGTCTGCTCCCTTGCGCCGGTGCTTTCGGTCTTCGCCTGACACATGGGCCGGGTCAGCGTC
This sequence comes from Paracoccaceae bacterium, assembly GCA_030065075.1. Classification (GTDB taxonomy): domain Bacteria; phylum Pseudomonadota; class Alphaproteobacteria; order Rhodobacterales; family Rhodobacteraceae; genus JAJDOD01. The sequence goes on along the minus strand of JASJDQ010000156.1, from coordinate 72 downwards.
GCGGATCAGCCGCTCTTCGCCCGAAAGACAAATGAAGCGCTGCCCACGCATCCGCCCGATCAAAGTGAGCCC
>JASJDQ010000155.1 GCA_030065075.1 Paracoccaceae bacterium | reverse complement strand
GACATCAGCTTTATCTTTCAGGAGCCGATGACATCGCTCAACCCGTTGCACACTTTGGAAAAGCAATTGGGCGAGTCGCTTCTGATTCACCAGGGTGTGGTGGGCGACGCCGCCGAGCCGCGTATCCTGGAGCTTTTGCACGAAGTGGGCATCGTCGAGCCGGAGAGGCGCCTTAAGAGCTATCCACACCAGCTTTCGGGCGGACAGCGGCAGCGCGTCATGATCGCAATGGCGCTGGCCAATAACCCCGAGCTCTTGATCGCGGATGAGCCGACGACAGCGCTTGATGTGACGATCCAGGCTCAGATCCTTGAGCTTTTGGAGCGCATCCAGCACGAACGCGGCATGTCGATGTTGTTCATCACCCATGATCTGAACATCGTGCGGAAATTCGCGGACCGCGTGAATGTCATGAAAGATGGCGAGATCGTCGAACAGGGGCCAACGAACGAATTGTTCGGCGCCCCGAAGCACGCCTATACGCAGAAGCTTCTATCGGCGGAATCGACCGGTTTTCCGGACCCGGTTGCGGCGGATGCGCCGACAATCGCGGAGACCGAGGCGTTGCGCATCTGGTTCCCGATCCATCGAGGGCTATTGAAGCGCACGATTGGGCACATCAAGGCGGTGAATGCTGCAACGATCAGCGTGCGCGCGGGCGAGACGATGGGGATCGTCGGTGAGAGTGGATCGGGCAAGACGACGCTGGCGCTGGCCATTATGCGGCTGATTTCCTCCGAGGGCACAGTCGTCTTTCAGGGGCGCAATATCCAAGGGCTGAAGTCGCGCGACTTGCGTCCGCTTCGGTCGGAGATGCAGATCGTCTTTCAGGACCCTTACGGTTCGCTCAGCCCGCGCATGACGATCGAAGAGATTATTGCCGAGGGCCTGACGATCCATCAGGTCGACCCCACGCGCGACCGGAGGGAGATGGTAGCGGAAATCATGGCAGAGGTCGGGCTGGACCCCGCCACCATGCATCGCTATCCACACGAATTCTCGGGCGGGCAGCGCCAGCGGATCGCGATTGCGCGTGCCATGATCCTGCGTCCGAAGCTGGTCGTACTGGACGAACCGACCAGCGCTCTGGACATGACTGTGCAAGTCCAGATCGTCGAACTGCTGAGGAATCTGCAACGCAAGTACGGGCTGGCCTATCTGTTCATCAGCCACGATCTGAACGTGGTCCGGGCCATGAGCCACAAGGTGATCGTGATGAAGCGTGGCGATGTGGTGGAACAGGGTGATGCGGACCAGATCTTCGACAACCCGCAGACAGATTACACGCGTGAACTTATGACTGCGGCTTTCGACGTGAAGTCCGTGGGATAAGGTCCGGGACCGCTTTCAGGCACCCCGTCGCGGGCAGGAATTCTCCTTGAAACCCTTATGCTCCGCCGGTTAAGTGAACGAGCGTTCAGCAAAGGGGGAGAGCCATGGATTTCGCACTGTCCGAAGAACAGACTGCGATCTTCGAGACAGCCGCCGATTTCGGCGCTGAGCACATCGCTCCCTTTGCACGCAACTGGGAGGCCGACGGCACAATCCCGAAGACGCTCTGGACGGAACTTGCTGCCCTCGGGTTCGGGGGGCTGAACGTTTCGGAAGACGCAGGTGGTGCGGGGCTGACGCGGCTCGATTCGACGCTGATATTCGAGGCACTGTCACAAAGCTGCGCCTCGGTCGCGGCATTTCTGTCCATCCACAACATGTGCGCGCGCATGATCGAACAGCATGGGTCCGCAACGCTTCGCGACCGGATGCTGCCGCGCGCGCTGGCGATGGAGTGTATCCTGTCCTATTGCCTGACCGAGCCCGGATCGGGCTCGGACGCCGCCGCGCTTAAAACCCGCGCCGAGCGCACGAACGAAGGCTGGGCACTGACGGGGACAAAGGCGTTCATCTCGGGCGGGGGGTATTCGGACGCCTACATCGTCATGGCCCGTTCGGGGGATGCGGGACCCGCTGGGATCTCCGCCTTTGTCGTCGAAGACGGGGCGGAGGGACTGAGTTTTGGCGGTCTGGAAGACAAGATGGGATGGCGTAGCCAGCCGACGCGGCAGGTACAGCTGGACGATTGCCGCATAACCGCCGAAGCCCTGCTGGGCGTCGAAGGCGACGGGTTCAAATACGCGATGGCGGGGCTGGATGGGGGTCGGTTGAACATCTCCGCCTGTTCGATAGGTGCGGCGCAGTCGGCGCTCGACAAGACGCTGGCCTATGTGCGGGAGCGCAGAGCCTTCGGCAAGACGCTGGACCAGTTCCAGGCGCTTCAGTTCAAGCTGGCGGACTGCGAGATCGAACTTCAGGCCGCGCGTACCTTCCTGCGTCAAGCCGCCTGGGCCAATGACACGGGCCAGCCCGATGCCACGAAGCAGACCGCAATGGCCAAGGCGTTTGTGACGGAAGCCGCGTCGCGCGTTGCCGATACGTGCCTGCAACTTCACGGCGGGTACGGCTATCTGGCGGACTACGGGATCGAGAAGATCGTACGTGACTTGCGCGTGCATCGCATTCTGGAAGGCACCAACGAGATCATGCGTGTGATCGTGGCGCGGAGCTTGCTATCGTGAGCGAGATCTTCATCCGAAAGGTCGGGAAGACAGGGCGCATCACGCTGAACCGTCCCGAGGCGCTGAACGCCGTGACGCATGACATGGTTCTAGAGATCGCCGCCGTCTTACCGGAGTGGGCGGCGGATGAGACCATCGCGATGCTGGTCATCGATGCGGAGGGGGAGCGCGCGTTCTCCGCCGGTGGCGATTTGATGGGCATCTACGAGGCCATGGTCGCGGGGGACTATGACGCGCCGCGCCAGTTCTGGCGGGACGAATACGCGATGAATGCCGCGCTTTTCCATTTCCCCAAGCCAGTCGCGACCTTTTTGCAGGGATTCACCATGGGGGGCGGTGTAGGTGTCGGGTGCCATGGCTCGCATCGGATTGTGGGTGAAAGCAGCCAGATCGCCATGCCGGAATGTGGTATCGGGCTGGCCCCGGATGTGGGTGGCACGCTGATGCTTGCACAGGCTCCCGGGCGGCTGGGTGAGTATCTGGGCACAACGGCGCATCGGATGGGACCGGGCGATGCCATCCTTTCTGGATTTGCGGACTATTTCATTGCCGAGGACGCGTGGCCCGCATTGATAGCAAGGCTGGAAGAGACCGGAGACTGGACGCTGATCGATCAGGCGGCCGCCCCTGCCCCGCCCGCCAAAATGGCCGATGACCTACCCTTGATCGATGCCGCGTTCGGCGGCGAGACGCTGAGGGATATCGTCAACGCGCTTCGTGCCTCGGACACCTCTTGGGCCGAGGCGACACTTAAGGCGATGTCGCGAAACGCTCCGCTGGCGATGGCCGCTGCCGTTGAACTGGTGCATCGGGCACGGGCAGGCGATACGATCGAGGGAGCGTTGACCAACGAGTACCGTTTCAGCCACCGCGTGGCGGCGCAGGGCGACTTTCAGGAGGGCATCCGGGCGTTGATCGTGGACAAGGACAAATCACCCGCCTGGGCGCATGATCGCATCGATGGCGCCTCGCCTGCCGAGGTCGCAGGCATGCTGATGCCGCTCGGAAACGAAGAACTGAATTTAGGGGGATGACATGAAGATCGGCTTCATCGGATTGGGCAACATGGGGGCGCCGATGGCGCGCAACCTGGTTGCTGCGGGGCATGACGTGTCGGGCTTCGACGTTGTGGCGCCGATCCCCGACGGTGTCACCGATTGCAAGAGTGGAGCGGAAGCGGCGAAGGACGCGGATGTGGTCATTACGATGCTGCCCGATGGCGCGATTCTGCGGCGCGTCGCGGACGAAGTGGTACCCGCGATGAAACCGGGCGCGATCCTGCTGGACTGTTCGACCGTCGATGTGGAAAGCGCCCGTGCCGTCGCCGGGCAGGCAGAAGCCGCTGGGCTTCGCGCCCTTGATGCACCGGTCTCGGGCGGCATCGGCGGGGCGGAAGCCGGAACGCTGACGTTCATGATCGGCGGAAGCGACGATGCCTTTGACGATGCGAAGCCGCTTTTTGACACTATGGGGCAAAAGGCCGTGCATTGCGGGCCCTCGGGGAATGGGCAAGCCGCGAAGATCTGTAACAACATGATATTGGGTGTGACGATGATCGGCACCTGCGAGGCCTTTGCGCTTGCCGACAAGCTGGGGCTGGACCGGCAGGCGATGTTCGATGTGGTCTCGACCTCGTCGGGCTATAGCTGGACAATGAACGCCTATTGCCCGGCCCCCGGCATCGGCCCCATGTCACCTGCCGACAACGGATACGCGCCGGGATTTGCCGCCGAGTTGATGCTGAAGGACCTGCGCCTGTCGCAGCAGGCGGCCGAGGCGGCGGATGCGGATACGCCGATGGGTCGGCGTGCGGCAGAGCTTTACACCGATTTCGTCGAGGACGAGGACGGCAGGGGTAAAGACTTCTCGGCCATGCTGCCGCGCTTTGAAAAGCGTGGACGCGCGGACTAAGCAGGTCCAGAAGATGCGCGCTTTCTGGGCCGATTTCTGGACAGGAATCGGTGGCTAATGGCTCATGGCCTTCTTTTCGGGAAAGAAGATGGAAAAGACCGGCACAATGGCCCGCGTGACAATCGGGATCAGCACCATTCCAAGGACCAGCCCGAGGATACCATCAAGCGTGGCCGTGACCAGCCATTTCACGAACCCTTTGGCGGTTCCGGCAGCTTCGGCCACGTTTGTCGCGATGCCCTTGATGGTGTCATAGGGCCAGTGCCAGCCCAGTACCTCGAGCCCGTGGACGATGATATTGCCGCCGACCCAGAGCATGGCCGTTGTGCCGACAACTGCGATGAAGGTCATGAGCGTCGGCATGAACTTGACCATATTGCGCCCGAAGCTTCGGACGAACGATGTCATGCCCACCTGGCTGAGCCTGAGCCCCACATCATCCATCTTTACCAGCATCGCGACCGCCCCATAAACCAGCGCGGTGATCCCGATGGCGACCACACCAAGGACAAGTCCTTGCGTCAGTCTGTTATCGGCTTCGATGGCGGCCAGCGAGATCGTCATGATCTCGGCCGAGAGGATGAAATCCGTTTTGATCGCGCCCTTGACGCGCGTTTCTTCCAAGTGGGCCGCGTCGAGGTCTTCGGCTTCCTGCGCATGGCTTTCGGGGTGGGGGTATAGCCAATGGAGGACCTTCTCGGCCCCTTCGAAGCAGAGATAACAGCCCCCAAGCATGAGCAAAGGCGTCACAAGCCACGGCAGGAAGGTGTCCAGAAGCAGGGCCGCGGGTAGCAGAACGACAAGCTTGTTGAAAAACGAGGCGCGCGCGATCTTCCAGATGATCGGCAGTTCGCGACTGGCAGGCAGGCCGGTTACGTATTTCGGTGTAACGGCGGCATCATCGATGACAACGCCCGCGGCCTTGGCGCCGGCCTTTGCGGCGTCGTCCAACACGGTGGCCGAGACCTTGGTCCCAACCTTGGCGGCCTGAGCGGCAATGTCGTCCACCTGCGTTGCCGTCAGTTTGACGATGGCCGCGACGTCATCCAGCAGGGCGAGCAAGCCACTCATGTTCTGTCTCTCTGTTTCTTGCGCAAGTATGCCGTTCAGATGATGTCGCACACCGCGACCAAGGGCTCAAGCCCGTGCGTGGAGACATCAAGAATGCGCCCATCGAACGTGAATTACGCTAAATCTGAACAGGTGGACAGGAGACCTGTCGAAAAGTCTGGTTGTCCCATCAAGCACCTATCGCCAAAGATGAGCCATGGCGCAGACCTCACAACCTTTGCCAGTAGTCGAACAGGACCCGGGCGACCCGGAATTCTTTGATAATCCTTACAGATTTTACGATGATATTCGAAGGCAGGGAGACTTCGTATTCTGGAAGGACTATGATCTGCCGATGGCCACGACCCATGCTGCCGTATCGCAAATCATGAAGCACCCGGACATGGGCCGCGCCGTGCCCGAGGGTTTGCAAACGCCTGTTCCAACGCATCTGCAGGCCTTTGCCGCGGTCGAAGCGCATTCACTTCTGGAGTTGGAGCCACCAGCTCACGGCCGCATCCGTCGCGTGACGATGTCGGCGTTCACCAGCCCCCGCATCGCGTTGATTGCGCCAGTGATCAGCCAATTGGCTGATCGCCTGATCGATGTATTTCCAGAGGGGCCTTTCGATCTGATCGATGCCTATGCGAAGCCGCTGGCCGCTCAGTCCATTGCAGCTTTTCTGGGCGTTGATCTGACCCGTGCGCGCCGCTTGCAGGACTGGTCGAACCAGATGGTGGCCATGTATCAGGCACGCCGCGATCGGCAGATCGAAGACGAGGCAAATGCTGCAGCGGCAAGCATGGCGGCGTTCATGAAAGCCGAGCTGGACGAACGGCGCAACGAAGATCGTCAGGATTTTCTCGCCCGATTGGTTGCCACATCGGACGAAGGCGGGCTTTCAGAGGCAGAAGCCTTGTCGACCGCGATACTGTTGATGAACGCAGGGCACGAGGCTACCGCGCATTCCCTGGGCAATGCGGTGTCGATTTTAGCGGGATTCGAGGGCCGCGCCGAGGCGATCGCGCCCGATGCGATTGCCGGAACGGTCGAGGAATGCCTGAGGTTCCGACCGCCTTTGCACATGTTCACCAGGTATGTTTACGCGGATACGGAAGTCGAAGACCTGAAATTCGAAAAAGACAGTCAGATTGGCTGTCTTCTTGGCTCGGCCTGCCGCGACGATGCTGTTTGGCCGGATGGCAACCTCTTCGATCCGTTCCGCCTTCGCCGCCCGCATCTTGCCTTTGGGCACGGTATCCATTCCTGTGTCGGCGCGGCATTGGCAAGGTTGGAACTGCAGATTGCCCTGCCGGTCCTTTTTGCGCGTTGCCCGGACTTGCGTGTGACGTCGCCACCAAAGGTGGCGGACTCGTACCACTTCCACGGGTTCGAGGCTTTGGAGGTCGCCGTCAGATAGGCAAGGCCAGCGTCGACTTGATCTCTTCCATCGAAAGCAACGCAGTGACGTTGTAGATGTTCACCTCGGAGATCAGTGCCTGATAGAATTCGTCATAGGCTCGCGCATTCCGTACTTGGACCTTCAGGATGTAGTCGATGTCGCCTGCCAGACGGTGCGCTTCCAGCACCTCGGGACGAGCACGGAGCGCGTTCAGGAAGCGCGCCTGCCACTCTGCCTCGTGCTCGGACGTTCGGATGAGCACAAAGAAACAAGCTTCGAATCCAAGCTTTTCTGCATCCAAGACAACGGTTTGCTGACCGATGACACCGCTGTCGCGCATCTTGCGAATCCGGTTCCACACCGGGGTCTTGGACGAACCGACGACCTTGGCGATATCGTCCAGCGATTGGCTGGCGTCCCGCTGTAGCTCGCGCAGGATTTTCCGATCCAGATCGTCGATGCGCACTTCCATTCCTGAGCCTCTGTTGTTTGTGGGAACTGGTTCCTGATCGCGGAACATTTAGAACATTTGTCCTTTTCCGCAAGCGAATACTGCAATTTTTGAGAATATTATTCTATATTTCGAGAAGCATGGAGGGCACATGAAACACTTTCCCGTTTTCCTGGCCGTCGAAGGCCGCCGCATTGTCGTCTCGGGCGGGGGCGAGGCTGCCGTGTCAAAGCTGCGCCTCCTTCTGAAAACCGAGGCGAGGCTGACGGTAATTTCCGAAGCCGTTGCGCCCGAGATCGAGGCATGGGCGCGGGAGGGTAAGCTCTGCGTTTTGCGTCGTGCGATGGCGCCGGGCGATGCGCTTTGTGCCGCTTTGTTCTATGCGGCCAACGACGATGCCCGCGAGGACGTGCGCGTGACGGCGTTGGCGCAGGCCGATGGTGCGTTGACCAACTGGGTCGACAATCTGGAGCAGTCGCAGTTCATCACCCCCGCGATTGTAGACCGTGACCCGGTTACGGTCGCCATCGGGACGGAGGGCGCGGCCCCGGTTCTGGCGCGCGCCATCAAGGCCGATCTGGAGGAACGTCTGCCGCGCAGCCTTGGTGTACTGGCGAGGGTCGGCAAAGCGTTCCGCAAAGCGGCCGAGGCTCTGCCCTTCGGAGCGAAGAGGCGCGCCTTCTGGTCTGACTATTATTTCAGCTCCGGACCCAAGGCATTGGACGCGGCTGGCGAAGACGCCGTCAGACCCGCTTTGACGGAATTGCTTGAACAACACCTGCACGGGGATGAGACCCCGGGCCATGTGTCCTTCGTGGGCGCGGGCCCGGGCGACCCCGAACTGCTGACCCTCAAGGCACGGCGTGCGCTGCATGAGGCAGACGTGATCATTCACGACCGCCTGGTGCCCATTGCCATTCTGGAACTGGCGCGGCGCGAGGCCACGATTGTAGATATGGGGAAGGTCGGCTTCGGCCCGTCGACCCCGCAGGCCGAGATCGACGCCGCAATTGTGGCCCATGCGGCAAAGGGCGCGCATGTCGTTCGGCTCAAATCCGGCGATGCCACCGTGTTCGGCCGCCTTGACGAGGAAATCGAGGCCTGCGTGGCTGCGGGCATCGGCTTTACTGTCGTGCCCGGCATTACGTCGGCCAGTGCCGCTGTCGCGGCGATAGGGCAAAGCTTGACGCGGCGCGGTCGGAATTCGTCCGTGCGGTTCGTTACCGGCCACGACTTCCAAGGTTATGCCGATCAGGATTGGCGTTCGCTGGCCGAACCAGGTCAGGTGGCCGCGATCTATATGGGCAAGCGTGCGGCGCGCTTCCTGCAGGGGCGCCTGATGATGCACGGCGCCGATGGGCAGACGCCGATGACGCTGGTCGAGAACGCCTCGCGCCCTGAACAAAATATCATCGAGACCACCCTTGCGGGTTTGGTCGGCGATCTGAACGACGCGACAATGGAGGGACCTTGCCTGATGCTTTTCGGGCTGGCGCCCCGCAAGGCCGCTGCCGAACTGAAAGACATCACACAGGAGATTGCGCTATGAGCCGCCGCCCCTTCACCCCCAAGGTTGTTGCCGCGAACGATCTGCTGAAAGGCGATGCCGTCTGGCAGACCGAGGACGATCGCTGGACCCGCGACATCCGCGAGGCCGAGTTGATCGAGGACGAAGCGATTGCCGAGGATCGCCTGATCTTTGCAATGGCGCAGGCCGACATCATTGTCGGCGCTTATCTGGTCGATGCGGAAAAGACCGAGAATGGCCCGGCGCCTGTGCATTTCCGGGAGGCGTTCCGCACACGTGGCCCTTCGAACTACCTCCACGGCAAGCAAGCTGAGGGCTGAAATCCATGTATGTTTACAACGACTTCGATGAAGCCTTTGTCCGCGAACGCGTGGCGCAGTTTCGTGGTCAGGTGGCGCGGCGGATCGACGGCTCACTGACTGAGGACGAGTTCAAGCCGCTTCGCCTGATGAACGGGCTCTACCTGCAGCTTCACGCCTATATGCTGCGTGTGGCCATCCCCTATGGCACCTTGAATAGCCGCCAGATGAGGCAGTTGGCGTTGATCGCGGACAGTTGGGACAAAGGTTATGGCCATTTCACGACGCGGCAGAACATCCAGTTCAACTGGCCCGAATTACAGGACGTGCCGGACATGCTCGATGCTTTGGCCGATGTTGGCATGCACGCCATTCAGACCAGCGGCAACACCATTCGGAACGTCACGGCTGACCATTTCGCAGGTGCGGCGGCGGATGAGATTGCCGACCCGCGCCCGGTGGCGGAGTTGATCCGGCAATGGTCGACCGATCATCCCGAGTTCCAGTTCCTGCCGAGGAAGTTCAAGATTGCGGTCACCGGATCGCCCCATGACCGGGCGGTGACAAAGGCGCATGACATCGGGCTTCGCTTGGTTCGGAATGATGCGGGTGAACCCGGTTTCGAAGTGATCGTGGGCGGCGGCTTGGGCCGGACGCCGATGATCGGCAAGGTCATTCGGGAGTTCGTGGCTCAAGCCGATTTGCTGCCTTATCTGGAAGCCATCGTGAGCGTCTATAACGTGCTTGGAAGACGCGACAACAAGTACAAGGCACGGATCAAGATCAC
>JASJDQ010000154.1 GCA_030065075.1 Paracoccaceae bacterium | reverse complement strand
CGCGGGGTGGAGCAGCCCGGTAGCTCGTCAGGCTCATAACCTGAAGGTCGTAGGTTCAAATCCTACCCCCGCAACCAAATCTCATCATTACAGGCTCGCGCGGCTCATGGTCGGCCTGCGTTTGAACACCATCTTTCGTTTGTCCGCGATGTGAGCGCAAACATTGATGGTTTATTGCAGTAGTCGGTATTTTGGTATGGACTTGTGACCAGTTTTGGCAAAGATAGCCGTCTGAGGGAGGCAAGTGGCCCGACGGGCCATGCGATGCTTTAAGCAAATGGGGAACTGAACTTGGTGCTTTGAGTCAAACCCGACTGCTGCGCCACGCAAGCCAGTTGCCTAATTGGATGTCAAAATCTGGGAGGAAATGACATGACCGTAAACCGCAGAAAGTTTTTGCGCGGCGCCGCTGTGGCCGGAGCTGCAACACTGGCCGCGCCGTCCGTAGCCCGGGCGCAGGCCACGACTTTGAAAATGCAGGCTGCCTGGGGCGGCGGCATTTTTCTTGAGAACGCCCAATCCTATGTGAACCGGGTCAACGAGATGTCAGGCGGCGCTCTGACGATTGATCTGTTGCCGGTCAACTCGGTCGTGAAGACCAGCCAGATGCAGGATGCCGTTCACCGCGGCGTGCTTGACGCCGTCCACTATGTACCCGCCTACTGGTATTCCAAGTCGAAAGCTGCTTCGCTGTTTGGCACTGGCCCCTGCTTTGGTTGGTCATCGCAGGAAGTGCTTGGCTGGATTCACTACGGCGGTGGTCAGGAACTGTTTGACGAACTCATGGCGTCGCTTGGCCTGAACGTCGTGTCATTCTTCAACTCGCCGATGCCGGCTCAGCCCATGGGCTGGTTCAAAGAGCAGATCACCGACGCAAGCCAGATGAGCGGCCTCAAGTATCGGACCGTTGGTCTGGCAGCAGACGTTTTGCTGGAAATGGGCATGTCGGTTGTTCAGCTTCCGGGTGGTGAAATTCAGCCCGCTATGAAGTCGGGCCTGATCGACGCAGCTGAATTCAACAACCCGACGTCGGACCGCGACTTCGGTATGCAGGATGTGTCGAAGCACTATCACCTCGGTTCGTTCCACCAGTCTCAGGAATTCTTCGAAGTCTCCTTCAACAAAGGCAAGTTCGAAGCTCTGCCAAGCGAATTGCAGGCCATCCTGAAATACGCTTCGGAAGCTGAGAACTCGAACTTCTACTGGCACAACACCAACCGCTATGCGGATGACCTTGTGACCCTGCAGGAAGAGCAAGGCGTGAACGTCTACCGGACGCCGGACAGCGTGATGGCCGAGCAATTGAAGGCTTGGGACATCGTGGTTGAGCGCATTTCGGGCGAAGACCCATTCTTTGCCAAGGTTGTTGACAGCCAAAAGTCCTATGCCAAGCGGGTGATGAACTATCTCAACCTGAACCAGCCGGACTACAAACTGGCTTACGATCACTACTTCGCGTAGCTCAACGAAATTTGAGCCATGCCGGGGGCTGCCATCGCGCGGCCCCCGCTTGTCCGAAGTGGAAAAGAGGTGGGGTCTTGGTCAATATAATCCATACCATTGAAGGCTTGAGCCAATGGGTCGGCCGCGCCTTCGGGTGGTGCATCCTGATCTTGACGCTGAGCGTCAGCTATGAGGTTTTTGTCCGCTACGTGCTGAATGCACCAACGGTTTGGGCCTTTGACATGATGGTGCAGATGTATGGCGCCCTGTTTCTGATGGCCGGCGCATACGCCTTGGCGCAAGATGCCCATGTACGCGGTGATGTGCTGTATCGGCTGTTCTCGGTCCGGTGGCAGGCGCGGGTCGATTTCGTGCTTTACATCATCTTTTTCTTTCCCGGCATGCTGGCGCTGTTCTGGTATGGTTGGGAGATTGCGTCAGACAGTTGGCGCTATAAGGAAGTGAGCTGGAATAGCCCCGCACGCATCCAGATCTATTTCTTCAAAACGCTAATCCCTGTCGCCGGATTCCTGCTGATGCTGCAGGGCGTTGCGGAATTGATGCGTTGCTGGATCGCCATGCGCACCGGTGAATGGCTGGAACGTCTGGACGACGTCCATGAAACCGAAGACATGCTGATGCATGTTGACGAAGACCACCCCGAGCTCGGGCTTGGTGGCAAAAAATAATCTGGGGAAAACAAGAACATGACTGACCCTCAAGTTGCCATCTTGATGCTCAGCCTTTTCATTGTGCTGGTGCTGCTGGGCTTTCCGATCGCCTTCACATTGGTCGCTATGGGCGTGGGTTTTGGGTACTACGCGTATTACACCGGCGCTCCACAAAGCATCGGCGATATCTTCAACAACAACATTTTCTACCTGTTGAACCAGAACACGTACTCGGTGATGGAAAACGACACGCTGGTCGCCATCCCGTTGTTCCTGTTCATGGGGTATGTCGTTGAACGAGCGAACATCGTCGACCGGCTGTTCTTTTCGCTTTATCAGGCCGCGCGCAACCTTCCGGGGTCTCTGGCGATTGCCGCGCTTCTAACGTGTGCTGTATTCTCGACGGCTTCCGGAATTGTCGGTGCAGTTGTCACGCTCATGGGGCTTCTGGCCTATCCTGCGATGTCCAATGCAGGATACCAAAAGAGCTTTGCCAGTGGTGTGATCTGCGCCGGTGGCACGCTGGGTATCCTCATCCCGCCGTCGATCATGCTGATCGTTTACGCGGCCATTGCGGAGCTTTCGCCATTGCGGCTCTATGCTGCAGCCGTTTTCCCAGGATTGCTGCTCGCCGGGCTATATATCGTTTACGTAATCATCCGTGTGTGGCTGAACCCGTCCCTGGCGCCGAAGCCGAACGAGGATGATATTCCGCCCAGATCGGAAGTGTATCTGAACCTGCTGATCTCCTTCGTGCCTCTGACCGTGCTGATCATGCTGGTCCTCGGCTCGATCCTTGGAGGGCTTGCAACACCGGCCGAAGCCGCCGCCATGGGCGCCTTGGGCGGGCTCGTATTGGCGGTGCTCTACCGCTCGCTGACATGGCAGAAGGTGAAGGAAAGCGTCTTCCTGACGGCAAAGGCCACCGCGATGGTCTGTTGGCTTTTCGTCGGCTCCTGGACCTTTGCAAGCGTCTTCTCGTTCCTCGGCGGACATGACATCATCGAACATTGGTTCCTGGCGATGAACCTGCAGCCCTGGCAGTTTCTTGTCCTGGCGCAGTTGATCATCTTCCTACTGGGCTGGCCGTTGGAGTGGTCAGAAATCCTGATCATCTTCGTGCCGATCTTCCTGCCGATGTTGGATACCTTCGGCGTGAACCCGTACTTCTTCGCGATGCTGGTGGCTCTTAACCTGCAGACCTCCTTCCTCACACCTCCGATGGCCATGTCAGCCTATTACCTCAAGGGCGTGCTCAAAAGCCGGATTGAACTAATCGAGATTTTCAAGGGTCTGATGCCTTATCTCGGCATCGTTATTCTGACGATGGTCTTGATGTACCAGTTCCCGGGCATCGCACTCTGGTTCCCAGATTACCTGTTCGGAGAGTACATTCCCTAATGAAGGGTGACCTTCACCTTTTGACGGCACGCGATGCAGTAGAAGCGATCGTGGGTGGGAGTCTGAGTTCCGAGGCGTTGGTCGAGGCCTGCTTGTCGCGAATTGCCGAGACCGATGCAACGCTAAGGGCGTGGGCGCACTTGGATGCAAAGGCTGCTTTGGAACAGGCCCGTGAGATGGATCGCGTGCGAAAGTCTGGTCGCGCGACAGGCAAACTGCATGGCGTCCCGATCGGATTGAAAGATATCATCGATACCACAGGAGTTCCTTGCGAAAGAGGCTCGGCACTCTACGAGGGTCGGGTGCCGGTTCGGAATGCCACCATCGCTGATCGCCTGATCGAAGCGGGCGCAGTTGTCATGGGCAAGACCAAGACGACCGAGCTTGCCTTCGTTCATCCGACCGACACGACCAACCCCCACGATCCAGCACGCAGCCCTGGTGGCTCGTCCAGTGGATCGGCGGCAGCGGTCGCCGCACATCAGGTGCCGCTCGCGATCGGGTCTCAGACCGGCGGCTCGGTCATCCGGCCCGCGTCCTTCTGCGGCATCTATGGGCTTAAACCGACCCGCGGGATGATCTCGCGCCAAGGTGTGCTGCAGACGTCAACCACGCTCGATCATCTTGGCACGTTCGGACGAACGCTTGAAGATGCGGCTTTGCTGGCCGACGTCATCTCTGGATACGACCCCGCTGACGATGCCAGCCTGCCGCGGCCACGCCCCGACTTTCTTGCAGGTGTCTTGGCCGAGGCACCCGTCGAACCTACCGTCGCGTGGCTCGATTTCCCCTTCCATGACCTGATGGACGACGATGCCCGCGAAGGGATGGAGGCCGTTCTGGAAGCTCTTGGCACCAGGGTCGAGCGATTGCCCGTCGCTGACACACTGGCTGGCCTGGCCGAAGTCCACATCACTATCCACGAATACGAATTCTGCCATCACCTTGCTGAACCTTTGGCCGCCAATTGGGACAAACTCAGTGCCACGCTTCAACCCGTTGTCGAACGGGGCCGTGCCATCAGCGATGGCCAATACCAGGATGCACTTGAGGTGCGGCAATCTGCGATGGTCTTCTTTGCTCAACTTTATAATGACTTCGACGCCATAATCGAACCCGCCGCAACGGGCGAAGCGCCTCTGATCAGTTCGGGCGAGACGGGTGATCCGATCTTTTGCCGCTTGGCCTCTTTCGCAGGATTGCCCTCGTTGACTTTGCCAATCCTCGTCGGCGAAAATGGGATGCCCATCGGTGTCCAACTGATCGGTGGACGCGAAGAAGACGCCAGGTTGCTCAGAACGGCCAGTTGGGTTCAAAACGTCTTGAAAAACGCTGAGTGAGAAGGAACTGAACTATGTCCAGAACAACTTCCATCATCGTCGGTGCGATTGGCACGGGTCTGATGATGATCTTCGTCATTGGACTATCCCACAGCATCTCAACCGGCTTCGCGGGATTCTGGGGCGGTTTTCCTTTTATGGTAATCGCTGCAATCGTGATCCTCATGGCGCTCTATGACTTCTGGGAAGACGCCATTCGCGGCAAAAACAAAGACGAATGAGCCGAAAGTCCATCTGGATCACGCGACGTCTGAGTGATGCCACGCTTAAACGGGCTGAGCGGGATTATGATTGCATAATCAATTGGGATGACACCGAACACACCGCCGATCAGATCGTCGAAGTGAGCGCTGAGGTTGATGGTATCATCCCATGCCATTCCGAACATTTTACAGCCGAGGTTGCCGCGCGGCTCGATCCGCGAGTGAAGATCATCGCGAACCACTCGGTGGGCGTCGACCATTGCGACATCCCGGCACTCAAAGAACGAGGCATCACTGTCACAAACACGCCGGACGTCCTTAACGACGCAACGGCAGAGATCGCGATGCTTTTGATGCTGGGCGCTGCGCGTCGCGCGATTGAAGGCGATAGGATCGTACGCGAAGGCGAATGGAAGTTCTGGTCGCCGGCCTTCATGGTCGGCAAGCAGGTTACCGGCGCTCGACTTGGGATTGTTGGCATGGGCCGGGTCGGTCGTGCGGTGGCCGAGAAGGCGCGCGGGTTCGGAATGGACGTGCACTATCACAACCGGTCGCGTTTGCCCGCAGATCAAGAGTATGGCGCCACCTTTCACGAGACATTGGACAGTCTTCTGCCCTTGGCGGACTTTTTGTCACTCCATTGCCCCGCGACGCCCGAAACGACGGGGCTGATGAACGCGGAACGCTTCGGGCGATTGCCGAAAGGGGCTGTATTCGTAAACACCGCAAGAGGTGCCCTGGTCGATGAAACAGCGCTCATCGATGCCTTGGAACACGGTCACATTTGCGCTGCTGGCCTGGATTGCTTCGCGACCGAGCCCGGCGGAAACCCTCAGTTGGCAAAGTTTGAGAATGTCTTCATGTTGCCCCACATCGGCAGTGCAACTGTTGCAACACGCGACGCCATGGGGTTTCGCGCCTTGGACAATCTGGATGCATTCTTTTCCGGCGGGTCGCCCAGAGACGCACTCTAGTTTCCGCGGGGTGGACACCACCCGTGCCGCAAGCACCCGAGTTCAAGAGCCTTGGTCAAGTCAGCCATCGCCGGTTCCAACTCGCCCAAACGTCCATAGGATAACGCCCTATGATGATACGCGGCACCAAAGGTGGGCTCGAGTTCGATGGCCTTTGTGTAGTCCTCGATCGCACCTTCGAAGTCGTTGAAATCGGCCTTCGCAAGTCCCCGTCCGTCGTACGCATCAGGGTCAAGTGGGTTCAAGGCAATCGCTTGATCAAAATCTTCGATCGATCTGAAAAGATCGCCGATTTGCCAATAGGCAATGCCTCGATTGTAGTGGGCCAGAGCGTAGTCAGGCTGAATGGAAACGGCCTTTCCAAACTCCGCAATGGCCTTTTCCGTCTCATTCCTTGCGCTGTATGCGATGCCAAGATTCACATGAGCGATTGCCTGATGTCGTTCTTCGGGAGTTGAAGCAATGAAACCAGTGCATCCGCGGATGCGTCTCTCGACATCCTCGGCTTGATTGCAGTCCCCGATGTCGCCTGCGGAAACAGATGACGCATTCGCTGCCGCCAATAGGGCAAGAAGTGCAGCTTGCGCACCTTTCCGGATGATTGTTGCCGCTTGCACTTTGGTCCACTCTTAAAGGATTGGCTCCCGTCACCCTAGCAAGCACTCTCTAGCTGTACAAACTTGCACAGCAATCCCACCCGTTTCCTGCAAATCTATAATGTTTCGATTTCTATCATTAGTGATTGAGTAAGATCATCCGTCTCACGCTCCACAGGTCGTAGGTTCAAGTTCTACCTTCGCAACTATTCACAAAAGTGCTGTACGCGTTCATTGGCTTCAAGCCTCCTCGGACGCTCACTTTACACGAGCGGTCA
This sequence comes from Paracoccaceae bacterium, assembly GCA_030065075.1. Lineage (GTDB taxonomy): Bacteria > Pseudomonadota > Alphaproteobacteria > Rhodobacterales > Rhodobacteraceae > JAJDOD01. Next base: position 3,050 of record JASJDQ010000154.1, on the reverse strand, counting down.
TATCCGGCGCCTCGGGCATCAAATCGAACTTCCGTCGCGTTCAATCGGCAAGCCCTACTCCATGTCCCGTCTCTCGGGGTTGATACATCGATGCGCTTTCGGGCCCCTAATCGGTTGGCCTTGCGGCCCAGCCCTTTCCGGTCGCAACCTGCTGACGGACCCAGGCTTGCGCAAGTTCCGCTTGGCCAAGGGCCAGTTCCAGACCGTTTTCCAGCCGGGTGCGCTCTGCGTCGAGGACCGCATCAAGGGGGACCAGTCCGGCTTCGAAGCTCTGGGTCGCCAAAGACATGGCCGACTGCGCGCTGCTCGTGGCGGCGACCAGGGCCGTTACCTGCCTTTGGCGCGTGTCCGTCTGTACCATCGCCACCTGCACATCCTCGACCGCCGAGATCAAGGACGCGCGATAGGAAAGCTCGGCTTCCTGCGCAGCGGCTTCCGCGACACGCTTTTCAGCACCAAGGCCGGGACGATCCGTCAGGGGCAGAACGACGGCCGGACCAAACGACCAGGCATTTGTCGAAGCCGCCGTGACAGAGCCGTTCACGCGAAGCGATGGATAAAGCTGTGCTTCGCGCACACCGATCGCCGCAGTTGCAGCGGCAAGACGTCTTTCTGCTGCCCGGATGTCCGGTCTGTTTCGCAGAAGATCGGCGGGAAGCCCGGCGTCCGTGGTGCCGGGGCTTGGTATCTTTCCGAAGCTCGCCGTTCTGCGTAGGACCGTATCGGCCGGGTGGTCGATCAATGTGGCGATCCGAAACGCATTCATCTGCACCTCCGCCTCGAAAAGAGGCAGCGCCGCCCGTTCAGCGGCCAGGAGGGACGAGGCCCGCGCAACGTCAAGCTGGGTCGCTTCGCCAATGCCGCGACGATCCCGGGTCACGTTGAGCGTCGCTTCGCGCGAGGCGATCGTCTGGCGTGTCAGGCTGGCGGCCGTCTGAAAGTACCGCAGGCGAACATAGGCACTGACCAATTCAGATAGATAGGCAAGCCGCGCCGTTCCGACATCGAATTCCGCCGCGTCCAGCGCCGCACCTGCCGCTTCGCGACGCCTTGCGGTTTCACCGAAGAGGTCGAAAACAAAGGCGGCTCCGACTTGCGCCGAGGACCGCTCCGTTCGAACGCCACCGACGTTCTGTAACTCGGCGTTCACAGAGACGTCGCCCGCCACCTGACTTGCCGGTCCAAATCGTTCTGCTGTTGCACGCGCGGCCTCGATACGGGCAAGCGCGATCTTGATGTTCAGGTTTTTCGACAGCCCCTCGTCAACAAGCGTGTTCAGGATTGGGTCATTGAACTTGGTCCACCATTTCTCGAGTGCAGCGTCCTGCAACGGCGTCGTCCCGCCACCGACAAAGCCTGCCGGCGCGGCCAAATCCGGCGCCTTGTAGTCGGGTCCCACAACAGCGCACCCCGACGCCACAAGCGCCAACGCCATCACGAAAAACGGTTTCAAGTTCCTGCTCGCTCACGTTTTCTGCAACCATAGCGTGTTGGCCAGGCTGATGGCCGCTTGGGCGGCCTTGGTGCCGCCGATTGGCGGGGATTGTTGTCAGCGCAACACAGATAGGGATGCGGGTTCTGCCCTTAATGATGTCTCCTGCCGGGGCAAGTTCGCGATCTCAAGCCTCCGACAGGTCGCCGAACAGCCTTGCACCCCGATGGCCAATCGGCTTTTGATCGATCGACACTTGGAATTCGGGGGCGTGGACCAATGGAAAGCGGAGCTTTGACACGACCGATTTTCGGCGATCCGACGATCGAAGCCTGCTTTTCCGATAAATCGATCGCAGTGGCCATGTTGAGGTTCGAGGCGGCTTTGGCCCATGTGCAGTCAGAGCTGGGCCTGGTCCCGGCAGACTGTGCCGAGCGTATCGAAGCGGTCTGCGACACATTGCAGATCGACAGCGCAGTGCTGGCGCGTGGTGTCGCCACGGCGGGGGTTCCGGTGCCCGCCTTGGTCGAAGCGCTCCGCGACGCACTCGATGGTGAGGCCGCCGATTGGGTGCATTTCGGCGCGACCAGCCAGGACGTGGTCGATACCGGGTTGAGCTTATGTTTTCGTGACGCCCTGGACGAGATCGGGCGTCGCCTGTCGCATTTGATCGATGCTCTGTCCCGGCACGCGGAAGACCATCGCGACACGCTGATGCTTGCCAGAACGCGCGGACAACTGGCCACCCCGATCACGCTGGAGTTGCGCATGGCGCAATGGGCGCGCCCCTTGATCGCTTGCGAGAACGCGGGTGCCGGGATGCAAGAGCAGGCGCTCCAAGTCCAGTTCGGGGGGGCATCGGGCAGCCAAAGCGCGGTTGCCGGGCATGGGCCCGCCATCGCCGAAGGCCTCGCCGATCATCTGGCGCTCAGCAATGCCACGCCATGGCACACCGACCGCGCGGGTCTCCGCCACCTAGGCGCATGGCTGGCGGACGTGACCCAGGCACTCGCCAAGATCGGCGCGGACGTCGCCCTGTCCTCTCGTGGCGAGATCGCCGAACTGACGGCGGGCGCCGCTGGCGGGTCTTCCACGATGCCTCACAAGTCGAACCCCGTGACCTCGGAAGCCCTGCAGGCCGTTGGTCTGAAGGCCCAAGGCGTTCTGGCCGGATTGAATGCAAGCGCTGTTCATGCCGAAGAGCGCGACGGTGTGACCTGGCCGCTCGAATGGGCGCTTCTGCCCGAACTTTTCACCCTGACCGGAGCCGCCTTGCACCACGGCGAGGTCCTCATCAGCGACATGGCCGTGAATGCCGACACCATGCGCGCCCGGATCGATACGACACCCGAGGTGATGGCCGAAGCGGCTGTCTTTGCCCTCGCGCCCACCATCGGCCGCCGCGCCGCGGTGGAGGCCGTCAAAAACGCCATCGCTGCGGACAGCTCCCTCAAGGAAGCGCTGACAGCTGCGGGCCACACGACCGTCGATTGGGACAGGGTCCTCGATCCGGCCACAGCCATCCAACCGGCGGCAGATGTGGCCCGACAGATCTTTGCCGAGAGAAAACGCTAAGGCGTTTCCATCGACCCTCAAATATCCTGGGGGAGCGCGAGGG
>JASJDQ010000153.1 GCA_030065075.1 Paracoccaceae bacterium | reverse complement strand
CAGGATGCCAGCCACGATGGCCGCGATGCCGTAATACTGGAAGCGCTTCTCGGCGCGGTTGCGCCTTTCCGTGCGCGCGTCGACCGCCACCAGGGACGCATGGCGCCGTGACGCGTCGGGCATGTCTTGGGTTGCGTCGGTCATTCGTACTGCTCCCGGTACTTCCGCACGATGTAAAGCGCCAGCACATTCAGCCCCAGCGTGATGACGAAGAGCGTCGTGCCAAGCGCGAAGGCCACCAGTGCCTCGGGTGAGGCGAAATCGCTGTCGCCGGTCAACTGGCTGACGATCTTGGCGGTTACAGTTGTCATCGCCTCGAACGGGTTCAGCGACAGCCGTGCCGCTGCCCCTGCCCCAAGGACCACGATCATCGTCTCGCCTATCGCGCGGCTAGCGGCCAGCAGGATGGCGCCCACGATCCCAGGCAGGGCAGCGGGCAGCACCACCTGGCGGATGGTTTCCGATTGGGTCGCGCCCAGGCCGTAGCTGCCGTCGCGCATCGCCTGCGGAACCGCATTGATGATGTCATCCGACAGCGAACTGACAAACGGGATCAACATGATCCCCATGACAAGGCCCGCCGTCATCACCGCCGTGCCGCCCGACATCCAGCCGACCGTATCCTTGCCGAAGACCGAAACAAGGATCGGTCCCACTGTGAGAAGCGCGAAAAGCCCGTAAACGATCGTTGGGATGCCCGCGAGGATTTCCAGCATCGGTTTGGTGAAGGCGCGCACCTTTGGGGACGCGTATTCAGACAGGTAAATGGCGGCGAAAAGCCCGATGGGCACCGCGACGATCAAGGCGACAAGCGAGATATAGAACGTGCCCCACAAAAGCGGCACGATCCCCAGTTCCGATGATCCCCCTCTGCCCGAGAAGCTGGGGTTCCAGGTCAGACCAAAGAAAAAATCGGCGAAGGGGTATATGCGAAAGAACTCGATCGTGTTGAATATCAAAGAGAAAAGAATGCCGATTGTGGTCATGATCGCGACCGTCGCAGCCCCGATCAGCAGGATTGTCACGCCCTGCTCGACGGTGTTGCGTGCCCGGAAATCTGCTTTGGTCTTCATCATCGAGACGGCGAAGCCGACCAACGCCACCAGCAGGATCATTCCCCACATCAGGACAGTGCCGGTGCGCGCCATGCCGCGATAGTCCTGCGCCGCTGCCAACACGAACGGCTGCACGTTCGATCCCAAGGCGACACCGACCTCGCCCAGACGCTCGCGCAAGTCCGTGAAGTCGGTGCGCATGTCTGCGACTTCTTCCTCGCTAACGCCACCTTCGCTGACAAGAATGCCCAGCCCCTCGGCAACCCGGCGCACATCGCTCATCACCAGACTTCGGTTTGAGCCGTCAGAGATGGAGCTGTCGGGAATTTGCGCCGACACCATCCTGTCGATCAAAAGTGGCTGGGCGATCAGCCAGACGATCAACAACCCGAACGCCGGCGTCAGAACCGTCAACGCGACATTGTAGCCGTAGTATGCTGGCAGCGAATGCAGCCCGCGCGGGTTTCCACCCGCCGACGCCAAAGCCCGCGACCGGCCCATCACATAGCCCACCGCAGCCATCGCCAAGACGATCAATATCAGCCAATAGAGCGGCATCGCGTTCCCACCCGGATTATCAGAAAAGGGTCAAACGAATGAATTGGTGAAGGGGGCGCATATCGCGCCCCTTTCGAAAAGGAAAGGCTCAGGAACCCGACCCCATGGTCTCTTCGATTTCGACCGCCATCTGGGTCTTGGTCAGCTCCGGGTCGGCGACCAAGCCGTACTGGGCAAGCGGGCCATCCGGGCCGGCGATCTCGTCTGCGACGAAGAACGAGGCATATTCCTTCAGCCCGGGGATCACGCCGATGTGGGCGCTCTTGATGTAGAAATAGAGCGGGCGCGAAACCGGATATTCGCCGCTTGCGATGGTTTCGGTGGACGGGGCAACGCCGCCCATGGTGGCGACCTTCAGCTTTTCCTGGTTGTTTTCGTAGAACGCCAGACCAAAGATGCCGACACCGTTCGGGTTGGCATCGATGCGGGCCAGCGTTTCAGTGTAGTCGCCGTCGATATCGACCGAACGACCGTCAGCACGAAGGTTGATGCAGGCGTCTTCCGCGTCGTCTTCCGACATACCACCGTCGATCATGGCCTGCATGGCGCCGCTTTCTTCGCAGCCGACCAGAACGACTTTCTCCTCGAACACTTCGCGCGTGCCATGCTTCGTGCCCGGAGGGAAGGCGATGATGTCGACAGCCGGCAGGTCCGGGTTGAAATCCGCCCACTGGGTGTGGGGGTTGTCAACGATCTGACCGTCAACAAGCACCTTGTCAGACAGCGCGTTGAAGACGTCGGACGGCTCCAGCGCGGTAAAGGCCGGACCATCGATCTGGCTGGCGAAAACGATGCCGTCATAGCCAAACTGGACTTCGATGATGTCTGTCACACCGGCGTCGGCGCAGGCGCTTACTTCTTTTTCACGGATCTTGCGCGACGAGTTTGCGATGTCGATGGTGTTTTCGCCGACCCCTTCGCAGAAGCGCTTGAGGCCAGCCGAAGATCCACCCGATTCCACAACGGGTGTCGGGAAATCAAAGTTCTCGCCGAAAGCCTCGGCGACAATGGAGGCGTAAGGCAGCACGGTGGACGAGCCTGCGATCTGTACCTGATCGCGGGCCGAAGCAGCCGTTGCGGAAACAGCAATGATCGCCACTGCAGAGGCGGTCAGTTTTGCGTTCAGCATTTGGGAGTATCTCCTGATGATTGGCGAGCCGCCCCACGCGGCCCTTGCCCCGCTGTATTAGGCGCCAGCGGCAATGGTTTTGTAAAACTTTGGTAACAGTTTTATGACGCTCACAGCCTGCCGGTCGGAATCCTTTACGCCATTGGAATTTATATATTTTAGTTGAAACATTGTGGTTGTCCGGGCATGTATGCGCATCATCACGGACGATATGTGCGGAAGTTTCCCTAGCGTCATGTCTGCGGGTATCGATCGAAAACGATTCTCATGAAGCTTGTAGTGGAAGTATGACGGAGAACCGGCTGCCCGTCCCTTTCTCACTTTCGATACGCAGCCGTCCGCGGTGGCGATTTACAATGTGTTTGACGATTGCCAGTCCCAAGCCCGTGCCACCCATTTCGCGAGAACGGTGATTATCGATCCGATAGAACCGTTCGGTCAGGCGCGGGATGTGAACCGGATCAATTCCCTCGCCCCTGTCCTGAACTATCAACACGATGGCATCACCGCGCAGGGCCGGGTGATTGGCCTGCGTGCCAAGTTCAACCGAAACCGGTCCCTTTCCGTCAGAGTATTTCACCGCGTTCTCGATCAGATTGGTGACAACCTGATTCAGTTGGTCCGCGTCGCCGGGAATCAGGAGTTCCTTGTCAGGAAGTTCCAACGCGAGCGCGATTTCGTTTGCTTCGGCAACCGGCGTCAGCGTGTGGGCCACTCCGCGCACGATGCCGTTAATGTCGACCATGGCAGTCGGACGGACACGCTCGTCGGCCTCTACCCTGCTGAGTGAAAGCAAGTCGGCGACAAGTCTGTTCATCCGGCCCGCTTCGCGCTCCATGATCCCCAGGAAACGTTCGCGCGCCTCTTCATCGTTGCGCGCGGCTCCTCTGAGCGTCTCGATGAACCCCAGCAAAGCCGTCAGCGGCGTTCTCAACTCGTGGCTGACGTTGGCCACGAAGTCGCGACGCATCTGAAACGCGTCCTCCATCGCCGTGCGGTCCTCCAGCGCAATAAGCACGCGCCGATCTGGAAGCGGGGTGCAGGTGGCTTGCCATGTAATGTCTCTGCGCGCTTCGGTCGAAAGATAGGGCGCAACGGATGTTTTCTGCGATGTCACAGCGCGTTCGACGGCATCCAACAGGTTGGGCTGTCGCAATGCCGTGATGTAATGACGTCCCTGTATAGCCGCACCAAAGAGTCCGCGCGCGCCATCGTTGGTCGCAAGAATTTGCCCCGCCTGGGCGACCAGCAACGCGGGAATCGGGATCGCTTCAATGATATCCTGGTCCATGGGAGCTCTGCCAAATCACGCCGCCTTTCGACGCTTAGCGCAGGCAACGGAGCCCTTAAAGCGGCAAATCCCCCGGCCTTTGACCATTGCCACGGTATCGAATTTTATTATAGGTTGAAGAAACGGCCAATACTCAACTGCTGCGTGTAGTAGGAAGTGAAATGTCAGCCAAAGCAACGTCTTTCTCAGAAGCTGCTAACGATTCGCCTGGCAAGGACCAAATAGAGATGGTCAGGGTAATTGCTGTCGGCGAGCCAGGGGAATGGACCCAGAAGGGCAATTTCCTGCCCAAAGAGAACGTGGCCTTCATGGCGTTCCACGACGTGACCGATACCACGTTGGAATATCTGTCACCAACGATCATTTATTCGCCGGTGCTGGCGCCAAGTTTCGATTGCATCGAGCTGGCCATTCTCCTTCACAATCTTGGGTTCAAGGGAGAATACCGGGCCTTTGCGCGCGACCTTCCGAAACCAGATCTGATTGTCCGCGAGGTTCGCCAGATCTGCCCGCGCCTGTCGTTCCAGATCGTCAGCGAGACCTGATTTAGGCTAATTCAGCGGCGCCAGATTCTTTCGGTATGCGCGCATGCGCGCCTGGTAATTCCGTGCGCTTTCAAGGTTTGCCGCACGCTGTTCGTCTGTTACGGAACGAACGACCTTCCCGGGCATTCCCATGACCAGACTGCCGTCCGGGATCTTTTTGCCTTCTGTCACAAGAGCCCCTGCCCCGATCAGGCAGCCTGATCCAATCTTGGCACCGTTCAGGATCGTCGCCCCCATCCCTACGAGCGTTCCGTTGCCCAGCGTACAGCCGTGCAGCATCGCCTTGTGGCCCACGGTGCAATTTTCGCCAATCGTACAAGGAAACCCCGGATCGGTGTGGATCACGACTTGTTCCTGCAAGTTGGTCCCGGCGCCGATATCAATCGGTTCGTTGTCGCCCCTCACGACCGCGCCGAACCAGATCGAGGCACCCGGTTTAACCGACACATTTCCGATCACATGCGCACCTGGAGCCACCCAGAAATCATCGTCATCCGGCAGTTTCGGGGTTAGCTCACCATAGGAATAAAGCGTCATGCACCCTCCTCGAACTCCGTTTGCAGGGCGCGGACGTGGTTTTGCAGGCCAGGCTGCTGCGTCCGGCGCAGGCGTTCGGCCAGAACGATCGTTTTCAATTTTTCCTCGGTCACATCCAGGTCGTCATTGACCAAAACATAATCATAGCTTCCCCAATGGCTGATCTCGTCCCAACTGCGGGTCATGCGTTTGGCAATGACCTCGGCACTGTCCTGTGCGCGCGATTCCAGCCGACGGCGCAATTCGCCTATGGATGGTGGCAGAAGGAAGATCGACAAGACATGCGGGCTGAGCGGCGAATTCGCGATTTGCTGCGCACCTTGCCAGTCGATATCAAAAAGCACATCGGCGCCCGCATTGATGGCGTCTTCTACCGGTGCACGTGGCGAGCCATAGAAGTTCCCGAACACATGGGCATGTTCAAGCATCTCGCCGTCCGTGACCATGCGCTTGAAATCGGCTTCGTCCAGGAAATGATAATCGGTCCCGTCAACCTCGCCCATGCGCGCCGGTCGTGTCGTCGCCGAGACGGAAAACCGAATGTCGCTGTCCCAGTCGCGCAACCGGCGCGCCAGCGTGGATTTGCCTGCGCCAGACGGAGAGGAAAGGATGATAAGAAGGCCGCGTCGGGTCATTCGATATTCTGCACTTGTTCGCGCATCTGATCGATGACGGTCTTCAGGTCAAGGCCGATCGCGGTCAGATCGCTCGATTGCGCCTTGGAGCACAGAGTGTTTGCCTCGCGGTTAAATTCCTGCATCAGAAAGTCGAGCTTGCGGCCAACGGGACCCTTGGTCTTCATCAGATCGCGGGCGGCGGCGACATGGGACACCAGCCGGTCCAGTTCTTCCGTCACATCCGTCTTCACGGCGATCAGAGCCAGTTCCTGAGTCAATCGTGTTTCGTCAGGCACTTCGGTTGTGCTCAAGAGCCGCTCCAGCGCGCGTTGCAGGCTGGTCTTCTGCGCGTCTTCGCGGGCTTCGGCCGCCGATTTCGCCGCCGCCGTCAGTGCCTCGATCCGGTTTATCTGGTCCTCCATAACGCTTGTCAGAGCCGCACCTTCGCGCGCGCGGTCCTTCAGGAACGCTTCAAGGCAGGCGTCCATACTTTTCAGAACGGCGTCCCGAAGCGGTCCGGCCCCGTCGCCAAGGCTGCTGTCGGGCGCATCCAATACGCCTTTCATCATCGCGATGTCGCTGGCCCGCATGGGCGTGATATCCATGCCCCGGCTCTTCGCCTCTGCCTCGATCTCGGCCAAATGCCCAAGCGCGGCGACAAGTGCCTCGGCGTTCAGAACCGACTTTGCAGCGGCGCTGTCACGCTGCAGCTTGATCTGAACCGTGACGTTGCCGCGCCCCAATTTCGCCTGCATTCGTTTGCGCAGCGTCGCTTCCAGCCCTTCCAGATCGGGGACACGCAACCGCAATTCCAGGGATCTTCCGTTCACGGCGCGTATATCGGCGGTCCACGCCCAGCCTTCGTAAGCCCCTTCAATTGCTGCGAAACCTGTCATCGACATCAGGCCTGTCGCAGGAGCGCGGTCGTTCATCCGTTAACCTTCTGTTGCAAATTTTAAAGCAATTGCGCCCGATTTGTGGCAGAAATTGGTTCGTGGGGAAAGAGAGGCGGTCCAAGTGACCGAAGAGGTGGAAGTTATGGGTACTGGAAGCGACAAGCCGCGAGACGGAAACGTGTTTTCTTTGGAACGGGCCCCGCGCCGCGTTCAGCAGATCGATCAGATCGAGCGCTACTGGAACAAGGTCCGGGCCAACCGGCTGGTACCGTCGCGTTGCGAAATCGATCCGCGTGGTTTGGAAGGCGTGTTGGGCCACGCCTTCATTCTGGAACGCATCGCCGGTGGTCTGGCGCGCTTCCGCATTGCGGGGTCGCATTTGACCGACTTGAGCGGGTTGGAACTGCGCCAGATGCCGCTATCGGCGATCTTCCTGCCCGGCTCGCGCGAGATACTGTCCGAAGCGCTGAAGTCGGTCTTCGATGAGCCGGCCGTTGTCCGTATGGCAATCACGTCACCATCTGGGTTTGGGCGTCCGAAGCTGGAAGGCGAGTTGATACTATTGCCGCTCAGAAGCGATCTTGGCGATGTGGACCGCGTCCTGGGCGGGCTGGTTTTTGAGGGCCAGATCGGGCGCACACCGCGGCGGATCGAGATTGTCGGCGAGACGCGGACATCTTTGACGGGCTACGCTGGCCCCCTGCACCGGAACGAGCCGGCGGCCGACCTTCCACCCGTCGCTCGCCCGGATCAGGCACGCAAACGCCCGGTCGTCAGGGTGAACACGGAGGCCTTGTCGAATGCCCCGGAGCGTGGGCACCTACGTCTGGTCGTTTCAAACGATTGAGCCGGTGGGCGGCGGACTATTCCGCCGCCAGATACGTTGTCCGGTTGTGAGAGAACTTGCGGTCCCGGAAGCCCGAGGCATCTGCCAATCGATCCGGGTCAGTGATCGTCAACTGCCGCCGGTTCAGCGTCACCAGACCTTCGCGCCGCAACTGCATCACCTGACGGTTGACGTGCACCACGCTCAACCCAAGCGCGTCGGCGACGATGGTCTGCGTGATCGGGAAATCCACCGGCCCCGGCGAATGGTCTTTCTGGCGGGTATAGATGTCCGACAGAAACCCGCAAACCCGCTCATAGGCGTTCATCCGTCCGAGCCGAACAAGGTGATCGTTGGATTGCGCAAGGTGCCGAACCAGAATGTCCTGCAAACCGCTTGCGACGCCGGGCGACTGAATGGCCAGACGTTCCACCGCCTTCATCTCGATCTCGCCCACTTCGCAAGGTGTCAGTGCTTCGATGTCCGCCAGCGAGGCGCCGTGGCCGTCCACGTGCAGACCCACGATATCGCCCGGCAGGATGAAGTCGAGGATCTGGCGCCTCTCATCATCAATCCGGCACGAGCGCACGGCCCAGCCCTTGCAGACAACGCGAAGGCGCGAAACGGGATCACCTTCCCGCAGAAGGGTTCGCCCGCGTCCCACGAACCGGTGCAAGACCGGCAGGTTGTTCAGCGCCAGCCAGTCGCCTTCCGTCAGGTCGCGCATGGCGGACCCAAAGTGGAAAATCGCAGGTTCCTGCGCCGTCTGCAGATGCGCTCTAAGGTGCTCTGTCATCGCATCGCCTCCACGTTGTTTTAAAGTTAACGCGGCGTACGGTGGTATTGTTCCATCAGTTATGTCTTTTCTTTGTCGAACAATCCGGTCAAGGCGCGACGGATGACGCCGGTGACGCTGGGGCGGTGCACCTTGCTGAAGGCGACAGGCCGACAAACCTCCATCGCAGCAATACCAACACGTGCGGTCAGCGCACCGTTGACCAGCCCTTCGCCGAAGCGACGCGAGATCTTGGACAAAAGCGTGCCACCGCCGATGGAGCCCAGCAGATCATCGCCCACGGCCACCGCACCGGTTGCCACCAGATGCGTGATGACTGCCCGCGTCAGGCGCCAGCTGCCCAGCGTTCCGGCCCGCCCACCGTAAACCTCGGCAATCCGGCGGATCATGCGCAAGTTCGCCGTCAGCGCAGCGATCACGTCAGCCAGAGCCAGGGGAACAAGCGCCGTTACGGTCGCGACCTGCCGTGCCGCCGCCTCGACCTCGCGCACCGCTGCTGCGTCGAGTGGTGCCAGCAACTGGTCCTCGACGGCGCTCAACACGGTTTCCGGATCGAAACAGTTCTCCATGGTTTCGGTCAGACGAGCCCGCCCCCAACTCAGGTCATCGCGGTCCCGATAAAACCAGTTCAACTCACTGGCAAATGCCTTGGCCTCGCTCAAATCCTGTCCGTCGCGAACGGCGCTCGCCCGGGTCTGGAAGCGGTCCATACGCCGCAAACGCACCAGCGCCGCCGCCTCACGCAGGATCAGCGCCAGACAGGTGACAGCGAAAAGCGCCAGCAAGGTGACGGCAATCCAGCCGAGGACGACGTTTCGCGCGACAAGCCCCGCGACGAAGTCCCAAAGCGCGACACCGGCAAAAAACAGCACCACTGCCAGCAGAAGCCGCCAGAACCATGCCAGAAGGGGCGAACGCGGGCGCGACGCCAATGTCGCGACGGTTTGCATCGCCTGACCGGTGGGGGCTTGTACAGGGTCTGCGACCGGTGCCGCCTCGGCCGGGCTCGGTCCGGGGACGTCATCGTCCAAGTCTATTATGATAGGGGCGTTGTTCTTGCTCATGGCTTACCTCAAACGATCCCCGATCAGGAACTCGGCCGCGCGGTCCAGCCGGATGTGGGGCGGCCCGTCGCCCGGTTTCAGTGTGACGGCTTGCGGCAGGAAGTCCATGACGCTGTAATCGGCATCCAGCCAGCTTTCCGCCCCGCTCCGCGCCGGTTGCAACAGCTTCGACGGGTCTTCCGGCAAGCGTCCGGGGAACATCGCGACAGACTTACCCGTCTCTTTCAGCCTTCCCCGCACCACGTCAAGCGTCCGTCCGCCCTGCTCTATCGTGTCTTCTGTTGTCGTCCGAAGCGACGCCAGGGAAAGCGCCGCCGTTTCGGCACCGGCGAAATCGGCGCGCGCCTTCGCGTCCTGTAGCAGCGCTTCGACGATCGCGGTCAGGCTGGCGTGCTGCGTGTGATGCAGATGATCGGCCTTCGTGGCGGCAAAGAGGATCTTTTCGACCCGCTTGCCCAGGAAAAGCTGGCTCAGAAACGCGTTCTGCCCTGGCCGGAACGCCGCAAGGATGCCCGCTAGCGCCTGGCGCATGTCATCAACCGCCTGGGGGCCTGCGTGTATCGCGCCAAGCACATCGACCAGCACGATCTGGCGGTCGATCCTGGCGAAATGATCGCGGAAGAACGGCTTGACCACCTGCGCCTTGTACGCGTCATAGCGCCGCTGCATCTCGCGCCACAGGCTGCCGCGGCGGGCCGTCGCGGGCTTCGGCATCGGCGCGAAGGTCAGGACGGGCGAGCC
>JASJDQ010000152.1 GCA_030065075.1 Paracoccaceae bacterium | reverse complement strand
TGATGGTCGACAGCGTGACCGCGCGCGACATCCCCGTCGTGCAGGCCTGCGCACTGATCTTCGCTGCGACGTACATAATGTTGAACCTGATCGCCGACATCATCTCGATCGTTACCAACCCAAGGCTCTTGCACCCACGATGACCGAAACCTATTCCGCAAAAGACGAGGTCGGTCAGGTCCGGCAAAGGCGCAGCCGCTGGGACCGAGCGTGGATCGAGCTGAAGAAAGCGCCCCTGACGGCCTGGTTCGGCATGATCGTCATCTTGCTTTATGTCTTCGTCGCGATCTTCGCGCCGCTCATCGCGCCATATGGCGAAGCAGAGGTTCACCCTCAACCCTATGCCCCCTGGTCGTCGGAGTTCATCTTTGGCACGGACCAGATCGGTCGGGACGTGTTCTCGCGCCTGATCTACGGCGCGCGAAACACCATCGGCATCGCCTTCATGACGACCATTCTGGCGTTCATCATCGGTGGCGGGCTGGGGTTGATCGCCGCGATCAACCAGGGCTGGCTGGACCAGATCATCAGCCGCGCCGTCGATGTACTCATGGCGATCCCGGCGCTGATCTTTGCGCTGATGCTTCTGTCGATCTTCGGATCAAGCGTCTGGTCGCTGGTCGTCATCATCGCTTTGCTGGACTCGACCCGCGTCTTCCGTCTGACCCGCGCCGTGTCGATGAACGTGGTCGTCATGGACTATGTCGAGGCCGCGCGGTTGCGCGGCGAGGGCCTGGGCTGGGTCATGCGACGCGAGATCCTGCCCAATATCCTGCCGCCCCTTGTTGCCGAGTTCGGATTGCGCTTCTGCTTCGTCTTCCTGACGATCGCGGCTCTGTCTTTCCTGGGCGTGGGCATTCAGCCACCAACGGCTGACTGGGGCTCGATGGTGAGGGACAATGCAAGCCTGATCCAGTTCGCCCAATACGACCTTAAGGCCGGGCTGACACCAATCCTTCCCGCCGCCGCCATCGCGCTCTTGACGATTGCGGTGAACTTCGTCGTCGATTGGTTCCTGATCAAGACAAGCGGGCTGCGCGATGAGGTGTGAGCCTGATATCGCCGCGCGTACCGCGCGTCGACCAACTGGGGGAGCGCTGCTCCCCCAGACCCCCTCGGGATATTTTCGGGCCGATGGAGGAGTGACGCGTTGAGTGACTTGCTGCTGAACATGAAGAACGTGGTCATCGACGGGTTTTCCGACGAGCGGTGGCACGAGATCATCAAGGGCGTCGACCTGACCCTGAAGCGGGGTGAGGTCCTGGGATTGATCGGTGAATCAGGCGCCGGCAAATCCACGTTGGGCCTTGCGGCCATGGGATTTGCCCGCCCGGGCTGTCGCCTGACCAGCGGCGAGATCTGGTTCGATGGCGTCGATCTGATGAAGGTCTCGGAGCGTGAACGACAGGCACTTCGCGGCTCGCGCATTGCCTATGTCGCGCAATCCGCGGCAGCCGCCTTCAACCCCGCCCACAGGCTGATCGACCAGACGGTCGAGGCCACGGTGCGCCATGGCCTGCGCCCCGCGTCGGAAGCCGAAGAGGACGCCAAGGCGCTTTACGAGGCCATGGACCTGCCCGAGCCCCAGACCATCGGTTTTCGGTATCCGCATCAGGTCTCGGGCGGGCAATTGCAGCGCGCCATGACCGCCATGGCGATGAGCGCGCGGCCCGATCTGATCATTTTCGATGAACCGACGACCGCGCTGGATGTCACGACCCAGGTCAACGTGCTGGCCGCGATGAAGGACGCGGTCGAGCGGTTTGACACCGCCGCGATCTATATCACCCACGACCTTGCCGTGGTTGCGCAGATGGCGGACCGTATCAAGGTGCTGCGCTATGGCGAAGAGGTGGAAGAGGCCGAAACGCGCCAAATGCTGGCTGACCCGAAGCACCCCTATACAAAGTCGCTTTGGGCGGTCCGCAGCCTGCAGAAGCCCAGCGAACCGGCGGAGGAGACGATCCTGTCGCTGGAGAATGTCACCGCGTCCTATGGCACGGTGCCGGTCCTGCACGATGTCACGATCCGCGTGCCCAAGGGCCGGACCGTTGCCATCGTTGGTGAAAGCGGGTCGGGCAAGTCGACGACTGCGCGCGTTATCACCGGGCTCTTGCCGCCGATGGAAGGCTCCGTAGACTTTCATGGCGAGCGACTGCCCGATGCCTTGAAGGACCGGTCGAAGGATCAACTGCAGCGCATCCAGATGATCTATCAGATGGCAGACACCGCCATGAACCCGCGCCAACGCGTGGGCGAGATCATAGGCCGTCCGCTGGAGTTCTATCGCGGGCTGAAGGGCCGCGCGCAGCAGGACGAGGTCGCGCGCCTTTTGGAGTTGATCGAACTGGACGACAGCTTTGCCGACCGTCTGCCGGGCGAGTTGTCGGGCGGGCAGAAGCAACGCATTTGCATCGCTCGCGCGCTGGCGGCTGATCCCGAGTTGATAATCTGCGACGAGGTCACATCGGCGCTGGATCAGGTGGTGCAAGAAGGCATTCTGAAGCTGCTTCTGAAGCTTCAGGCGGAACTGGGCGTCAGCTATATCTTCATCACCCATGACATCGCGACGGTCGAGGCCATTGCGGACGAGATCGTGGTCATGCACCAGGGGCGCGTCGTCGAACAGGGCCGGAAGGAAGATATCTTTTCGCCGCCCCATCCCGACTATACGCAGCTTTTGTTGTCGTCTGTCCCGACAATGGACCCGGACTGGCTGGAAGGCGCGCGGCAGCGCTGATGCTGGCCCGTTTCATCGCGGCCAGCGGGCTGACCAACCTTGCCGATGGCGTTGCGGTTGTGGTCTGGGGGTGGTTGGCTTCCCTGCTGACGCGGGATCCCTTGCTGATCGCCGTCCTGCCGATGGCCATGCGCCTGCCGTGGTTCCTGTTTGCCATTCCGGCGGGTCTGATCACCGACCGGGTCGACCGGCGCAGCTTGTTGCTGACCGCGGATATGGTGCGAACCGGGGCTTTCCTTATCGTCGGTATCGCGCTTTGGCTTGCCTTGCCGCTTGCTGACGCACCCGCTACAGGCGTTTCCGACCCGAGGCTGTTCGCGCTTCTGATTGTCGCGGCCCTTGTCATCGGCTTTGCAGAGGTCGTGCGTGACAACGCCGCGCAGACCATGATGCCGCGCCTTGTCGCGCATAACCAACTGGAACGTGCGAACGGACGCCTTTGGAGCGTCGAGCTTGTGGGCAATTCGCTTCTTGGCCCGGCCCTGGGCGCCTTCCTGATCGCCAGCTTCCTGCCGCTGCCCTTTCTTTTGAATGCGGTCGCATTTGCATTGGCGTTTTTGTTGATCCGAGGTCTGACCGGGTCATTCCAACCGCAGACGGCGGCCGCGCAGGATTGGCGCCGCGACCTTGGGGAAGCCTGGCGGTTTCTGATGGCCGCACCTGTCCTGAAGCTGCTGGCTGTTGCGACAGGGGTTTGGAACCTGTTGCACCAGATGATCGTCATTGCGCTGGTGCTGCACGTTCAGGAGAACCTCGGGCTGGGCGCGACTGCTTACGGCCTGATCCTTGCGGCCGGCGCTGTGGGCGGCATTTGCGCCGGAACGGTGGCCGAAAGGATCGTGAACTGGCTTGGCCGTGCGCGGGCCGCGCAGCTAACAACGCTGATCTCGACCCTGGCCTTTGCGACGATACCCTTCGCGCCCGGGCCCGTCGCACTCGCGCTTGTCTTTGTCGTCAGCGAAGGCGCGGGGCTTATCTGGAACACGGTCAGTGTGTCCTACCGCCAGCGCGTGATCCCTGACCGGATACTGGGTCGGGTCAACAGCCTTTACCGGCTCTTGGCTTGGGGGATGATGCCGATTGGTCTTGCGGCTTCGGGCTTGCTGACCCGCTTGGCGGACGGACCGCTGGAGCGGGAGGTTGCCATAACGGTGCCGTTCATTGCCGCCGGTTTGGGCGGCTTGCTCTTGACGGCAGCGATCTGGAGGCCGCTTGGGCGCGCGTTCGACTGAGCCCTAGAGAGTTTCGCCCTCGACCTGCCGCTCCAGACGCGCGATCGCGTCTTTCAGACCCTCGCGGTTGGGGTGCAGACGCTCGACTTCACGCCAGGCGGCAAGGGCATCCTCTTTCTGGCCGAGCTCTTCCAGGATCAAGGCAAGTCCGCTCATGGCCGCGAAGTGACGCGGGTTCAGTTCCAGCGTTCGGCGGATGTCTTCCAGCGAGAGACCGAAGCGCCCTGCCTGGAAATAAGCCGTCGCCCGCCCGTTGTAGCCTTCCGCAAACTCAGGCGCATGATCGATCAGTGCGGTGAAGTGCCGGATGGCAAGGACATTGTCCCCGGCTTCCAGCGCGTTTCGGCCCCGTTCCAGAAGCAGGTCCATGGATGGCGAGCCTGAGTTGGACCAGATCTCGTAAATGCGGCTTTCGATCTGCGCCGCCGCTGTGGAATCAGCCCCTTGCAGCCCTTCAAACAACGCTTCCAACTCGGCATTATCAGCCAAAGACGGCGTTGCGACCAGAAATGCCGTAACGATGCATTTGAGAATTCTCATATTTGGAACCATAACCTGAAAGTAACGTAACTTGGGCCAAATGCGAGCCCCATGACAACGAAGTGAGGATTGGACCGATGAGTGATGTGATTGAGCATGCGGTGAATGCACTGAATGAAAAGCTGGCCGGTAGCGGCTTCGACGGTACGGCCAAATTCGTGATCGACGGCGAAGGCTCGATCATGCTGGACGGTGACGGTGCGCGTGCGGGCGACGATGAGGCGGAAGTTACGATGACGGCAGACGCCGATACCTTTCGCGAGATCCTTGACGGATCGCTGAACCCGACCGCCGCGTTCATGGGTGGGCGACTTCAAGTCGATGGCGACATGGGCGCGGCGATGCGTCTGGCCCCGGCGCTTGGCTGACACCTGATGGAGCCCGCGCCCTTCCGAGCTGATCTGGCGGATGCGCCCTGCAACGCGCAGGTTGTCTTTCGCGAGACCGAGGATGGTGTGCGTCTGCGGCTGGGCTGGTGGGCGCCGGAAAACCCCAAGGGCACGGTTTATCTTTTCCATGGCCGGACCGAATACATTGAAAAATATGGAAAAGTTGTTCGTGATGTGACGAATGCAGGTTGGGCCGTGATCACGCTCGATTGGCGGGGACAGGGGCTGTCGGACCGGCTGGAAGAAGACGAGCGACTGGGCCATGTAACGAAGTTCAGTGAATATCAGCATGACGTGCATGCGGTGCAATCCCTGGCGAATGAGGTAGGGCTGCCGTCTCCGCGCGTGCTTGTCGCGCATTCCATGGGTGGGTGCATCGGGCTTGGTGCCTTGTGTGCGCGTCTTGACGTCGAACGCGCCGTCTTCTCTGCGCCGATGTGGGGCATCGAGATGCCGACCTATGCCCGACCGCTGACCTATATCCTGCCCCCGGTTGCGCGCATCCTGAAGACAGAAAAAGCCTATGCCCCCGGAACGCGACCGACCAATTACGTTTCGGACACCGGCTTTGACGAGAACATGTTGACGACCGATCCGGACACCTATGCGTGGCTTGGCTCACATGCCGCATCGGCGCCCGAGTTCGCATTGGGTGGGCCTTCGGTTCAATGGGTCGGCGAAGCCACGCTTGAAAACGACCGCTTGTACCGGTTGCCGCGGCCACCCATTCCCGTCCTGACCTTTGTCGGCACGCAAGAAATGATCGTCTCGGTTTCCGCGATCGAACGTATGCATGCCGACTGGGAAAGTGGCGAATTGCGCGTGATCCAAGGCGCAAAGCACGAAGTCATGATGGAGGCCCCCGCCATGCGCAACCGCTTCCTGAGCGAGACGCTCGAGTTCTTCAGCGCGACAGTCTGACAACAGCTAAGCCGCTGTAATCAAGACGCTTTGTGGTGACCCAGCGTTTCGGCGGCGCGCATGATCTTCGAGGTCACGCGAACGACGTTGTCGTTGGCCGCGACCTCGCTCAGTTCGTCTTCGATGCCAAGCGCGGCAATCAGCGCATCCCGGTCGATGAACCCCTTGCTGCGGCGGCGCGCAGGACGAACCGGAACATCGGCCTCGGACGCAGAAACACAGGCTTCGGGGCAAGGGGAGATGTCCCGCAGAAAACACGCATGGGGACCTTGGCAATGCTTGAAATTACACATGGTTTCGACACTCGTTAACAGACAACACACAGCGAGAACCACATGCCCCCGCATGAGGCAGTTTTAAGCTCAAAATGTGGCAAGAATGTGGCCGGTCAGAAAATTTTTGTGTTTTTTTAATTAGTTAAGCAGATCTTAGGCGCGTAAAAGGCGCGCTCCACCCCACTGGAACGCGCCTTGCCCCACCCAGTCCGATGTTAGTCAGGTCCCACCAACACGAGAGTGCCTGACCGCCATCGCGAGCGTTCTTGTTCAATTGTCAGACGGGAATACGTCGCAGGAACCTTGTCGCCAGAAGTTCAGAAAAACGGTGGTGGCTGATGCGGACGACCCCAACTCTCGAAGTAGAGACGCCTCCGGCTGTACGCTGTTGCGGCACGGGACAAGCGACCGCAGAAACGAAGGAGACAATTGCCGGAGACCGCAGCGTCGCGTCCTGCGCATCCGCCCTGGACAGAAAATTGGGCGAACCGCAGTCTGGCGACGCATCTGCGCTTTTGTTGGACAGAACCGGATCAAGAGAGGGTCGGGACATCGCCACCACCTGATTACTCACTACACACACACTCAAGGTCAAAACACACTGACCTTCCTTACACACTATGAGGCCGGCAGACATCGGCCTCGAAGACATTTTTAGGTCATAAATGTGGCAGGAGTTTGGCGCTGTTTCACTATATTATCGCCAGAGTCGATGTCCGACGGGCCATTGACAGCTAATTGCTGAAGAAAACGAAACAGTAACGCTCGAATGCGTCATGAAACCCCGCAAAGATGACGGAAATAGGGCGGCTCATCTTGGCGCGATTCTTCTTTTGTTAACCTGAGAGGGCTCCGGCCCAGCCAGCAGTTGGACCCGCTTGCAGCGAAAAACGCGGCTCTAACAAAAGAGCCGCGCCCCAAAGTTCTGCGGGCCGGATCAAGGCAGGTTCGAGATCTCGGCCATTACGCGGCGATTGGCGCGCGACTTATCGTCGGTGTTGACGATCGGGAAGCGTTCACCGAATGAGGCGACGACGCTGATCCGATCCTCGGGGACACCCGCCGCAACAAGGTAACGCGCAACCTGATCGGCACGTCGCTGTCCAAGGCCCTGGTTGTAGGACGCGCTGCCGGTCAGGTCGGTGTGACCATAGATGTTTATGCGCGCCGTTGGGTTAGACAGGATCCAGTTGGAAAGCTCACCCAGGCGCGCAATTGAATCGTCGTCCAATTCAGTTTCATCCAGACCGAAGTTCACGACATGCGGCACAACCAGCCGTCCTTCCTGCGCCACTTGCCGGACGTCCTGGGGAATGACGGGCTGTTCAGTCAGCAATCGTGGCGCCGGACGCGCAACGACGATTTCTTTGGGCTTGCCGAATTCAGGCAAACTGAGCTTCAAATCCGCAAAGGCGATCGAAGGTTCGGGAAGACTGATATCCGGGACGGAGAATTCTGGAATATCCTCGACCTCGGGCGCGGGCAGCAACCCCATGCCCATGAGGAGACCAGCGGAAACAGAAGCAAAAACAACCACGCGAAACATTTGCGCAACCCACCACTAAATTACACCAAACAACCTCCAGAACACGGAGGCATTAAAGGCGACTTTCTGTCAGAAATATGGCAGAATTTGGGCACGATATTAAGTATTTACGGCCAATTTCACCTCTTTCTTGCAACAGCGGGTCAATAGCGAACGAATTGAATTCGTTTCGACTACAATACGGACGAAATTCGCGGCGCCGAGTGTTATTGGCGCCGCGACGCCTGAGCCCGCCTAGCCGGCGTCCTTGTAAGAGACCTGCTTGACGTCTGCGTCCGGGTCCGATTTCTGACGGCGGACCAGAAGGCGGTTCAACGCGTTGACATAAGCTTTGGCGCTGGCCACCACCGTGTCGGTGTCAGCCGACTGCCCGGTGGTGATGCGCCCATCTTCCTCCATCCGCACACTGACCGTGGCCTGGGCATCCGTGCCTTCGGTGACGGCATGCACCTGATAAAGCTGAAGGTGCGCGTTGTGTGGGAAAAGTGCCTTCACGGCATTGAAGGTCGCGTCGACCGGTCCATCGCCCTGCGCCGTCACCTGATGGTCTTTGCCATCGATGGTCAGCGTCAGATCCGCCGATTGCGGTGCCTCGGTGCCGCAGATCACGCGAAGGAATTTGACCTGGATACGGTCGTATTCCTCGCCGGACTCCTGGTCCCGCATCAGGGCGATCAGATCGTCTTCAAATACCTCTTTCTTGCGGTCCGCCAGAGCTTTGAACCGGACAAAGACGTCGTTCAACTGGTTGTCGGCCAGATCGTATCCAAGTTCCTTGAGCTTCGAACGAAGAGCCGCCCGGCCGGAATGCTTGCCCATGACGATGTTGGTCTCGGACAAGCCGATGTCTTCGGGGCGCATGATCTCGAACGTCTCGGAATTCTTCAGCATCCCGTCCTGGTGGATGCCACTTTCATGCGCAAAGGCGTTCTTGCCAACAATGGCCTTGTTGAATTGCACCGGGAACCCGCTGACTGTCGAGACACGGCGCGAGATGTGCATGATCTTCGTCGTGTCGATGCCGGTCTCGAAGGGCATGATGTCGCCACGCACCTTGAGTGCCATCACCACCTCTTCGAGCGCCGTATTTCCCGCACGTTCGCCAAGGCCGTTGATGGTGCACTCGATCTGACGCGCGCCGCCTTCGACAGCGGCGAGCGCGTTTGCCGTCGCCATGCCAAGGTCGTTGTGACAGTGCGTGGCAAAAACGACTTCGTCCGCGCCCGGGACCTGTTCGATCAACTTCCGGATGATGTCCGCACTCTCGCGCGGTGCCGTATAGCCGACCGTATCGGGGATGTTGATCGTCGTGGCGCCCGCCTTGATCGCGATTTCGACCACACGGGCCAAATAGTCCCACTCGGTTCGCGTCGCATCCATGGGCGACCATTGCACGTTATCGCAAAGGTTCCTGGCGTGCGTGACGGTATCATGGATGCGCTCGGCCATCTGATCCATGTCAAGGTTCGGAATGGCGCGGTGGAGCGGCGAGGTCCCGATGAAGGTGTGGATGCGCGGCTTTTCAGCGTGTTTCACAGCCTCCCAGCAGCGGTCGATGTCCTTGAAGTTGGCGCGGCTGAGGCCGCAGATTACCGCGTTCTTCGCGCGCTTCGCAATTTCGGATACCGCCTGGAAGTCCCCTTCGGAGGCAATTGGGAAGCCGGCTTCGATGATATCAACACCCATGTCGTCCAGAAGTTCGGCGATCTCGAGCTTTTCGTCGTGGCTCATGGTGGCGCCCGGGC
Organism: Paracoccaceae bacterium; assembly: GCA_030065075.1. Taxonomy (GTDB): domain Bacteria; phylum Pseudomonadota; class Alphaproteobacteria; order Rhodobacterales; family Rhodobacteraceae; genus JAJDOD01. Next base: position 687 of record JASJDQ010000152.1, on the reverse strand, counting down.
TTTGCTCGCCGTCGCGCAATGTCGTGTCGAAGATCAGCACATGTTCCTTGTCTGCCATGTTCGCCTCCTCAGATACGGGGTTTCGGGGCCGGTTCGCGGTCTGCGTCACCGGAGTTGGGTTCGCCCTTGGGCTCGATCAGCAGAACCTTGCATTCCGCTACCGCCCGGGGCCTGTGCACGACGCCTTTCGGCACGATGAACATCTCACCTGCACCGACGCGCCGGGGTGCTTCGCCGTCGATGTCCATTTCCATCTCGCCGTCGAGGACGAGGAAGAAATCATCCGTGTCATCGTGCTTGTGATAAGGGAACTCGCCCTGGAATTTGACGACCATCACGTCATTGTCGTTGTAGTCGGCAACGACATGCGGGTCCCAGTGCGACGAGAAACGGTCGAGCTTCTCGGAAAGATTGATCGTGTTCATGGATGTCTCCTTTAGCGGTGTCTTATCGGCGCTGAAACCCCTCTGAGCGGTCGCGCCGGGAAGGCACGCTCAGAGGCGGCTAAGGAGAAGCAGAAGCAGGTCGGCGCGAAGCGCGCGCGGCATCGGGATATGACGGACCTTGTTCATGGCTCGCGAGCGTAAGCGCCACCTGACGCCCTGTCAAACAGGGATTGCGCCGCGCGGTCGCGCGTCGCGGCGAGCGAGGGGGCGTTGCCCCCTCGCGCTCCCCCAGGATATTTGA
>JASJDQ010000151.1 GCA_030065075.1 Paracoccaceae bacterium | reverse complement strand
ATAGGGGTATGAGACAAGGTCCGGAACCTAGGAGTCCCCATGCCTGCGACCATTTCTTACGAATTCTTCCCGCCCCGCTCGATCGACGCCTCGTTCAAGCTATGGGAAACCCTGCGTGCGCTGCAGCACACCCAGCCCGACTTCGTCTCCGTCACCTACGGGGCGAGCGGAACCACGCGCCAACTGACACATGAAGCCGTCACCGCCATCGGTCGGCACACCGGCCTCGATGTCGCGGCGCATCTGACCTGTGTTGATGCCTCCCGCGTGGAAACGCTCAAGATCGCCCAACGCTATGCCGAGGCGGGCGTGCGCCAGATCGTGGCGCTTCGCGGCGACCCACCGAAGGGCAGCGGCGCTTTCAAGCCCCGGGCAGATGGCTTCAAGACTTCGATCGAATTGATCCGCGCGTTGGCTGACACCGGCCAATTCGAGCTCACCGTCGGCGCCTACCCCGACCGGCACCCGGAAGCTGCAGATATGCAGTCGGACATCGACTGGCTGAAGGCCAAGATCGACGCCGGGGCCACACGCGCGATCACGCAGTTCTTTTTCGATGCCGACAGTTTTTTCCGGTTCCGCGACGCGTGCGCGGCATCCGGGATCACGGCGGCGATTCTGCCGGGCATCCTGCCCATCCAATCATGGTCAGGCGTCCAGCGGCTCGCGCAATCCTGTGGCACGCCGATCCCCGCGCATCTGGCGCAAGCCTTCGAGGTGGCCGAACGGGATGGCCGGACCGAACTGCTTGCCACGGCGGTCTGCACGCAGCTTTGCACAAAGCTGCTGGATGGCGGAGTCGACCACCTGCATTTCTACACACTGAACGACCCGAAAATGACCCGTAACGTCGTGCACGCACTGGGTCTTGCTCCCGAGACGGCTTTCGAAAAGGTCGCATAGCAGCCGCTCGGACAATGTCAGGCACTTACCCCGGCGGTTCGCGAGTTCGCCTTCAAGAGCGTCACAGACAAAGTGCCCCGTCGATGCCAAACGCAGATGGCCCTTGGGGAGCCGCACAAGAAACGTCGACTCCGACGCCGGTTTTTTATGAAATCCCAAAGAGTTTCACCCCACCCTAGGGGTGCGAGAACGGCGGCGCTTTCGCGGTTAAGAATTCGTTTACGCGCCGTACCCTCAGGTCGACGTCGCAGGCTCCCCTATTCCTTCGGCGCGTGGCGACCGACCGATGGCGGTCGGATGGATGCTCTCGGAAGGGTCCGTCCCGACAACGCGTTTCTTGCGTGCCAGAAAGTATTTTCCCCATCCACGCCAGTTCCCGACGCCTTCGGCGTCCGGGTCCATCGGAAAGCGCGCGCGCCAATCGTCAGGCAGTGGCAACTGGCAGGCATCGAGCTTTTCTAGCATCCACACCAGCGGAATATTCGACAGCATTCGGGCCGAGTGCTTGCCGGTCAGTTGGCCTCCGACATCGCCATGACTGCCCCGAAACCAGACCTGTTCGACCTCGCCCGGGTGGCCAGGGGGACATTGCCATAGGACCGGTGCAAAGGCTTCCCGCGTCTCATCAAGCGCCAGCGCATGAAAGCCGCGCTTCACATGGGTCCCCAAAGCGTGGTTGTGGTACGAATGCTTGATCTCGGCCCAGCGCACCACGAACGGCGCCCGAAAGCCCAGGGATTTCACCGTGTCGAACGCCCCGATCATCTCGATCGGCGTTTCATCATAGCAATAGGCCCGCCGAAACGCTTGCGCGGTCATGACGCCGGTGTCTTCCTTGTAATGCTTGTACGCCTCGCCCACCATCCGCTCGGTCGCATGCTCGCGCGTCAGAAGCCCCACCTCGCCGATCACGCCTGCCAGAGACCGCGCCGCATAAGCGCCGCGCGAAAAACCGATCAGGAAGATCCGGTCGCCCGGACGATAGCGCGTCGCCAGCCAGCCATAGACCCGACGGATCTGTCGGTTTATGCCACGCCCCTCGATAATGTCCATGGTTTTCGACCAGTCTTCCCACTGGTTCCCGGCCTCGTAAAAGATCCCGATCCTGCTATCCTGCGCGGCTTCGTTCAGAAGTTTGTAGATCAGGCCGACGTTGGTTTCTTCGCCCTCGTCGAGCGACGACATCGTGCCATCCAGCACTACAACGTGGTCCACAGGCTCGCGCGAGTGCTGCTGCACCGTGCGCTCGGTCCGGCGGAAGAACCCGAGCAGGTCGCGTATGCGATCCTGTAACATCATGGGATATCACGCCAATTGCTCATACCCTCAAGCTATGGCGGTAGAAGTTACAATTCCACAAATGTGACGAACGCTCGCATGAACGTGGGTTAACGTGTTACTCCGCCGCCATGGCGCCATTGAGCGCCCGCCAGACCTTTGCGGACGTAAACGGCATGTCCACCATCGCGACATCTCGGGTCGACAAGGCATCCGCGACAGCGTTTGCAACGGCAGCCAAGGCCCCGACGGTTCCAGCCTCTCCACAACCTTTCATGCCCATCGGGTTGGTGGTCGACGGCGTGGGCTCCGAAGCGAAGGAAATCATCGGCAGGTCATCGGCGCGCGGCATCCCGTAGTCCATGAACGACCCCGACAGCAATTGCCCGTCATCGTCATAAATCACTTGTTCCGTAAGGGCTTGGCCGATCCCTTGCGCCACACCTCCGTGCACTTGGCCTTCGGCCAGCGTCGGATTGATGAGGTTTCCGAAATCGTCCGTCACGCTGTAGCGCACAACACGTGCCACGCCGGTATCGGGGTCGATCTCGACCTCGGCCACATGGGCTCCGTTCGGGAAGGACATCGCGGGCAGCGTCGACTTTTCGCGCACATCCAAGAGCTCGTTCCGGCCATCTGCCCGCGCCATCGCCGCGACATCCAGCATTGACGGCGTTTCGTTCGATCCGGGTATGCGAAATACCTCGTCGTCGAATTCGACGCCCTCAGTATTGTTTTTCTCTCCAAGATAATCCGCAAATTGCGTCACGATTGTTCCCACAGTCGTCAAGGTGGCCGCCGACTGAGTCGTGACCGACCGCGAGCCGCCGGTGCCGCCGCCTGCCGGGATCATATCGCTGTCGCCCTGGACGATCCGGATGGCCTCGACCGGAATGCCCGTGTGATCCGACAGGAAGGTGGCGAAGACGGTTTCATGCCCCTGCCCGTTCGATTGCGTGCCGACATAAAGGCTGACGGTTCCATCCTCTTCGAATATCACCCGGGCATGTTCGCTCGGGTCGCCCAGGATGGATTCGATGTAATAGCAAAGCCCAAGCCCCCGGAGCTTGCCTGCCGCCTCCGAGGCTGCGCGGCGCGCCGCAAAGCCTGCCAAATCGCTTTCGCTTTCGGCCCGCGTCAGAACCTTGTCGAATTCTCCCACGTCATAGGTGTCGGCCAGGACGGTCTTGTATGGAAACTTGTCCGGCCGGATGAAGCTCTTCCGGCGCAACTCCAATGGATCGACCCCCAGCGTCCGCGCCGCGTTGTCCATCGAGCGTTCCAGCGTAAAGATTGCCTCGGGCCGTCCGGCTCCGCGATAGGCGTCGATCTGGGTCGTGTTCGTGTGAATGCCCCGACACCGCAAAGCCACGTCGCGAACGTCATAGACCCCTTGTGCCACCTTGGCGAAAAGCTCGGACTGAATGAACTGGGCATAGCCCGAGTTATAGGCCCCCAGATTGCAGACCGTATCCACACGGTAACCGATCAGTTTCAGGTCAGCATCAAAGGCCAACTCGCTCTCGCTGATCAGATCGCGCCCGCCATTGTCGGTCAGCATGCCCTCGGTGCGCTCAGACATCCAACGCACCGGACGCTCCAAGGCCTTCGACGCCGCCGCCACCACGAAATACTCCGGGTAGTCGAAGCCCTTCATGCCGAACCCGCCACCGACATCCGGCGTCATCACATGCACCGCCTCTTCGTCCAGCCCCAGGCAGGTCGCCATCGCCGTCTTTGTGCCCCACACACCCTGCCCGCCGTAGTTGAAATGCAGCCGCTCTCCATCCCAGTCGGCATAGCACCCGCGCGGCTCCAGCGAGTTGGCGATGACGCGGCTGTCCACCACCCGCGTCTTGACCACATGCGCGGCACTCTGGAACACCGCTTCAACCGCCGCATGGTCGCCGACGCTCCAATCAAACGAAACATTGTCCGGCGTCTCGTCATGAATGGCTTCGCCACCGGCTTCGGTGAAATCGACCTTGGCCGGCAGGCTTTCGGTGTCCACCCAAAGCGCCTCTGCCGCGTCCTTCGCGGCATCCCTGGTTTCGGCCACGATCATTGTGATCGCCTCGCCGACGAACCGCACCTTGCCGCGCGCCAGCAAGGGGCGCGCTACATCAGCCCCTTTCGACCCATCGGCGTTGTCGACCAGTTCGCCCCGCATCACGTAATCGATGCCCATGGCCTCCAGGTCTTCGGCCGCATAGGCTGCGACGACGCCCGGCATCGCTCGCACCTCGCCCAGGTCAACGGGCTGAAAACGTCCATGCGCTACCTGAGACCGCACGAACACCGCGTGCACTGCCCCGTCGGGCGCGATATCGTCGATATAGCGCCCCTGACCGGTCAGAAACCGGGTGTCTTCCAATCGCTTGACGGGTTGGGATTTGCCGAACTTTTCCATGGGTGAGATGCCTCCGTTCTTGTCGGAAACCCTAGCGGAGACACCCCCCGTGTCCAGCCTTCCGCGCTCAGATTTTTCAAGTCAGGCAAAACAACTCTTCATCTTGCCTCAAATACGCAAATTCCACGGGCAATCAGCCTTTCCCTCGGCTCGGGAGAAGGCTAAATCACCTCCGACTGCAAGGGACCGATCGCATGGACAAGACCTTCGACGCACACGAAGCCGAACACCGCATATACGCCCGCTGGGAGGAAAGCGGCGCGTTCAAGGCTGGCGCCAACGCATCGTCTGACGAAACCTTCTCCATCATGATCCCGCCGCCCAACGTGACCGGCGCGCTCCACATGGGTCATGCCTTCAACAACACGCTGCAGGACATCCTGACGCGCTGGCACCGGATGCGCGGCCACGACACGCTCTGGCAGCCGGGCACGGACCACGCCGGGATCGCCACACAGATGGTGGTCGAGCGTTACCTGATGGAAACCCAGCAGCCGGGCCGCCGCGAGTTGGGCCGCGAAGCCTTCACCCAGAAAGTCTGGGAACAAAAGGTCCGCTCGCGCGGCAACATCAAGGGTCAGCTTGAACGCCTCGGCGCCTCGTGTGACTGGAGCCGCGAGGCCTTCACCATGTCCGGCGCCCCCGGCGCGCCCGAAGGCGAGGACGGCAACTTCCACGACGCCGTCATCAAGGTCTTTGTCAAGATGTACGAGGACGGGCTGATATATCGCGGCAAACGCCTGGTGAACTGGGACCCGCATTTTGAAACCGCCATCTCCGACCTCGAGGTCGAGAACATCGAAGTCGACGGCCACATGTGGCACTTCAAATACCCGCTCGCCGACGGCGTCACCTATGAATACGTCGAGAAGGACGAGGACGGAAACGAGGTCCTTCGCGAAACCCGCGACTATATATCAATTGCCACCACGCGCCCCGAGACCATGCTCGGCGACGGCGCTGTCGCGGTCCACCCCTCGGATGAGCGTTATGCGCCCATCGTTGGCAAGCTTTGCGAAATTCCCGTTGGCCCGAAGGATCACCGCCGCCTGATCCCGATCATCACCGATGAGTACCCCGACCCCGACTTCGGCTCGGGCGCGGTCAAGATCACCGGCGCACACGACTTCAACGACTATCAGGTCGCCAAACGCGGCAGCATCCCCATGTACCGCCTGATGGACACCAAGGGCGACATGCGCGACGATGGTTTGCCCTATGAGGATGCCGCAGCCGTTGCGATGGCTGTCGCGCAAGGCGACCGTACGCTGACCGAGGCTGAAGCCGACACGATCAACCTCGTCCCCGAGGACCTCCGCGGCCTTGACCGGTTTGTCGCCCGCGCGCGCGTTGTGGAGCAAATCACGGAAGAGGGTCTGGCGGTCATGACCCGTGCCGATGACCCTCGCCTTGGTCTGGTCGCCGCGAAACCGGACGAAGATCATGCTGCCGATCCCGCCCCCCTCGTCGAAGCCAAGAAAATCATGGCGCCCTACGGCGACCGCTCCAAGGTCGTCATCGAGCCGATGCTCACCGACCAATGGTTCGTCGCGACCGACAAGATCGTCGGCCCCGCGCTGGAGGCCGTCCGAAACGGCACCACCGAAATCCTCCCCGAGCAGCACAAAAAAGTCTATTTCAACTGGCTCGAGAACATCGAACCCTGGTGCATCTCCCGCCAACTCTGGTGGGGGCACCAGATCCCGGTCTGGTATGGCTTCGATCTGACTGGCAAGGGCTTTGTCGATGACGAAGGCGACGGCGCCTTGGATACGCCCGAAATCATGCGCCTTCTCTCCGAACAATCGCTTCTGAAAGGCGACGAACGGCACCACGCAGCGCCCAGTTTCGACATCGTCTCGGGTCTGTTCGGGGACGTGCTCGCCGATTTGCCAACGCCTCTCCATCATGCGCGCGTCGTCGAGGTTGCCAATCGCGCCGAAGCCATCGACGCCATTGCCGCCAGCCTCGCGAAATACACGGTCGATCAGGACCCAACGAACCTTGTCTACCCGGTCTGGCGCGACCCCGACGTCCTCGACACCTGGTTTTCCTCCGGCCTCTGGCCAATCGGCACCCTCGGCTGGCCCGAGGAAACTGACGAGCTGAAGAAATACTTCCCCACCTCGGTCCTCATCACCGGCTTCGACATCATCTTCTTCTGGGTCGCCCGGATGATGATGATGCAATACGCCACCGTCGGCCAGCACCCCTTCGACACCGTCTATGTCCACGCGCTCGTCCGCGACGAGAAGGGCAAGAAGATGTCGAAATCCCTCGGCAACGTGCTGGATCCCCTCGAACTCGTCGACGAATACGGCGCCGACGCGGTCCGCTTCACGCTCACTGCCATGGCCGCGATGGGCCGCGACCTAAAGCTTTCCACCCAACGCATCCAGGGCTACCGCAACTTCACCACCAAGCTCTGGAACGCCGCCCGCTTCGCGGAGATGAACGGCGTCTTCGACGTCGCCACCCGCACGCCGGACGCCGCCACCCACTCCGTCAACAAGTGGATCATCGGCGAGGTCGCGAAAACCCGGATGGCCCTCGACGAGGCCCTCGCCGCCTTCCGTTTCAACGATGCGGCGAACACGCTCTACGCTTTCACCTACACCTATTGCGACTGGTACCTCGAATTCTCGAAACCGCTGATGCAGACGGAAGTGGCTGATGAGACCCGCCAGACCATGGCCTGGGCGCTCGACCAGCTTCTGATCATGCTCCACCCGATCATGCCTTTCATCACCGAAGAGCTCTGGGGTCTCTCCGCACCGAGCCGCGCCAAAATGTGCGTCCACGCCGACTGGCCAACCTATGGGCCTGAGATGATCGACGAAAACGCGGTCGCGGAACTCAACTGGGTCCGCGACCTCATCGAGAAAACCCGCTCCGTCCGCGGCCTGATGAACGTGCCGAAAAAGGAAAAGGTCACCCTCCTCCAACTTGCCCTCGATCCCGCGCAGGATGCCATGTGGGCCGCCAACGAAACCCTCATCACCGCCGACCGCGAAGCCGGGATCGCGGGCCGCGACTCCACCGACACCGCCCCCAAAGGCGCGCCCACGATCGCCGTAGAAGGCGGCACCTTCGCGCTCCCGCTCGAAGGCCTGATTGACGCGGGCGCGGAAAAGGCGCGGCTTGAGAAGACTGTCGGCAAACTCCAGAAGGATGTCGGCGGCCTCGAGGGACGTCTCAAGAACCCCAAGTTCCGCGAAAACGCAGGCGAAGACGTCGTCCAGGAAACCGAGGAACTGGCAACCTCCAAACGCGAGGAACTCACGCGGCTCGAGACCGCCCTCGCCCGCCTCTCCGAATTGGCGTGACGCTCCAAGGCCGAGAACCCGGCAATTCTCTAAGATGGGGGCAGACGTCCTTCTTGCGCATGAAATTGTCCCGATTGGCGGGGATGGCACTGCCGTCACGCGCGCTCGCCGAAGTTGTCGTGTCCCGTCTCTGATCTTCGCCGGTTCCAAAATGTCCCGGGGAGCTCCGAACCCGGTCCGGAGCGGGACGGAGCCCAACTCAAAAATCGCATGTGCGCGAGAGCGCGCGCTTTCTGGCAAGAAACGATGAACTCGCAAGACCTCCCGGGCGTACAAACCGGTTTCCGCCTCTCTTGAAACGCGTAAAAAACGTCACGAATCCGGGCTTCACCGAACGTACACGTCACGAGTTGTTCGGAAATCTTGCTACTTCACCAACCGGTCGACTGCCCGCATCATGCCGAGCGATTTGTCATAGACGAGCGTCAGGATGCGCTTCCCCGCCGGTTTCGTGGCAAGAGACGGTAAGGCGCGTACGGCCGCGCCAGAGACGGTGACGGCCAGGAATATGCGGCGGTTTAGATTGGGCATTTGGTCTTCCTTGCGAATGCGCGGGAAAGACATGACCGCCGAACAGCGCATCATCAAGATGTGCCCCATCCAAAGCCTTGAAAATACTTCGGGTTTTCATCGGCCTCAGCCCGGCCCGACGGGAATGCAATTCACGTTCTGCGCGTGGAGCCTGCGGCAGGCCAGTTCTGCGCGCTCTTCGCTCAGGCCGACGAAATTCGCCTCCCAGCCCTGGGGCGAGCGCACCACTTTCCGAAGCGCGTCGTCGAGCGTCGAGATCTCCACAAGCGCCGTTTGCAGAAGCACACGCTCCGCCTCGTCCCGGGTCGTATACCGGCCGACATTGATCGCCCAATGCTGCCCCCCGCTCGTGGAAAGGCGTGTGACAACAACCGGTTCCTCGGCTTCTGCGATTTCCACAGCTTCGGCGCGCGGCCGTGGCGCGGGCCGCAGGAAGGCACCGGCAAGGCTCGCCGCCTGAACCGCAGGCGGGGCCGGCTCGGGGACGGTGATGGTCGTGTCCGATACGGCCACTTCCGCCAGCGCATCGGTAATTCCTTCGTTCATCGCCACAAGCACGCCTTCATCGGGCGTCTAGACCGGACGGCCCAAAGGACGCGGCGATCGCGTCACAAGCCCCGTGGTCCGGACAACCTTGCCAGGCAGCGCCTCGCCCCCCACGACCGGACGGCGCGGCTTCACGACGGCCACGCGCGACGGCGAACGATCGAAGCCCATATCCAGAAGCTCGGCCACCCGCGCGTTCCGCCAAGACACGGATCTTCCGCCGAAAACCGTTGCGATCACCCGTTCCCCCCGCCGCTCGGCGGAGGCGACGAGGTTATAGCCCGCGGCGCGTGTGTACCCCGTCTTGATCCCGTCCGCGCCGCGATATGAGCCGAGAAGCCGCCGGTTCGTATTCGACACGGTTTTGGTGCCCGCGCTCGTCTGCTTGCGCGAGAACAGGTTGTAGTAGTCCGGAAAGTCGTAGAACACGTGACGCCCCAGCGTCGTCATGTCCCGAGCGGTGGAGAGATGGCCCGTTTCCGTCAAGCCATGGGCGTTCTTGAAGGTGGTCCGATCCATGCCCATCGCCGCGGCCATCCGGTTCATGCGGCGCGCGAAGGCAGCCTCGGAGCCTGAAATCGCCTCTCCGATCGCGGTTGCCGCGTCATTCGCGGATTTCACCGCGGCGGCCCTGAGCAGATACCGCAGCTTGATTTTCTGCCCCGCCTTCAGCCCGAGTTTCGAGGGCGGCTCGGCCGCCGCCTTCCGGGAGATCGTCACCATCTTGTCGAGGCTGATCTCCCCACGCTCGATAGCGTCGAAGGCCACGTAAAGCGTCATCATCTTGGTCAGCGAGGCGGGGTGCAGCCGGGTATCCGCGTTTCGTGAATGCAGCACCTTGCCGGTGCGGGCGTCGATCACCATGGCGGCATAGGGCGCAGCCGCCACCGCAATCGGAACAGAAAGGAAAAAGAGAACCGAAAATGCCCGAAGGACGACGCCGGATATCGTCACGTGATCACTGCCTTCTGCCTGCCTCGCACTCCGATCTTTTCGCCGGAGCTTTCAAGTTATCCACAAGGTAACACGGGATTTGCTATC